>DATFQY010000191.1:0-128200 GCA_035263845.1 Thermoanaerobaculia bacterium | reverse complement strand
GAGGGCGCCTCGGGCCTCCGCGGCCGAAGCCTCGGCGTCGAACACCAGGGCGCGGCGCGAGGGATCGTAGAGCGTCTGGCGGACCTCGAAGCCGAAGATCGACGGGACCTGGCCGGCCACCTGGACAGGAAGCCCGGTGGAGTAGCCCGGCGTCGTCGAGATCGAGGCGAACGGCTTCAACCCGGCGCGGGAGAGCCGCGCCGAGGCGGCGGCGTCGTCCGCCTCGGCCCGCGAGACGGCGACCTCCGGCGCGCGCTCGAGGGCGAGCTCCACCGCGCGGCGCACGGTCAGCGTCTCGCCCGGGGGCGGCGGGGGCGCCTGAGCGCTCATCGGCAGGGGCCAGGCCGCGGCGAGAAGGGCGAGGGCGGCGAGCGAGGTCCGGAATCTCCAGTCATTCATAGCGCAGGGCCTCCGTCGGGTTCATGTTGGCGGCGCGGTACGCCGGCACGACGCCGAAGACGAGCGTGACGCCGCAGGAAAAGAGGAACGCGAGCAGGGCCGAAAGCCCCGACACGCGGATGAGCACGGCCTGGACGAACGGGCGAAGCAGCAGCGGGAGCCCGAGGCCGACAACGACGCCGATCATCGAGCCGATCGCGCCGAGCATCAGGGCCTCGAGGAGGAACTGCCGGAGGATGTCGCGGCGGCGCGCCCCGACGCTCATCCGCACGCCGATCTCCCGCGTCCGCTGCTCGACGGAGGCGAGCAGGATGTTCATGATTCCCACTCCGCCGACGACGACCGAGACCGCCGCCGCCGCGATGAAGGCGGCGATCAGGCCGAAGGAGATCGTTCGGGCGACCCGGATGACCGTCGTCATGGTCTTGACCTTGAAGACGGAGCCCTGGTGGTGCCGGTCCCGCAGCAGCTCCTCCATCGTGGCGGCCGCTTGCGGGATCTCGGAGAACTCGCGGACCTCGGCGAAGACCGTGTCCACGCGGCGCGTCGGCGTGTAGAACCACGAGACGGTGACCGGAATGAAGATCGAGTACGGCGTGACCTCTCCCTGCCCCATCGTGTCCACGGGCTTGTCGAACTCGCCGACCACCTGGAAGGTCATCCCCAGCGTGCGGATGGTCTTCTCGGCGTTGTCCTCGTTGCCGAAGAGCTCGTGGTAGAGGGTGTTGCTGACGACGCAGACCTTCGACCGCTGGGCGACGTCGTCGTCGTCGAGAAACCGGCCGCGCAGGACCCGCACGTTCTTGCGGACCGTCGTGTAGTTGGGCGTCGTCCCGAGGACCGCGACGTCCATGGCCCGGGCGAGGACCGACACGGTGCCGTGGAGCTCGACGAGCGGGGTCACTCCCGAGAAGAGGTCGGAGCGCCCCTCGATCGCCTTCACGTCCCCCTCGGTGATCTGGTCCTCGGTCGTGCGGGAGACGCCTGCCGTGACGGTCCCCTCGTAGCTCGCCCAGACCAGGTGCGACCCGACCCCCTCGATCTGGTTCATGACGAACGTGCGCCCGGTCAGCCCCAGCGCCACGATGATGATGATCGCGGCGGTCCCGACGACGAGCCCCGCCAGCGTCAGCGCGGTCTGGACCGGGTGCGTGCGGAAGCGGTGGACCGCGGTCTCAAAGGTCTCCGGCGTGAACATAGGACACCGCTACGAGCGCGCGGGGGTCACGTTGACGCGCGCGCCCTCGGAGAGAGGGACGAGGCCGGGCAGCAGGACCGTGTCGTTGTCCGACAGGCCCGAGGCGATCTCGACGTCGTTGATGCCGACGAGGCCGACCGTCACCTCGCGCCGCTTCGCCCGGGAGTCCTCGAGGCGGTAGACGAAGCGCTTCTCCCCGTCGCGGAAGAGCGCGGCTCGGGGGATCGCGAGGGCGCCCTTCTTCTCGCCGGTGACGATCTGGGCGTTGACGGAGGCGTTGGGGGGGAGCGACCTCGTCGGGTCCGCGATCTCGCCCAGCACCTCGCCGACCTCGCGGCCGTTGGCCTCCCGAACGCCGGGGGAGACGGAGAGCACCTTCCCCTCCCACTTGCGGTCGGGCAGCCCGTCGAAGCCGATCATCATGCGCTGGCCGACGGTGACCCTCGGAAGGTCCGGCTCGTCCACCCGGACGCGGACGCGCAGGTGCGAGGGGTCGCCCACGCTCGCCACGAGATCTCCGGCGCGCACCGTCTCCCCGGTCTTGCGGGGCAGCCCGTAGACGATCCCCGCGGCCGGAGCGCGGACGGTCAGCGCCGTGACCCGCCGCTCCAGCTGTGCCGCCGACTCCCGCGCCAGCTCCAGGCGCGATCCGCCGGCCTCGCCGCCGAGCGACGCGTAGCGGACCTCGGCCGTTCGCTGCTTCTCCGCGGCCTGGCGCCAGGCCAGCTCGTCGGCCTCCAGCGTGGCGCGGGGGATGGCCGACTCCTTGATGAGGCGCGAGTCGGCGTCGAAGACCTGCTTCGCGTGCGCCGCCTCGCGCTTGGCCTGCTCGAGGTCTCCCGAGGCGCGGACCTTCTCCTCGGCCAGCTCGGCCGCCGTGGCCCGAGCCGCGAGCGCGGATTGGGAGAGCTCGGGGTTCTCCAGTACGACGAGAGGGGCGCCCTGGGCGACGTGCTCGCCCTCCTTCGCGGGGATCGAGGCGACCGTCGCGGCCTCCGGCGCGCGCAGCTCTCCGCCCGCCGGGGGCTCGAGGCTCCCTTCGGCGAGGATCGGGACCACGAGGTCCTTGCGATGGGCGCGGGCGGTGGACGCGGGCGTCCCCGAGGGGCCGCGGAAGGCGACGACCGCCAGGGCGATGGCCAGGACGACCGCCGTGCCGATCGCCCAGCGCCAGGGGATGCGCGCTTCCGGCTCCTCGCTCATTCGTTCCCGGATCGGCGCAGCGCCCGGACCTCGTCCTGCGCCTCCTCGTCGCCCTCGTAGTAGTCGAGGCCGGAGTGGTCGAGGACTTCCTCGCCCACCAGGATGCGCAGGGTGTTGGAGAGCTTCAGGTGCTGGATGAAGAGGTCGTGCTCGGGCTTTAAGTCCGGGCGCGACATCGGCGACTTGAAGTAGAAGGAGAGCCACTCCTGGATGCCCGCGAGCCCCGCTCGGCGGGCGAGGTCCAGGAAAAGCGTCAGGTCGAGGACGACGGGCGCCGCGAGAATGGAGTCGCGGCAGAGGAAGTTGACCTTGATCTGCATCGGCTGGCCCAGCCACCCGAAGATGTCGATGTTGTCCCAGCCTTCCTTGGCGTCGCCCCTCGGCGGGTAGTACTCGATGCGGATCTTGTGGAAGTAGTCGCCGTAGAGCTCCCGGTACATCTCCGGCTGGAGGATCGCGTCGAGGACCGAGACCTTCGAGAGCTCCTTGGTCCGGAAGGAGCCGGGGTCGTCCAGGACCTCGCCGTCGCGGTTGCCGAGGATGTTCGTCGAGAACCACCCCTGCAGCCCCAGCATCCGCGCCTTCAGTCCCGGCGCGATGATCGTCTTCATCAGCGTCTGGCCTGTCTTGAAGTCCTTGCCCGCGATCGGCACGCCGGACTCCTTCGCGAGGTCCGAGAGGGCGGGGATGTCCACGCAGAGGTTCGGGGCGCCGTTGGCGAACGGGATCCCGGACTTGATCGCGGCATAGGCGTAGATCATGGAGGGAGGGATCTCGGGAGCGTTCTTCTCGAGCCCCTTCTCGAAGGCCGCGATCGTCTGGTGGGTCGGCCCGGCCTCGAGGAAGCTCTCGGTCGAGGCGCACCAGACCGCGACCGCGCGGGAGAGCTTCTGAGCGGAACGGAAGTCGTCCATGTCGCGCATCAGCGCTTCGGCGAGGTGCCTCTTGGTCGGGCCGGTCTTGACGTGCTTGCCGTCGAGGTTGCGGACGTAGTTGCGGTCGAAGACTCCCGCCCACGGCGCGATCGCCTCGAGCTCCGGGCGGACATTCTCGAGCAGGTCGAGCGGGAGCACGCCCGCGTTCTTCGCGGCCTCCCAGGCGTTGTCGGGAAAGATGTCCCAGGCGCCGAAGACCAGGTCATTGGGCTCGGCTAACGGAACGAGCTCCTTGATCCGAACGTAGCGCGGATTGGTCCGCTTGCCCAGCCGCATCTTCTGCATCTGGGTGACGGAGCCGAAGGGGCGGGCGAGGCCCTTCTCGATCAGCTTGACCCCCGCGATCAGCGTCGTCGAGACCGCGCCGAGGCCGGGCAGCAGTACGCCCAGCCGGCCCTCCGGCGGGGCGATGTCTTTTTCGAGCTCGGGGTAGAACGAGGTCTGGTCGCTCATGAGGTCTCCTTGGGGGCTCGGGGGACCGCAAGGTCCCCCGATAGATTACGCTCGAGATTATCGACGCGAACGGGCCCTCCCGGCGCAGCCTTGCGGCGTCCACCCGAAGACAGCGCCACGAGGACGACGAAATAGACGAGCGATCCGGCGGCGGCCAGGGCGAGGAAATACCGCTGCCAGCGGAAGGCCGAGAGAATGACGGCGAGGTAGAGGAAGTCCCGCCGCGCCAGGGCGTCGGCCACCTTCGCGAACGCGGTGTCCGGCGCCTGGACCACGCTCTGGAAGAGCGGCCCCTCCCTGGCGCCCATCATGGTCTTTCGAAAGACGAACCCGGCGGAGAGGATCGTCCCCAGGACGGCCGCCGCGCCGAACGCAAGCGGCCACGCCCGTCCGGCCTCCCGCGCCCAGGCGATCGAGATCGCCGCGAAGAGCGCGCAGTGCACGACGTTGTCTCCCCAGAAATCGAGGACGCCTCCGAAGCGCGACTCCCGGAACTTCAGCCGCGCCAGCTCCCCGTCGCAGCCGTCGAGGATCGAGTGGGCGAGGACGAGGAGCGACCCCACGAACGGTACCCACGGGTTTGGTGAGAGGAAGAGCGCCGCTCCCAGGATTCCGATCGCGACGCTCACGATCGTCATCTGGTTCGGCGTCACGTTCGTCGAAGCGAGCCGCCGGGAGATCGCGAGCGAGATCCGCCGCTCCACGTGCCGCGACATGAACCCTTCCGAGTCCTTGATGAGCCCGGAGAGCAGCCACTTCTCGGCCCGCGGCAGATCGGCGGGAGCCTTCACCACGAACCGGTCCTCGCTGGAGAGATGTCCCGGCGCACCCGCCGACGTCCTCGCCAGCGTCTCCGTCGCGGCTTCCTTCCCGCGCGAAAGGAGTGCGCGTTCGATCTCGCCGGGATTCTTCGTCTCGACGACCGCCGCGCATCCCGGATCCACCTCGACGACGCCCTCCTCGACCGGCATCTGCCGCAACTCCCTCAACCACTTCTTCTCCGGAATGACTCCCATCGAGAGAACGACGACGCGTTCCAAGCCCCCGTCGTGCCGTAGGGGAGGGGCTTGCCCCTCCCGCCCGGTGGTGCTCTCGACAAAGACGCGGCCAAACCCCGCACGCTGCCCAACAGCAACCGCCCGCTGAAGAAGCGTCAATCCCAGGAGCCTCGTCTCGGGATCGATCCCCGCCTCGTCGCGCGCGATCCAAAGCGTCGCCGTCACGGCGAAACGACCTCCCGCGCCACCGGGACCGCCGCCCCGCCCCGCGCGCTCGACTCCCGCGCCGCCTCGATCACGTCCAGGCAAACGAACGCCTCCTCCAGCGTCGTCCTCCCGCGCGCCGTTCCGCGGACCTCCTCGAGAAACTTCTCCGCCACCGGCGCGAACCACTCCGGATGGTGTGATCCCTCCGTCAGCGACCCGGAGAACTCCAGCCGTTCGCCCGCGCACTCGAGAGTTGCCCCGTCGATGCGAAGCGTCGCGCGGCTCCCGGCGACCTCGGCGCGATTTCGCCTCTCCTCCGCGGCCCAGGTCAGGAAGATCTCGGCCCGCGCGCCTCCGGCGGTCTCGACCGTCACTTCGGCCGTGTCCTCCAGCGGAAACTCCCGGTATCGCCGCGTCGAGAGCCGCCCCCGGACCCGAGCCGGCGCCTCCGGAAGCCACCCGCAGACGACGTACAGCGCGTGCCACCCGTGGTCCATCAACACCCCGCCGCCGGCGACCGCGGGATCCACCCGCCAGTTCGTCTCGCCCTCCGCGGCTGCCGCCGCCGGCTTGACCCGCAGCGTCTCCCACCGGCACGAGCGGACCCTTCCGAGAGCGCCGCGCTCGATGGCGTCCTCCGCTGCCGCAAGGACCGGCGCGTTTCGCCAGTTGTGGACCGTGGAGAGGACGAGTCCCTTCGCGCGGGCCAGCCGGGCGAGCGGATCGAGCTCCTCCCGCGAGAGCACGAGCGGCTTCTCGCAGAGCACGTGGACGCCGCGCGAAAGGCACTCGCGGATCAGGCCGGCGTGCATCGCCGGAGGGGATCCGATGTCCGCGAAGTCGGGTTTCTCGGCGGCCAGCAGCTCCTCCGCCGAGCCGTACCAGCGGGCTTTCGGAACGAGCCGCGAAAAGGCGTCCCTTCCCGACGAGCGCGGGTCGGCCGCCGCCACGATCTCGACGTCGCCGCGGGCGAGCCATCCGGGCAGGTGGCCGTGGACCGCCACGTTCCCCGCCCCGAGGATCGCGCCGCGCATCATGGGAAGACCGCCCCGATCGCCTCGTCCAGGATCTCCAGCCCTTCGAGCGCCGTCGCCTCGTCGGTGTTGAGCGGAGGGTTGATCCGGATGATCGGGTTGTAGGACATCGCGACGAGCCCGCGCCGCAGGCACTCCTGGAAGAGCTTCTTCGTGTCGTTCTTGGAGACGAGCTCCTTGGTCGCCCGGTCCTTGACGAGCTCGAGCCCAAGCAGAAGCCCCTTGCCCCGGACGTCTCCGATGACCCGGTGCTTCTCCCCCATCTGCCGGAGCTTTTCGAGCATCGCGCGGCCGACGCGCTCGGAGTTCTCGACCAGGTTTTCGCGGGTAATGATCTCGAGCGAGGCGAGCCCGGCCGCCGAGGCGAGCGGGTTGCCGCCGTAGGACGAGGAGCTGCCGCTGGGGTTGGAGAAGGGCTTGTGCGAGGTCAGCTCGTCGGTCGAGACGAGCCCCGAAAGCGGGAAGCCTCCGCCGACTCCCTTGCCCACCGTCATCGCGTCGGGGACCACTCCGTCGTGGTCCACGCCCCACATCCGGCCGGTCCGGCCGAACCCGGTGATCATCTCGTCGGAAATCAGCATCGCTCCGTTGTCCTTGGCGATGGATTGGATCGCCGGAAGGAACCCGGGCGGCGGGATCACATTGCCGGCGGTGCCCTGCATCGGCTCGACGATGACGGCCGCGATCGCCCCCGAGGTCTGGTCCCGGATGACGTCCCGGGCCTTCTCCGCACACGCGATGCCGCAGTCGGGATACGTCAGCTCGAGGGGGCAGCGGTAGCAGTAGGCGTAAGGAGCCGAGTAGCAGCCGGGAACGAAGGGCCCCAGTCCCTTCTTGAAGTCGCCCCACAGCAGGGGAAGCACGCCGCCCGTCTTCCCGTGGAAGGCGCCCGTGAAGCCGAGGAACTCATGCTTGCCGGTGGCCGACTTCGCCAGCCGGAACGCGGCTTCGACCGCCTCAGCGCCTCCCGAGAAGAGCGATACCCGCGTCAGCCCGGGGGGCGTGACCGTTCGTAGAAGCTCCAGGAACTTCGCCCGCACTTCCGTCGTGAAGCTTCCAAAAGTGATCTTCTCGACCTGCTCCTGGAGGCGCTGGACGTAATGCGGGTGGCAGTGCCCGACGCTCCCGACGGCGATGCCCGCGATGAAGTCGATGTATTCGTTGCCGTCCTCGTCCCAGAGCCGGCTGCCGCGGCCGCGGGCCATCGCCAGCCCAGAGTAGAGCGCGAAGGACTGCAACCCCGGCGCCATGTGACGGCCCTCGAGCTCGGAGATCGCGCGCGACTTCGGCCCGACTTCGTTGCGCTTCCGGGCATTCTTGACGTTCTTCACGGCGGATCCCGGCGATGTCATTCCTGGTCTCATTCCTGGACCTCGACCTCGGCGTGCCGGCGGAACCGCTCGGCCAGGTACGAGGCGATGTGACCGGACGCGACGTCGCGGTAGAGCGCGAAGCTCGGCCAGGCGTTCAAATCGATGATGATGATGCGGCCGTCCTTCGTGGCGATGGCGTCGCCTCCGAAGACCTCGAGTCCGAGCGCGGTCGCGGCCCGGGAAACGGCCGCCGCGAGCTCCCGTTCGTCGAAGCGGTAGTTCTTCAGCTCCTGGCCGCGGTGGTAGAACCACTGGAACCAGCCCCCGCCGGTCTCGGACTCCGCCTGCGGATCGACCTCGCCGACCCCGTAGTACTTGATGAGGTCGCCGGCGACGTGCTCCTGGATCAGCGCCTTCTCGATCCCGCGCGCGAGCAGCGCTTTCAGCGCCTGTCCGAGGGCGAGCGGGTTTGCCGCGAAGACGACGTCCTGGGATTCGGTCGCGTGGACGTCGCCGCGCTTGACCCAGCAGCCGGCGGGCGACTCACGGAACTCCGCCTCCGGCGGGATCGGCAGCGACGTGGGGACCATGACGCTCGCGGGAAACGGCACGTGGAACTTCTCGAAGAGCAGGACGGTCTTGTCCCGGTAGGTGTTGCGGATCGCCGGGCCCCTGTTGACCATGCAGGACCCGCGCTTCTCCCACTCCTCCAGCCGCGCGAGGATCGGCAGCCGCTCGCACATCACGAAAAGGTAGGGCGGGGGCTCGACGTTGGACTCGATGACTTCCTCGGCCGTCTTCAGCTCGACGGTGTAGCCCAGCGCCTCGAGCCTGGCGGCGGTCGCCCGAAGGATCAGGGCATCGTCGGTCTCGCGGCCGGGCGAATGGGCGAGCTCGCGGTAGATCGCCCAGCAGGAGCGTTCCGAAAACGTGCTCACGAACCTTCCTTTCCCTGCGCTGGCGCGGCCGCCCCCGAGGCGGCGAGCGTCTCGGCCAGCGCCACGTCCTCTCCGCGGTCCACGTCCACGACGGTCGCGATCGAGAGGCCTCGGACCGGCTCTCCGCGCTCCACGAGCCACGCCAGGTATTCCCGGAGCCGCCCGATCCCGCGGGGCGGCGGCAGCGCCCGGACCCGCTCGGGGAAGACGTACATGCCGGCCGTGACCGCGTTGCCGGTGAGGCCTCCCAGCGCCGTGACGCGCCCGGACTCCTCGACCTTTGCCCACAGGGGCTTCTCGTCCGCGACGAACGGGGTGACGGCGAGGATCGTCTGCTCGGCCGGAGCGTCCGCGGCCCGCCGCGCGAAGTCGAGGAAGTCCTTCCGCAGGCAGAAGGCGTCCACCGTCGAGACGAGCGCCCGGCCGGCGGGGAGCATCGCCGCGATCTCGCGGAAGCTCTCGTAGGACGACGCGGTCGTCTTGACGAGGATGCGAATGTCGGAGGCGGGGAACCTCGCCTTGACGAAGTCCGCGCAGTCCCTCTCGCTCTCGTTGAAGATCACGGCGATCGTCTCGATGCCGGCGGCGAGGATGTTGCCGAGGACGTGCTCGATCAGCGTCACTCCCTCCACGGTGACCAGCGGCTTGGCCATCGTCCAGCCGTCGGCGAGGAGCCGGCTGCCCTCGCCGGCCGCGAGGATCCCGGCCGCGCGGATCTTCCCGGCGGCCAGGACGTTTTCCAGGTCGGAGAGCGCGGAGATGACCGCGTCGCCGGGACAGCAGCCTGCGGCCGAAGCCGAGAGGGGGTCCGCCGCGAGCAGCACGTGCCGCATCCCGAGCGCGCGCGCTCCGGCCATGTCCCGCTCCCGCGAGTCTCCGATGAAGACGGCTTCCGAAGGCTCCGCGTCGAGCTGCCGCAGCGCCTCTCGGAAGATCCCCGCGTCGGGCTTGGTGCATCCGATCACGGAGGAGTCCACGGCGACGGAGAAGTGGGCTCCCACCCCGGACTCGTCGCAGACGGCTTCGAGGTTTCCGTAGAAGTTCGAGACGACGCCGAGCCGGTAACGCGCCTTCAACCGCGCCAGGACCTCGCTGCTCTGGCGGAGGGTCTCGCGGGACTCGGCGCAGAATCGCAGCGCGACGCGGCTCGCGATCTCCGGGTCCGCCGTTTCCAGGCCCGCGGCGAGGCCGCGCGCCAACCGGCCGGCCGTCTCCTCCAGGGAGAGCCCCGGCGGGACCTGGCCGACCAGGGCGTCGTCGGCGGCGTAGAACGCGCGGTCGAACCGGCCGCGCGGCACCTTCTCTCCCTCCTCGGTCCAGAGCCGGAAGAACCGCTCCTTCCAGGGCACTCCGCGGGAGTCGAGGGTCCCGCCGAAGTCGAAGAGCAGGGCCTTCGGCGGCATCATCGCCCTTCTCCCGCCATCGCCTGGCCGGCCTGCCAGTGGAAGAACGCGGCGAACCCGGGAACGGCCCAGGCGACCTCGCGGCCGCGCCGAACGAGGCTGTACGCCGCCCCGGGTCCGGCCCCCAGGCCGAGCGCGAGGAAGACGCCGACCCGGATCCCTTCGGCCGTGCCGAGGCGGCCGGGGATCAGCAGGAACATGTTGTTGACGGCCATCGCCATCGCCTCGACCGCGAACGCGGCGTCCCATCCCGCGCCCGGCGAAAGAAGCCGCAGGACGATCCACGTCTCGAGCAATCCTCCGCCCCAGCCCAGCAGGCACCACGCGACGCTCGCAGCGAACCTTCCGCGGTGGCGCGAGTAGAACTCCCGGATCCGGTCGTCCAGGTCCTTCGCCGGTCTCTGGAATCGCTCGAGCCTGCGGGCGAGAACTTTCCAGCGGGCCAGGCGGGAGAGGACCGGCGAGTACGTCCCGCGCCTCAGGGCCCAGGTCAGGAGGAGGAGCATCGCGCCCAGGCCGAGCACTCCGGCGACCGCCGCGATCCTCGCCGCCAGGGGCATGGAGAAACGCCACAGGGCCACGCCGACGCCGGTCGCGACGAAGGCCCACTGCGCCACCATGTCCGCGTGCTTGTGGATCGTCAGCGAGGCGACGGCCGCGCGCGTCCCGGTCCGGCCCGCGAGCATCTGCGCCTTGAGCGGCTCTCCGGCGACGCCTCCCGGCGCGACGTAGTTGAAGGAGTCGCCGGCGAGGTAGACGGCGAAGAGCCGCCCGACGCCCGGCCGCCGCGGGCCCGGCTCGAAGATCGCCCACCACCCGAGCGCGAAGGCGAGCTGCGGCAGCGTGTAGAGCGCCGCGAGGGCGGCGAACCAGGGGCCGATCCGCTCCAGGTTCGACGAGACCGCGGGCCAGCCGACGATCTTGAAGAGGAGAAGGAAAGCCGCGAGGCCGATGACGAGGAGGACGATCCGGAGCGTCCGGCGGGAAGGCGGACTCTCGCGGAGAGGCTCGGGCGCCGTCGCCGGCGTTGCCTCCATTTCGAGGTGCGTCGGGGTGGCCACTCTGGTGCCGCGGCCCTCAGCGAAGGACAGGCAGGCCCGTCCGGACGAGCTCCTTCAGTTCGTTGGGCAGCGGAAAGTTGACGTCTTCCTTGACGGTCTCGAACTCTTCGACCTGCCGAACCCCGAGCTTCTCCCGTGCGTACTCGACGACTTCCTGCACGAGGATCTCGGGCGCCGAGGCGCTGGCCGTCAGGCCCAGGACCTTCGCGCCCGCGAGCCACTCCGGCCGGATGTCGGTCGCGCGCTCGATCAGGTACGAGGGGACGTCATGCCCCCGCCCGACCTCGCAGAGGCGAAGCGAGTTGGAGCTGTTCGGGGCGCCCAGCACCAGCAGCACGTCCACGTGCGGCGCCATCGCCTTGACGGCGTCCTGGCGGTTCTGCGTGGCGTAGCAGATGTCGCCCTTGGCGGGGTTGACCATCTTCGGGAAGCGGCGGCGAAGGACCTCGACGATCTCGTGCGTATCGTCGAGCGAGAGGGTCGTCTGCGTCAGGTACGCGACCTTTTCCGGGTCGGGGACCTCGACCTCTTCGGCCTCCTGCCGGGTGCCGACCAGGCGGATCGCGCCGGGCGCCTCGCCCAGCGTGCCGATCGTCTCGTCGTGCTCCTCGTGGCCGATCAGGATGATCGTGTAGTTCTTGCGGGCGTAGTGGATCGCCTCGAGGTGGACCTTCGTGACGAGAGGGCAGGTCGCGTCGATGGTGCGGAGCTTCTTCTCCCGAGCGGCGTCGCGCACCGTCGGAGAGACGCCGTGGGCCGAGTAGATGAGCCACGAGGAGTCCGGCACCTCGTCCACCTCCTCGACGAAGATCGCCCCCTTGCCGCGCAGCTCGTCCACGACGTAGCGGTTGTGGATGATCTCCTTGCGGACGTAGACGGGCCCGTCGCACACCTCGAGCGCCCGCTCGACGACGTCGATGGCCCGCACGACCCCGGCGCAGAAGCCCCTCAGTCCCGCGACGAGGAGCTTCTCGACGCCGACTCCCGCCGGAGCGGCCGCGGACGTCATGACCAGGTCACCGTTTCCACGAGCTTCTCCTCGCCCTTGCGGTGCTTGGCGTCGCGGCTTCCGGCGGCCCGGCCGGCGAGCTCGGGGTAGAGCTCCAGGGCCTTCTCGACGACCCCCGCCGCGTCGAGCCTCAGGTTGCGTCTCTGGATCGCCTGCGGGCTGTGCTCGATGAACTGGTCCGGGATCCCGTGGGTGCGCAGTTTCTCGGCCGGAAGCCCCGCGGCGTGGAACGCCTCGAGGACCGCGCTGCCGAATCCTCCCGTGACGAGGTGCTCTTCGAGGGTCAGGATGCGCTGCGACATCGCCGAGATCTTCCGCAGGAGATCCGGGTCCACCGGCTTGGCGAAGCGGGCGTTGGCCACGCCGCAGTCCACGCCCCGCTCGGAAAGGGCCTGGGCCGCCTCCTGGGCGACGGGGACCATCGAGCCGTAGGCGAGGAGGACGAGGTCCTTGCCCGGGCGAAGGAGCTCGCCATGGCCGATCGGGACCTCGACGAACTCGGCGTCGAGCTCGACGCCCACGCCCAGCCCGCGCGGGTAGCGCAGGGTGAAGGGGCCGCCCGATTCGATCGCGGTGTAAAGAAGGTGCTGCAGCTCGTTCTCGTCCTTCGGTGCCGCGACGACCATGTTGGGAACGCAGCGCGAGTAGGTGATGTCGAACATGCCGTGGTGGGTCTTCCCGTCGTCGCCGACGAGGCCCGCCCGGTCGGCGCAGACGGTCACCGGCAGCGATTGCAGGCAGACGTCGTGGATGAGCTGGTCGAAGGAGCGCTGCAGGAAGGTCGAGTAGATCGCCACGACCGGCTTCCACCCTGCCTTGGCCATGCCGGCCGCCATCGTGACGGCGTGCTCCTCGGCGATCCCGACGTCGTAGACACGGTCCGGAAAGCGCTTCTTGACCTCGGCCAGGGCCGTCCCCTCGAGCATCGCCGCGCTGATGGCGACGATCCTCGGGTCCTTCTCCATCATGGCCGTCAGGGTCTTCGCGAAGACCTGCGAGTAGGTGTAGCGCGCGCCCGGCCCTGCGGCGGCGGAGGGCGTGCCGGGCTGGTGGAACTTGGAGGGATTCTCCTCGGCGAGCTTGTAGCCGCGCCCCTTGTGGGTCAGGACGTGGAGGACGACCGGCGAGCCCTCGCCCGAGGTCTCCTTGACCGTCCGCATCGCCTCCTCGAGCTCCGCGAGGTTGTGGCCGTCCACCGGCCCGAAGTACTGCAGTCCCATCTCCTCCCAGATCAGGTTGGGGAAGACGAGCCCTTCCACCGAGGTCTTCACCTTGCGGGCGACCTTCCAGGCCTCTTCGCCCAGCGGGAGCTTGGAGAAGATCTTGTGCCCGGCCTCCGTCAGCTTCCCGTACTTGGGATGGAGCATGAAACGGTTGCGCCAGTGGGCGAGCCAGCCGACGTTCTCGGAGATGGACCAGCCGTTGTCGTTGAAGATGACGACCAGGCGTTTGGGCTTCAGGTGGACGATGTTGTTCAGCGCCTCGTAGCTCTCGCCGCAGGTCAGGGCCCCGTCGCCGACCACGACGACCACGTAGGGCTCCTCGGGATCGCCCTGGGTCGCGACCGACATCCCGAGGCCGTAGGAGAGGCCGGTGCCGGCATGGCCGGCCGCGAGCGTGTCGTGGGTGCTCTCTTTCGGTTCGGCGAACCCGGAGAGGCCGCCCGGGGTGCGGATCGTCGGGAACTTGTCCTGCCGGCCGGTGACGAGCTTATGGGTGTAGCACTGGTTGGAGGTGTCCCAGACGATCCGGTCCTTCGGGCTGTCGAAGGCGCGGTGGAGCGCCAGGGTCAGCTCGACGACCCCCAGGTTGGAGGCCAGGTGGCCGCCGGTCTTCGTGATGGTCTCGACGATGACGCCGCGGCACTCTTGGGCCAGCGCGGCGACTTCCTCCAGGCTCAGTTGCTTCAGATCCTCGGGACCTTCGATTCTGGCGAGATAGGGGGGGCCGGACGACTTCCTGGCCCCTTTCCGGGAGCGTCCAGGGGATGGTTTCACCTTGTGTTGCCCTCCGTGCACGGGCGGTAAAGTTTGGGATTACCGCACGAATAGGTAAATATATCAGCTTGATTTCGTAAGGGTTTCAGTGGAAAGGGGGCCCCGGGACGACATGGAGCCGCTGAAGATCGGATCCGACGAACATGGACGGCTTTTCTGCCAGACTTTTATCGACACCCACCGTCCTTTCGAGGCGAAAGACATCGTCTGGCCGCAGCTGGACGAGGAGAGCCTGACGAGGCTGAAGAACCTGCCGGTCTGGGACGAGGCCGCACGGACCGAGGCCGCGACGGCGGTCAAAGTCCAGACGCTCGGCGAGACCGAGACCGACCCGATCCTGAAGGAGGCCATCGCCCTCCAGGGGTATGAGGAGGGGCGCCACGCCGAGATCATCAACCTGCTGACGAAGGCCTACGGCATCCCGACGGCCGCCTACGGTGAGCCGGAAAGGCCCAAGAACCCGACCTGGACCTTCCTGCGGACGGGCTACGGCGAGTGCCTCGACTCCTTCTTCGCCTTCGGGCTCTTCGACATCGGCAGGCGCACGGAGTACTTCCACAAGGACATCGTGGACCTCTTCGATCACATCATGCAGGAGGAGGCCCGGCACATCCTCTTCATTGTCAACTGGGCGGCGTACCTGCGCGCGCGCCGGCCGCTCCCTCTGCGCCCCGCCTTCGACGCGAGGCGTGCCTGGAACATCGTGGCGCAGGCCTTCGACCGCGTGAAGGGCGCGATGCAGATGGCCGGCGGAAACGGCGACGGCAAGGGCGAGGGCAAGTCCAACGGCAATGGCGCCGGGGGGGAGGCGAAGAAGGGGACGCAGGACGGCTTCACGCTGAAGAGCCACACGGCCTTCGGCGACTTCAAGCTGCGCTCCTTCCTGGAGCTCTGCCTCGCCGAGAACGAGCGCCGCCTGTCGGTTTACGACCCGAGGCTGCTCCGGCCGACCCTGGTCCCGGGATTCGTGAAGCTCTTCGTCAAGGTCCTCCCCAAGGGCCGGTAGACGGCAGGCGGTAGGCGGTAGGCGAATGAGAGGAACGGTCCTTTTGCGTCTTTCCCCTCCGGCCTCCCGCCTCCCGCCTCCCGCCTGACATGGGCAACGACCTCGTCAGCGCCTGCATCTTCTGTGCGGGGCTGCTTCTCGGGACGAACTTGCCTCCGCCGCCCGGCTATCACGTCGAGGCGGGCTTCGCGTACGCGACCGCGGCGCGCCGCTACGAGCCGGCGCCCGGGAGCGAGGACGTCTCGGACACGACCCCGAAGTTCGTCCTCGTCGGGTTCGGCGGGGCAAGACAGCCGGCCGCCGGGATGGGCGCCGGGACGCCGGAGGCGGAGTGGCGGGTGCGGGTCGCGCTGGGTCCTTCGCATGACGAGCAGTCGCAGACCCCTTACGCCGTTACCAATACCAACGCGACGGGGACCGGCCGCTACGAGAACTACGCCCTTGTCCTGCGCTACCCGCTGACCTCGAGGGGATCCATCGAGACCGGTTTTACGCGACGTTTCCAGACTTCCACGGACCTGATCGACATCGGAGGGGAGCGGCTGGTCTTCACCGAGGAGCGCATCCTCTCCGCCGAGCGGGTGGACGTCGCGATGGGCTGGCGTCAGCGCTGGAAGGGGTTCGAGGCGGCGGCGGCGGTGAAGTATGTCCGCCCGAACGGCAGCAACGACACGGCCGGCTCCTTCCACATCACCTCTGGAGACGTCTGGGGCGGCAGCCTCGAGGCCCGCGCGCGCTTCGGCGCGTGGACGCTCTTCGCGGCGGGAGAGCGCGAGAGCGGGTCCCTGTCGGTCCACGAGGAGAACCGGCCCGACTTCATCGGCCGCAACACCGAGGAGGACGCCCGGCTGGAGTCGTACCGCGTGGGCGTGGGATGGGAGATCGGCAAGCGGGATTTCTTTTTGCAGGCCGCCTACGACCGCACGACGCTCCCGTTCGTCTCGCAAGCCGTCCTCGGCACGGAAGTCTCGGCGTTCGATGCGGGGTACCATCCCTCCTCGTTCACGAAGGTCTGGCTCCTCGACCTGACCGCCCGGCACGAGTTCCTACCGGGATTCCGCTTCAAGCTGCTCTTGAGGACTTCCTTCGGAGACGAGACCCTCACGCTGACGGATCCCACGGGCAAGCTTGCGACCCGCGTCCTGGACATCAAGCGCTCCGGCGTCTTCGGCTCCGGCCTCTCCAGCGCCCTCGGAAGCCCCGAAGCCACCCTCGGCTTCGCCGTCGAGCTCTCCCTCCCGCTCAAGGGTCCCTAGTTTTTCTTCGACAGTCGGCTGTTGACTGTCGACTGTCGACTCCCCTCGTTAGATAATCGGCCCCAACTTGTCCGCGGTAAAACGAGTCCTCTGCGTGTTTCCACGCTACGCCCGGTCTTTCGGGACGCTGCACCACGCCTACCCGATGATGCCGCGGGTCAGGGCTTTCATGCCGCCGCAGGGCCTGCTCCTGATTGCGGCGACGCTTCCGCCCGGCTGGGAGGTGCGGTTCGTGGACGAGAACATGGCGCCGGCCACCGAGGAGGACTTCGCCTGGGCGGACGCCGTCTTTGTCTCCGGAATGCACGTCCAGCGCGAGTGCATCCGGGAGGTCAACGAGCGGGCCCATGCCCGCGGCAAGGTGACGGTGCTCGGAGGACCGTCGGTCTCGGCGGCACCCGAGTGGTATCCCGACTTCGACATCCTGCACATCGGCGAGCTGGGCGACGCCACGGGCGCCGTCTACGCGCGGCTGGAGGAGACGACGGAGCGCCCGGCCGCGCAGATCCGCTACACCACGGCGGACCGCACGCCGCTCTCGGAATTCCCGGCGCCGGCCTACGGCCTGATCGACATCAAGCACTACTTCCTGGCGAGCGTCCAGTTCTCCTCGGGCTGCCCCTACCGCTGCGAGTTCTGCGACATCCCCGAGCTCTACGGCAGGAACCCGAGGTTGAAGACCCCGGAGCAGGTCTGCCGCGAGCTCGACGCGATCTTCGAGTCCGGGCCGCCGGGCTGCGTGTACTTCGTGGACGACAACTTCATCGCCAACCCGAAGGCGGCGATGGACCTGCTCCCTCATCTTGTAGCGTGGCAGCGGCGAACCGGCTACCGACTGCGCTTCGCCTGCGAGGCGACGCTGAACATCGCGCAGAACAGGAAGCTCCTCGAGTTGATGCGCGAGGCGTACTTCCACACCGTCTTCATCGGGATCGAGACGCCGGACGCCGAAGCGCTGCACGGGATGGTCAAGGACCAGAACCTCCGCCTGCCGATCCTGGAGGCGGTCGAGATCCTCAACTCCTACGGCATGGAAGTCGTGTCGGGGATCATCCTCGGCCTCGACCAGGACACGCGGGAGACGCCGGACACGATCCTCACCTTCATCGAGGCCTCGAAGATCCCGATGCTGACGATCAACCTGCTCTATGCGCTCCCGAGGACGCCGCTCTGGCGGCGGCTCGAGAAGGAGAGGAGGATCCTCTCCGACGGCGCGGGAGGGGCGGAGTCCAACGTCCGGTTCCTCCTGCCGCGAGACGTCGTCCGGCAGAGCTGGCTGAAGTGCGTGACCGAGGCCAACGCGCCGGAGCCGCTCTACCGGCGCTTCCAGCACCAGATCGAGAAGACCTACCCGAACCGCTTCAAGCCGGGAGCGCTCCTGAAGGTGGAACGGTCGGATGTCTTGAACGGCGTCAAGATCCTGTCGCGGATCCTGTGGCGAGTCGGCGTCCTGTCCGACTATCGGCGGATCTTCTGGCGGTTGGCGATCCCGGCGTTGAAGCGCCTCGACATCGAGGCCGTCATTCACGCCGGCCTCGTCGGCCACCACCTCATCCGTTTCGCCCGCGACTGCGAGGCGGGGGTCGGCGAATACTCCTTCTACGCCGAGGGAGGGGCCGAGGTCCCCGCGCAGAGCGAGGACGCCCTGCTCGCCGTCGAGGCCGGCGCCGCTCCCGAGCCCGCTGTCTCCGAGTCCGTCTAGCCGGCTCTCAGGCCCACTTCTTCCCGATACCTTCGAGGCCGGCGCTCTTCAGGTCGTCGGGGACCATCGCGGGGTGGAACTCGACCTCGGCACCGAACTGGAGGAACCAGGGCTCGGCGAGCGCCGGCATCCCCGAGGAATCCTTCATGTTGACGATCAGGATCGCCGTCCGGCGGCCGTGCATCTCCACGAAGTAGACGGCTTCGGGCTTCGCATCCTCCATGATCCGATTCATGGTCTGGTTCACGGTCCCCTTGCGGACCGCCTCGTTGAAGCTGGCGTGCGGAAACGAAACTTTCAACAGGAATCGCATGGGTCTCCTTTCTTCAAAATCCGACTCTACCTCTGACGGAGCTTCGCCGCCGGGCGTTACGCGGGGCCGCGCTCAGGTCCTTATGGAGACGGCGGGGTCGTTCCGATCGAGGGCCTGCTCCAGGCGCTTGCGGATCGCGAAGAGCTCCAGGTGCGAGATCTTCGAGCCCGGTCCCCGCTCCTCGACCTTCCGCAGCGTCGCCCAGGCCAGCTCCGCCGGCAGGGCGCAGAACTCGACGATTCCGCGCGGCGCCCCGGCGTTCTGGAGGGCGAGGGTGTACTCCGCGGCGACCCCGAGGTCCGCGCGGGCCAGACCGAAGACGTCCGCGCGGGGGACCCTGCGCGGAAGGAAGTTCCGCCCCTCGCTCTCGTCCGTCGCGGAATCTTTCAGGATGTTGACGAGCTGCAGCGCCTCTCCGAAGGTCGAGGCGCGCTCCCGCAGGTAGGGCGTGATCGCGAGGAGGTTCGGGCGTTTCAGGAGGAAAAGCTCCGAGAGCATCTCGCCGACGATCCCGGCGACCGAGTAGCAGTAGGCGCGCAGGTCCACCATATCGTCCAGGACCAGGGCGCCGCCGCCGGAGCGGGCGACGAACTTTGCCATGCCCTCCGCCGAGCGGGAGACGTGGTCGCGCACGGAGGCGACCGCCTCGGGATCGAGGCGGAAAAACGAATCGAAGACGAAGGGCGTCTCCGCGATCAGCTGCCGATAGCCTGCGTGGGGCGAGGCGCCGGCGGCGGTCCACTTCGAGGCAAGGAGCCTGGTTTTCTCCGGGGAGTAATCGCGAAGCAGGTCCTGGAACTCGTTGAGCGCTTCGATCCGGAGCGCCGGCGGCCAGTGCGCGGCGTCCTCGAAGGTGTCGGCGATGCGGAAGAGCAGGTAGGCGAGCATGACCTCGCGCCGCGTCGGCTCGGGAAGGACGGGAATGGAGAGGGCGAAGGTGCGGCTCGTCTTCTCCAGGAGATCTTCGAGACTCGTCATTTCGTTTTCGCCGGCGAAAGGAAGATCTCCAGGAAAGCCCCGAGGCTTCGCGCGCACTCCCTCACGCGCGACCGCATCTTCAGGAGCGCCGGGATCGTCGTGGGGCTGGACAGGGCGCGCAGGACGACGGAGGAGCGGTTGATCCCCCCGTCCCGGCCCACGCACCGCGCCAGGTATTCCGGCAGATCCTCCGCGACCGCGTCGGTGATCGCCCGCACGACGAGGTACGGCACCGAGTGCGCCGCGGCGGCGCGGGCCCACCCCGCCGACTCCATGTCGGCGGCGAGAGGGTCGGCGCTCTCCTGGGCCAGGCCCAGCGAGATCTTTCCGGTTGCCCGGACTTCGGGCCTCTCGATGGTGACGAGGGTCCCGGCGGAGATCCCGGCGATCGCGAGGGCGCGCGAGCAGAGTGCCGCGTCGGGGGGCGGGGCGTCGCCCGCGGAGTCGGTGACCCGTCGGGAGACGAGCATGTCGCCCACGCCGAGGTCCGGCGAGAGGGCACCGGCGACCCCGGCTCCCAGCAGCGCCGACGGAGCGAGCTTCTCGCAGAGCTCGGCGGCGCGGCGGGACGCGTTCTTCGCGCCGTCGCCGGTCATTGCCAGGGCGACGGAGGCGTTCCCGATCCGAGCCGCCACATGGTCTCCGCGGGAGCGGGGGTCCGCAGCGCGCGAGAGGACCGCGGCGAACTCCTCGCGAAAGGCCGTCACGATCAGAACCGGTTTCTCAGCTTCGGACATACCCGTGATCGCGGAACCACGCGACGGCGAGCGCGAGCGCGTCCTCGACGGGGGTCTGGGGGAGGCCCAGCTCGCGGACGGCCTTGCCGGAGTCGAAGAACATCCGATAGCGCGACATCCGAACGCCCTCCAGGGGGACACGCGGAACTCGGCCGGTCATCCGGGCGGCGAAGGTCTCGGCGGCGGCCGCGGCGAGCGGGATCCAGTGCGGCAGGCGCAGCTTCGGCGAGGGGAGCCCCGTCAGCCGGGAAAGCGTGTCGAGGATCTCCTTCAGGCTCATGTTGCGGTTCCCGAGGATGTACTTCTCGCCGATCTTCCCCCGCTCCGCGGCGAGCAGGTGCCCCTGCGCGACATCCCGCGCGTCCACGAGGTTCAGGCCCGTCTCGACGTAGGCGGGCATCCGGCGATTCAGGAAGTCCACGATCATCTGCCCGGTCGGAGTCGGCTTGACGTCGTACTCGCCGACCGGTGTCGAAGGGTTGACGATCACGACCGGGAGGCCCTTCGCGGCCCACGCCTCGGCGACCCGCTCGGCTTCGAATTTGCTCCGCTTGTAGTTGCCGATCATCGATTCGAGCGTGACGGGCGTGGACTCGTTTGCCGGCGTGCCGTTGGAGGAGAGCCCGAGTGCTCCGACCGAGCTCGTATGGACGACGCGCCGCACTCCGGCGTACGAGGCGAGGCGCATCACGTTGTCGGTCCCGGCGACGTTGGCCGCATGGAGCGCCCGGGAATCGGTGGTGTAGAGCCGGTAGTCGGCGGCGCAGTGGTAGACCGTGTCCGCGCTGGCGACCGCCCGCGACAGGGAAGCCGAGTCGGTCAGGTCGCCCACGACGACCTCGACGTCGAGCCCTTCCAGGTTCGCGCGGTTGGACGAGGCGCGCACGAGGCAGCGCACTGAGCGCCCGCGGGCGAGGAGCGCGCGAACGACGTGCGCGCCGACGAAGCCCGTGCCCCCGGTTACCAGGTCCACGAGGAAAATCTATCCCTGTTCCGTGTCCCGGTCTCTCCCGGTGTCGTAGGGGAGGCCCTTGGGCCTCCCGCCACGTCGGCGAACGACCGGCAATGCCGGCTTGAGACGTTGGGGGCGGGAGGGGCAAGCCCCTCCCCTACGGCACGAAGAGAACCTCCGGGGTTACCCGGTCAGGTTCCACGCCACGAGGCGGAACATGTCGCCGGGATGCTTGGGCAGCTCCTTGACCACCGACGCCTCGAACCCCGAGTGCATCGCGCAGTTGGCGCAGAGCGGGTCCGTCCGCGACTCCCAGTAATCCCAGTCCGTCCCCTTCCAGAACTCGTCCCAGTCGAACGTGTACTTCTTTCCGATCAGGTAGCAGGGCCCCTTCCACCCCTTGGGCGTGAAGGTCACGGTGCTCCACGGCGAGCACTTGTAATCGCGAAGCCCCGCCGCGAACTCCAGGAACATCGGCGTCGAGGTCAGCTTGAACTTCCGCGAGATCTCGAGCACGCGTTTGAACTTCTTCTGGATCTCGGACTTCGTCAGGAAGATGTCGGAGGCGACGGACTCGTAGTGGTAGCCGGGCGAGACGAGGAGCCCTTCGACGCCGAGCCCCGTCAAAAGCTCGCAGAGCTGCTCGACTTCCGAGACGTCGGTCTCCCGGAAGATCGTCATGTTCGCCATGACGTGGTGTCCCAGGCTCACGCCCTGACGGATCATCTCGACGGCCTTGTCGAAGACGCCCTCCTGCGCGCAGACGTGGTCGTGGGTCTCCCTCATGCCGTCCAGGTGCACGTTGAGCATCAGCCGGCGGTCCGGCGGGATGACCCCGTAGACCTTTTTGTCGAGGAGCAGCCCGTTGGTGCAGAGGTAGATGTGCCGCTTGCGTCGGATCAGTTCCGAGACCAACTGCGGCAGCTCTGGATAGATCGTCGGCTCGCCGCCGCAGATCGAAACGATCGGCGCCTTCGACGTCTCGACCGCGTCGAAGCAGACCTCCAGCGGCAGGCGGTCCTGGATCTTCCCGGTGTGCCGCTCGACCGCGCACCCGATGCAGGCGAGGTTGCAGGTGTAGAGCGGCTCGAGCATGAGCACGAAGGGGTACCGCTTGTTCCCCTGCAGGGCGTTGACGACCTGGTGCTTGATCGTGCCCGTCGTGATGTGGAGCGGAAACCTCATCCAGGAACTCCTCCAGCGCGGCGATTCGTTTCGGTCTGGATCCCGGGGTCCCGGGCCGCTTCCGCCTGCCGTGGCGCGGCAGCCCGCCTGCCCTCCCGCTCGTAGAGCGACAGCGCCCAGAGCGGGAAGTACGTCGCGTAAAGATGGTAGCGCAGGTAGAAGACCGACGGGAACCCCGTGCCGGTCCAGGTCTCGTCCTTCCAGGACCCGTCGTACCGCTGGTTGCGAAGCAGGTAGTCGAGGCCGCGGCGCACCGACGGCGAGCTTCCGTCTCCCAGACAGAAGAGACCGAGCAACGCCCATGCCGTCTGCGACGGAGTGCTCGGCCCCACGCCCTTGCGCCCGGGCTCGTCGTAGGACCGGGGCAACTCGCCCCACCCGCCGTCCTCGTTCTGGTGGCGGCGCAGCCAGCTCCCGGCGCGCTGGAACCGCTCCTCGGAGAGGTCGTAGCCGGCGGAGGCCAGCCCGCGAAGCGCGAGGAACGTGCCGTAGAGGTAGTTACAGCCCCAACGGCCGTACCAGGTGCCGTCGGACTCCTGCCGCGAGGCGAGCCACTCAGCGGCCCGGCGCGCGGAAGGGGCGCAAGAGTCGTCACGCCCGACCCCGAGCCGGTCGAAGGCCTCGAGTGTGCGGCCCGTGATGTCGTCGCAGCTCGGATCGATCATCGCGTTGTGGTCGGCGAAGGGGATGAACGTGAGCACTTCGTTCTCGCAGCCGCGGTCGAACGCCGGCCAGCCGCCGTTGCTGTTCTGCATCGCGATCTGCCACGCCACTCCCCGCTCGATCGCTCCCCGCCGGCGCTTCTCGTCCTTCTCGTCGGGGAAGCGGACCGCGGCGAGCGCCGTCAGCACCTCGGCCGTGTCGTCGGTGTCCGGGTAGAACTCGTTCTCGTACTCGAAGTACCAGCCGCCCGGCGCCGTCTTCGGCATCCGGCGCTGCCAGTCTCCCGGGACCCGCACCTCGCGGTCGAGCAGCCACGTCACGGCGCGGTGCAGCCGCGGATCGTCACCCGGCACTCCCGAGTCCGCCAGCGTGGCCACCGCCAGCGCGGTGTCCCAGACCGGGGAGAAGCAGGGCTGGAGCCGGACCGTCTCCTCCTCCTCGATCTCCAGCGCGAGGAGCTCCTCGACCTGCCCGGCGACCAAGGGATGGTCCGCGGCGTAGCCTCGGCAGCGAAGCGCGAGAATCGTGTTGATGATCGGCGGGAAGATCGCGCCCAGGCCGTCGCTTCGCTCCAGCCGTTCGAGGATCCACTCCTCGGCCTGGGCCAGCGCGCGTTTCCTCAGCGGAGTCCAGCCGCGCTTCTCGATGGCGTGCAGGAGACGGTCGATCAAGTCGAAGAAGGAAGCCCAGCTCCGCTCGCGCAGGCTTCGCTGCCTGCGGACTGGCTGAGGCGTGCCGGGGGGAGTCCGCAGCTCCGAGATCCCCGCGCCATCCGGCACCGCGCAGGTGGGGCGGTACGCGGAGATGACCGAGAGCGGCACGACGATCGCCCTCGACCAGGACGACATCTTGTAGATCGAGATCGGAAAGGCGTCGGGCAGCAGGACGAGCTCCGGCGGGACGACGGGGCATTTCTCCCACTCGTACTGGCCGAAGATCGAGAGGTAGATCTTGGTGAAGGAGTTGCAGGCGTCGAGTCCGCCGAGCTCCAGGACGACCCTCCGGGCCTTCGCCATGTGGGGCGCCTCGAGGTCGTCGCCGACGAGCTTCAGGGCGAAGTAGGCCTTGGCCGAGGAGCTGACCTCGGCAGGCCCGCCGGGGTAGATCGCCCACCCTCCGCCTGGCAGCTGCTGGCGGCGCAGGTACTCGGCCGCTTTCCGGATCCTCGGCTCGGCAGCCCGGCCGAGGAAGTGCATCGTCAGCATGTACTCGGACTCGAGGATCGTGTCCCCCTCGAGCTCCCCGCACCAGTGCCCGTCTTCGCGCTGGATCGAGAGCAGGTACCGGCGGGCGGCGGCCGCTGCGGCGCCGACGTCGAGGGAGCCTTCCTCTGGCGGACCCCCGCCGTCGCCACGTATTTCTTTTGCCGTCATCACGTTGCGCGGTTCCGGCCGGGCCTCACGCGGCGTCTCCCGACCAGCCGTCCCACCCTCCTTCGTTCGTGGAGAGTATACGTATCTTGGGGCCCCGATGGTTCACGCCGGGAGTGAGTCTCAGAACTGACCGGTCCACGTCGCGGTCAGCCGCCAGCCCGAGAGGGAGTTTCGCGCGGCGAGGTCCCGCTCGACGATGACCACGAGGCTTCCGGGAGTCGAGCCACCGCCCGGCCAGTCCATCTGGATCACGACGCCCCCGAGCGCCCGCCTCGCCTTCAGGTCGTGGAGGACGAGGCCCTCCTGGTGCGATTCGGTGGAGAAGGCGTATCCGCCCAACGCGAGGGCCGCGAGATCGGCGCCGCCGACGCGGGCAATCCTCCGGCCGAATCGCAGGTCCACCTCCCACTCCACGAACGAGCCGTTGCTCTCGCCGCCGCCCCTTCCCGGGGCGTAGCCGGCCCCAGCATGGGCACCTCCGCGCCATGCCGGAGCGTCGGCGCCCGGCGCCGAGAAGACGGAGGCGTTGACCGAGTACCGGTCCGAGCCGTCGCTGATCGTCACGGCTTCATCTCCGGCGTTGCTGGAATGGAAGTACTCCGCCCGCAGGGCCGACCGGAGCTTCGAGGACTCGAAGGGCGCCCAGTCCACGAAGACGCCGGCGCCGGGAACTCCTTTCGCGGTGAGCGCGGAAGCATCGGGCACGGGAAGGCTCGTGTAACGGTAGGGGATCTCGACACCCACCGCGAGCCGCCGCAGGGGCGACCAGGAGGCCCGCAGCGTCGCGAGAACGAAGTCAGGGTGGCCGAACAAGTCCTGCTCGTCGCCTTCCGAGGTGACGAAGGAGCCGGGCCGGTACCACCCGGTCTCAAGCTTGAGGAGAACCCGCCCGGCCTCCGGGAGCGACGGGACGTCCGCGGGGCGCGGTGACTGGGCGGCGGCGATCGAAGTCCACGCGAGCGCGGCGAAGGCCAGTCCCGCCGCGGCCCGCGCGCGGATTTTCGTCAAGGCCGGTCGAGGACCCGCGGCCGACGTCCCGATCCGGGCGGCTGCGCCACGGGCGCCTTCGAGAGGACGACCGAATCGAAGACGGTTCCGTCGGTATCGTGCGCGGTCAGGACGAGGCGGCCGGGCGAGACCTCACCGATCGTGTAGCCGTGCCGGGACGCCGCGAACGCCGAGAAGCTCCTGCGCTCGAACGAATCGAGGTCCGCGCCGCCGCCGCCCTCGGTGATGTAGACGACTCCCGGGCCCGGAAAGCCGAAGTCCCGGATCGGGAAGGTTCTCTCGTAAAGGTGCTCGTGGCCGCAGAAGACCACATCCACGCCGTAGCGTTCGAAGAGGGGCGACAGGATCAGTCGGATGACCGCATTGCCTCCCGCCGAGCTGTACGGAGGCTCGTGGAAGTAGACGAACTTCCATTCGCCGTCGAAGGCGGCGAGGGTCTCGACCAGCCATCGGTACTGCGCCGACCCGTAGCCGTAGGAGGAGCTCTCGACGTCCAGGCAGATGAAGAGAGCGCTTCCTTGCCGGAACGAGTAGAACCGGGAATCCCCGGTCGCGGAGTTGCGGGGCAGGACGAAGTTCGCGAGCAGGGGCGCCCCGCGGTCGGTGTGGATGTCGTGGTTGCCGAGCGTGGGCAGCACCGGGCCGAGCGAGAGCCAGCGCGCCATCGGGCGGAAGAACTCCTGGTCGTACAGGTCGTCGGCGCCGTCGGGATAGACGACGTCGCCGGTGTGGATGACGAGGTCGCTCCCGCTCTCGACCAACCGGTCGGCGATCTCGGCCGGGATCTGCCCCGTCGCGGTGTCCCCGATGACGCCGAAACGGAACTCCGGGTCCTGCGGGCTCCGCGGAGCCGCGACCGTGGACGCCGCACCCATCGCCACGCCATCGGAGTAGGCCTGGTAACGATAGTGGGTGCCGGCGACGAGACCGGTCAGCGGCGCGACGTGCCGCCGGACCCGCTCCGAGAATCGGATCGAGAACGGCTCGCCGGAGGGGGACATCCCGTCCACCCGCGTGTCACAGTCCTGGTCGGTCCACCAGACGAGGGCCGCGGTCGAGTCATCCAGCCGGGCGACGACGGGGCCGCGCACGAGGCCCGCACCGCGGGCGAACAGGGCCGCGCCGAAGAGGACGGCCGCCGCCGCGGGCGCGGGACGCCGGAGATGCTTCAAGGATGCAAGGTCTCGGTCGTGTCTTTGTTCTGCTGGTTCGGGCGCATCTTAGCGCGAAGGGTTTTCGCGGGATAATGCGCCATGGGCGAGACGGAAGTCCGCGCCGCCGGCCAGAGAGAGCGCGCCGAGGCTCTCCGCGAGGTCCTCGCGGAGAAGATCCTCGTCTTGGACGGCGCGACCGGAACCTGGATCCAGGGCCAGAACCTCACGGCGGAAGACTTCGGCGGCGAGCAATACGAGGGGTGCAACGAGCACCTGGTGCTGACGCGGCCGGACGTCGTTCGGCGCATGCACTCGGAGTACCTCGCGGCGGGCGCCGACATGGTCGAGACGGACACCTTCGGGGGCACCCCCCTGGTTCTCGCCGAGTACGGCCTGGCGGAGAAGGCCTTCGAGATCAACAAGCGCGCGGCCGAGCTGGCGCGCGACGCGGCCGCCTCGTTCTCGACTCCGGCCCGGCCCCGCTTCGCCGCCGGGTCTCTCGGGCCGACGACGCGCTCGGTCACGGTGACGGGAGGAGTGACGTTCGAAGGCCTGATCGAGCACTTCCGCGTGCAGGCCTCGGGACTCCTCGCGGGCGGCGCGGACGTGCTGATCCTGGAGACGACGCAGGACACGAGGAACCTGAAGGCCGGCCTGATCGGAGTCGAGCAGGCGTTCATGGAGATCGGCTGGCGGGTCCCGGTGCTCGTCTCCGCGACGATCGAGCCGATGGGCACGATGCTGGCGGGCCAGGCGATCGACGCGTTCTACACGTCCGTCATGCACGCCCCGCTTCTCTCCGTCGGGATGAACTGCGCGACCGGCCCGGAGTTCATGACCGACCACCTCCGGACCCTCTCCGGGATGGCGAAGACGCTCGTCTCCTGTTATCCCAACGCCGGCCTGCCCGACGCCGACGGCTGCTACTCCGAGACGCCGGAGAAGCTCGCGCGGCACATGACGAGGTTCATGGAGGAGGGGTGGGTCAACATCGTCGGCGGCTGCTGCGGGACAACGCCCGCGCACATCGCGGCGCTGGCCGCGGCCGCCGAGGGGAGGAAGCCCCGCCGCCCGCCGATCCACTCCCGCACCCTCGTCTCCGGCATCGAGATGCTGGAGGTGGATGTGGACAACCGCCCCGTCCTGATCGGTGAGCGAACCAACGTCCTCGGAAGCCGGAAGTTCAAGCGGCTCGTCGCCGGGGGGCAGTTCGAGGCGGCGGCGGAGATCGCGCGGGCGCAGGTCAAGGGGGGCGCGCAGGTCATCGACGTCTGCCTCCAGGACCCGGACCGCGACGAGGCGGCCGACGCGGAGCGCTTCTTCGAGCGCGCGACGAAGATGGTCAAGGTCCCGCTGATGCTCGACTCGACGGACCCGAAGGTCATGGAGCTGGGACTCAAGTGGAGCCAGGGCAAGTCCATCGTCAACTCGATCAACCTCGAGGACGGCGAGGAGCGCTTCCGCTCCGTCGTGCCGCTGGCGCAGAAGTACGGCGCCGCGCTCGTCGTCGGCACGATCGACGAGGACCCGGTCCACGGGATGGGCGTGACCCGGCAGAGAAAGCTCGAGATCGCGCGCCGCAGTTACACGCTCCTGACCGAAAAGTACGGCGTCGCTCCGGAGGACATCCTGTTCGACCCGCTCGTCTTTCCCTGCGGGACCGGGGACGAGAAGTACGTCGGAAGCGCCGTCGAGACGATCGAGGGAGTCCGCGCGATCAAGGCCGAGTTCCCCGAGACGAAGACCGTGCTGGGGATCTCCAACGTCTCCTTCGGCCTGCCGGAAGCGGGGCGCGAGGTCTTGAACTCCGTCTTCCTTTACCACTGCGTCAAGGCGGGGCTGGACCTCGCGATCGTCAACTCCGAGAAGATCGTCCGCTACCCGTCGATCCCGGAGGAGGAGCGGCGGCTGGCCGAGGACCTGATCTGGAACCGGGGCGCGGACCCGGTCGGGGCGTTCGCCGCTTACTTCAAGGCGAAGGGCGCGGCGCCGAAGGTCCCGAAGGAACGCGCCGGAACGCCGATCGAGCGGCTCCCGCGCTACATCCTCGAGGGCTCCAAGGAAGGGCTGGTCGAGGACCTCGAGGCGGTCCGGCAGGGCGGGATGGCGCCGCTCGACATCATCAACGGGCCGCTCATGGACGGGATGCGGGAAGTCGGCCGCCTCTTCAACGCCAACGAGCTGATCGTCGCCGAGGTCCTGCAATCGGCCGAGGCGATGAAGGCGGCGGTGTCGCACCTGGAGCAGTTCATGGAGAAGTCCGCCGCCGCGCAGAAGGGGAAGGTCCTGCTTGCGACGGTCAAGGGCGACGTGCACGACATCGGAAAGAACCTGGTGGAGATCATCCTCTCCAACAACGGCTACGAGGTCGTCAACCTCGGCATCAAGGTGCCGCCCGAGACGCTGGTCGAGGCGTACCGCCAGCACCGGCCGGACCTGATCGGCCTCTCGGGCCTTCTCGTCAAGAGCGCCCAGCAGATGGTGACGACCGCGAAGGACCTGACGGACCGCGGCGTCACGCCGCCGATGCTCGTGGGCGGCGCGGCGCTCTCGCAGAGGTTCACCGACACGAAGATCGCCCCGGCCTACGGCGGCCTCGCCGTCTACGCGCAGGACGCGATGCGCGGCCTGGCCCTGGCCGACCGGATCCTCTCGGGAGAGGAGGAGCGGCGCCGGCTTGCGGAAGAAGCGCGGGAGCGCCGCTCCGTCGAGAAGGCCGCGGCGGCCGCCGAGTCCGACAATCCCCTCGCCGCTCCCGAAGTCCGGAGCGAGGCGGTCGCGGCCGTCGAGCCGCTGCCGGCGCCGGACCTCGAGGAGCACGTCCTGCGCGAGCTCGACCTCGAGGAGATCTGGAGGTACGTCAACCCGCACATGCTCTACGCCAAGCACCTCGGGCTTCGCGGGAGCTACTGGAAGCTGAAGGAGGCGGGCGATCCGAAGCTGGCGGAGTTGGAGCGGGTCGTCGAGGACGTCAAGTCCCGCGGCTGGATCCGCGCGCGGGCGATGTACCGGTACTTCGACGCGCGCTCCGCGGGCAACACGATGACTCTGGCGAGGGGGAAGGAGACGCTCGCGAGCCTGCGGTTCCCGCGCCAGGTGGCGGGAGAGAGGTTGTCGCTGGCGGACTTCGTGGGCGCTTCCTCCAACGGGACGGGAGCTCAACCGCCGGACAGCGTCGCGCTCCTGATCACGTCGGCGGGGGAGGGCGTGCGGCGGAAGGCGGAGGAGCTGAAGGCCGCCGGCGAGTACCTGCTCTGCCACTGCCTGCAGGCGCTGGCCGTCGAGACCGCGGAAGCGGCGGCGGAGTGGCTGCACCGGAAGATCCGCGACCGGTGGAACCTGCCCGATCCGCCGGACCTGACGATGACCGACCGGTTCCAGGCGCGGTACCGGGGAAAGCGCTACAGCCCCGGATACCCGGCGTGCCCGGAGCTCTCGGACCAGGCGACGATCTTCCGCCTGCTGCCCGGAGAGAAGATCGGCGTCGAGCTGACGGAGGGGTTCATGATGGATCCCGAAGCCTCCGTCTCCGCTCTCGTAGTTCACCACCCCCAGGCGCGCTACTACGCCGTCTAGCCTCGATCGACTGGGACCGGTCCAAAGTCCATAGGGAACCGGACGAACCTTGGACATTGGACTTTGGACCAACTCTCACGGCGTCACGATGCGCGGTTCGTAGAGCGCGAAAGAGAGCAACCTGGCGTCGGGATTCGGGCCTTCTCTTACCGGCTCGGCGTCGCTCGAGAATTCGATCGTCGCGCGGCCCATCGCCAGCGGGATGTCCACGACCTGTCGCGACGTGATCGCGTCGCCGGCTTCGCCCCGCCAGAGCTCGTGGTCTCCCTGGCGAACGACGACGGTCCTCGGCGACATTCCCCGGAGCGCGAATTCCAGCCGCACGGCGGCGTCGCGCTTCGGCCACGCTTCGAGGGCGACCGTGGATCGGCCGCGGCTCCAGAACCACTCCACGCGCTTTTCGGACTCCCGGTCGTACCAGCCTTCGCGCAGCGAGGCGACATACGCGGCGCCGTGCGCGCGCGCGGCCGCGAGCTCGGTCGGATCCCTGGGCACGTCTTTGATCGCGACCAGCCCCGCGCCGATCGCGAGGTTGCCGGCCAGCAGCCACGCCACCGTCGCGCGCTCGCGGCACGCGAGAACGTTGAAGGCGAGGGTCAGCGGCAGGAGCACCCGGGTCGCGGCGCCCGGGAAGCCTTCCCAGACCGCGGGGCCGAGGACGACCAGGAGAAGGACGTAGGCGGCGCCGAGCCGCCACCACCGCTCCTGCAGCCGCGGATGCCGGACGAAGAACGCCGCCTGGACCGTCAGGCCGATCGCCGCTAAGAGAGTGGCCCAGGCCAGCAGGTGCTCCCCCGGCTCCCGAAGGGCGGCCACCGTCGGCGCCCACTTCCCGATCCAGCCGAGGAGCGGCCAGTCGAGGTTGCGCATCCCCGTTCCGCCTGGTCCGACGCGCCAGCGGACGTAGGCGACCCACGCCGCCAGCGGAGCCGCGGCGATCACCGTTCGAACGACGTTTCGCATCGACAGCCACGGGCGCTCCCAGAAACCGGGGACGGCGGCGAGGGTCGTTTCGCGCGCTAGTCCCGCCATCGCGAGGGTGCCCAGCGCTCCGGCGGCGTTGCCGCGCTCGAGCAGGAGCAGGGCGCCGGCGAGGATCGCGAGGGCGATGAGGTCCGGGAGCGCGAGGCGGACGCTCGAGAGCGAGCCGGCCGAAAAAAGGACCCCGGCCCACGCGAGCCAGCCTCGCGCGTCGCGAACCGGCAGCATCCGCCAGAGGATCGCCGCCAGCGCCAGCCACGCCGCGACATTCAGAAGCGAATAGACGTGGACGATCCATCTCGGATTGCCCAGGGCGAGAGCCCGGGCGAGAACAGGCGCGAGAATCCGGCGCCCGCGATAGGCGAGGCTGTCCATCGCCGGCCCGAGCTCGTTGGAGGCGAGCGTCGGGTGGTAAGCGATCTGAGCGTAGAAGAAGCCGTCGTAGCCCCCGGTGTCCCGGTACACGTACACCGGCATCTCTTTGAACGCCGCGATCTTCGTCTCGTCGTTGGAGGAGTCGAGCTGGAGAAACGCGGTGAAGCCATAGACCGGGTGCCAGAACCGCGCGACCAGGACGAGGAAGAGGGCGACCGCCGCGATACCCGCCGCGGAGACGATCGCTTGAGCCCGACTGCCCCTTGTCATTGCGAGCGCAGCGAGGAACCTACTCGATGGCGCCCGGGAGTAGATCCTTCGCTTCGCCCAGGATGACAAGGGGAGGGCGGTGCAACTTTAGAGGCCGGGGCCGGGTTCCTGTCAGCTAGGCTGAGATTTGTCTTGACGAACGTTCGAAAAAGATGTCGAATTTGCGAATGATCGACTCAAGAGATATCGAAATAACGAAGATACTTCAGGAAAACGGTCGAATTTCCAACGCGGAGATCGCCCGCAAGGTCGGCTCGGCACCCTCGGCAGTCTTCGAAAGGGTCCGCAAGCTCGAGGAGCGGGGCATCGTGAAGGGCTACCACGCGTCGGTGGATCCGAAGGCCGTGGGCCTGGGACAGCTCGCCTTCATGTTCATTCGCTCCAACGACCGGCCCGGCGCGGTCACGACCGCGGCGCGGCTGGCCGAGATTCCCGAGATCCTCGAGCTCCATCACGTCGCAGGCGAAGACTGCTTCCTGGCCAAGGTCCGGACTCGCGACGCGGAATCTCTCGGCAGGCTTCTGCGCGAACGCTTGAGCGGCATCGAGTCGATCACGTCCACGCGAACGACGATCGTGCTCGATACGGTCAAGGAGTCCTTCGAGCTTCCGCTGCAGGAGCCGGAGTCCGAGGACGAAGAGGCGGTCAGTGCCTGAAGCCGGCGGGGTCGCTCCGTCGAGGGCGAAGCTCGTCACGGCCTTCGCGGCCGTGTACGTGCTCTGGGGCTCGACGTACCTCGCGATCCGGTTCGGCGTCGAAACGATCCCCCCCTTCCTCATGGCCGGCACCCGCCACCTCGCGGCAGGCCTGATCCTCTTTCTCTGGACGCGCCTTCGCGGCGAGCCGCGGCCGGAGCTTCGTAGCTGGCCGACCGCGTTCTTCGTCGGCGGCCTGATGCTCCTCGGCGGCAACGGCCTCGTGACCTGGGCGGAGAAGCGCGTCCCCTCGGGGCTGGCGGCGCTGATCGTCGCGTCGGTCCCGCTCTGGATGGCGCTTTTGGACGGCCTCCACAAGCGGACGCGCCCGCGGCCGGCGGTCGCCGCGGGTCTGCTGACCGGTCTACTCGGAATCCTGATGCTGGTCGCACCGGGCCGCTTCGCCGGCAACGGCCGGGTGGATCTCCTCGGCGCCGGAGCGCTGCTTCTCGCCGCGCTCTGCTGGACGAGCGGATCCCTGTACTCGCGGCATCACGCGAAGCTCCCGCAGTCGGTCCTGACCTCGACCGCGATGCAGATGATCGGGGGCGGGACGCTCCTGTGGGTCGTCGGCCTGGTCGCGGGCGAGGGATCGCGTCTTCGCCTCGATGCCGTCTCGTCGCGGTCGCTCTTTTCGCTCGCGTACCTGATCGTCTTCGGGTCGCTCCTCGGCTTTTCCGCCTACGTGTGGCTCCTGCGCTCGACGACGCCCGCCCGGGTCTCGACCTACGCGTACGTCAACCCGGTCGTGGCGGTCTTCCTGGGCTGGGCTTTCGCCGGCGAGGCCGTGACCCTGCGAATTTTCCTCGCGACGATCGCGATCGTCGGTTCGGTCGCCCTGATCATTCGCTACGGCGGATCGCGCACGCCCCTGGAGACGCGAAAGGAGAAGGCGGCATGAGCCGAATGCCCACCGCAACGAAGATCCTGCTCCACGCCATCGACGACGCCTATAGCAACGCCGCCTGGCACGGCAGAAGTCTTCGCCTGGCGCTCCGCGGCGTGACGGCGGCGCAGGCGGACTGGAGGCCATCGCCGGGGCGGCACAACATCCGGGAGCTCACAGTGCACGCTGCCTATTGGAAGCGCCGGGTTCGCGAGCGGCTGGGCGCCGCCGGCGGCGGGGGGTTCCCCTTCGCCGGGAGCGATTGGTTCGAGCTTCCGCCGGTGAGCGAGAAGGCCTGGCGCGCCGAGCGCGATCTCCTCCAATCCGAGCACCGCGCCCTGAGGGAGGCGGTCGCGAAGTTCCCGGCGGATCGCCTCGAGCGCCCGCTGCCCGGGTTCGAGCGCCGGACCGGCTTGCGCGAGATCGCCGGGATCGCGCTCCATGACGCCTACCACACGGGGCAGATCCAGCTCGTCAAGACGCTTCGGAAGAAAGGAGGGAGCTCATGAGTGATCTCCGGTATCCCATCGGCGAGTTCACCCGTCCGTCCGAGCCGCTCACCCCCGCGCAGCGTGAGGAGTTCATCGCGGTGATCGAAGCGGCGCCATCCCGGCTGCGCGAGGCCGTCTCGGGCTTGACGAAGGCGCAGCTCGACACACCGTACCGGCCGGGCGGGTGGACCGTCCGCCAGGTCGCGCACCACATCCCCGACAGCCACCTCAACGCTTACGTTCGCGTCAAGCTCGCGTTGACGGAGGAGGAGCCCCCCGTCAAGGGCTATGAGGAAGCGGAGTGGGCAAAGCTGCCCGACGTCGCGGCGACGCCGGTCGAGGTCTCCGTCGAGCTGCTCGACGCGCTCCACCGGCGCTGGGTCACGCTCCTGCGGTCGCTCTCGGACAAGGAGTTCACCCGCACGGCCCGCCATCCCGAGTGGGGAACCATTACGGTCGACTTCCTCCTCGCGGATTACGCCTGGCACTCGCGCCACCACGTCGCCCACATCACGACGCTGCGCGAGCGCGAGGGATGGACGGCTTGACCGCGGGACGACTGATCGACCTTTCCCACTCCATCGAGCCGGGGATGATCACGTATCCCGGCTTACCCGGGCCAGCGGTTTCCGAGTTCCTCTCCCGCGAAGCCTCCGCCGCCCACTACGCGCCGGGAACGACCTTCTCGATCGCCCGCGTGGACCTCGTCGCCAACACCGGCACCTACGTGGACGCTCCCTTCCACCGTTTCGCCGAGGGAACAGACGTCGCCGGGTTGCCGCTGGACCGCCTCGCAAATCTCCCGGGCGTCCTCCTCCCTCTCCCCGCGGGGCGGCGATTCGACGCCGATCTTTTCCGGGGCCACGACCTCCGCGGCAAAGCCGTGCTGCTGCACTCCGGCTGGGACGCTCACTGGCGAACCCCCGCCTACGGCCACGGCCATCCTTTCGTGACGCGCGCCGCCGCGACGCTCCTCGCCTCCTCCGGTGCCTCGCTCGTCGGCATCGATTCCCTCAATATCGACGACACCGCCGACCCCGAGAGGCCCGCCCACACGTTGCTTCTCGAGGCAGGCATCCCGATCGTCGAGCACCTCCGCAACCTCTTCGCCCTTCCGGCCTCCGGCTTCCGCTTCTTCGCCGTTCCCGCCCCCTTCTCTCGAATGGGAAGCTTTCCCGTGAGAGCCTTCGCCATCCTGGATTCGTGAAGGAGGTCCGATGGCATCCTCGCGGCTTCTCGCGCTGTCGATCGCGCTGACGGTCGGCTCCAACGTCCTGTACCACATCGCCCAGAAATCGATCCCGCGCGGAGTCCACCCGCTCCTCTCCGTCGCGGTGACTTATGCCGTGGCCCTCGTGGTGACGCTGCTCCTCTGGCCCGTCGCGCCGGGCGGGTCGCCCAGGCTCTCGGACCTTTCGCGGCTGAACTGGGCGACGATCGGCGTCGCGATCGCGGTCGTTGGAGTCGAGGTCGGCTTCCTGCTCGCCTACCGCGCCGGGTGGGACGTCAGCGTCGGTTCGCTCGCCGTCAGCGCCGCGGTGGCGGTCCTCCTGGTCCCGGTCGGGCTGACGATGTTCCGGGAACAGATGTCGGCGGTCAACGCCGCGGGGATCGTGTTCTCGGTGATCGGGCTCGTCCTGATGATGCTCCGCTAGGCTCCATCCCGCGCCTCACAGGCACTTGAAGAGGCGGCCCGCCGCTCCGAACGTCAGGACGTAGGGTCCCAGGGTCTCCCCCGTGTCGGTGAGCGTGACCGTCAGGATCATCGTCGCTCCGTTGGTCGAGCCGGAGTAACGCGCCGGGCGCGCCGGCGGGGGATCCAGGCGAACCGGGCCGGGCCCCTCCGGCTCGAACGTCCCCGCGAGGTCGAAGCGGCCGAAGGAGTCCGAGACGAAGGGCTGGTCGATCGTCCCGTGGGCGCAGTCGAACTCGATGACGGCGCTCTTGACCCCGATGGTCAGGTTCGTGCTGTTTCCGCCCCACGTGCCGATGGGCTCCTGCGACTGCGTCGCGCGCGCCGCCAGCGGGCGCGGCGAGGATCGCGCGGACGTTCCCGCGGACGCGGCGGAGGCGGCGCCCGCAGCGAGACCCGTCGGGCCCGTCGGGGTTCTCTCCGAGCAGCCGGCCCCGAGAGCGGCCGGAAGGGCGAGCGCGGCGAGGATGCGCAGCGGTCTCACGACGACCCTCCGAAGCTTACCGCCGATTCGGACTCGATGGCACGGGAGCCGCTTACAATTCCGGCGCCCGCCGGAGAATGAGCTTGGGTACTTCCTCACGTCGTCGCCTCTCGTTCGTTGCCGCCGCGCCCGTCCTGCTCTTCGCGGCCGCCGCCGCGGACGGACCCTCGGCCACGACGAGATCCGAGGCCGTGGATGTCACCGTCGAGCAGCTCGCGACCGGTATCGGCCCGATCACCTCGATCACCAACGCGGGCGACTCGCGGCTCTTCCTGACGGTCCAGACCGGCCGGATCGTGATCTTCTCGGGTGGTCAGGTCCAGCCGGCGGCGTTCCTGGATCTCTCCGCGGCGATCTCCTGCTGCGTGGAGCGGGGACTGCTGGGCCTCGCGTTCCACCCGCGCTACTCGACCAACCGCTTCTTCTTCGTGGACTACACCAACGCCGCCGGCAACACTGTCATCGCCCGCTATGCGGCGTTCCCGGGGAATCCCAACGCCGCCGATCCCGCCAGCGGCGTGACGCTCCTGACGATCACGCAGCCCTTCGCCAACCACAACGGCGGGCAGCTGCAGTTCGGCCCGGACGGCTACCTCTACATCGGGATGGGAGACGGAGGCTCGGCCAACGACCCGATGTGCAACGGGCAGCGAGACGACACCCTGCTCGGCAAGCTCCTGCGCATCGACGTGGACCAGAACGTCTCGACTTCGCCGTTCTACGGCATCCCGCCCACGAATCCCTTCGCCGCGCCGGGCGGGCCGCTCGACGAGATCTGGGCGAAGGGACTGCGCAACCCTTGGAGGTTCTCCTTCGATCGCGCGACGGGAGACCTCTACATCGCCGACGTCGGCCAGAGCGCTCGCGAGGAGATCGACTTCGCTCCGAGGTCGAGCGCCGGAGGGGAGAACTACGGCTGGAAGATCATGGAGGGGACGCTCTGCGGGGTCGGCGGAAGCTCCGGGTGTCCCGCCGGCGTTCCCGCCTGCAACTCCGGGAGCTTCGTCGCGCCGCTCTACGAGTACTCGCACTCGGGCTCGGGCAACTGCACCGGCACGGTCATCGGCGGCTACGTCTACCGCGGGCCTTCCTACCCGGCGTTGAACGGCGTCTATTTCTACGGAGACTACTGCTTCGGCACGCTCTTCGGCAGCGGCCAGCAGCTGGCTCCCAACGTCCCGCAGCTGACGACGTTCGGCGAGGGCTCCTCGGGCGAGATCTACCTCGGCACCGAGACCGGCCGGCTGCTCCGGCTGGTCGGCCCGACGCCGCCTCCCGTCCCGACGCGGGTCCCGCCGGCGCGATCCGACCGGCCGGCCAGGACCTCGCGAGTCCGGCCGCCCTATTGACGGGCGGTCATTTTGACCGTGAAGTTGATGGCGATCTTGATCTGCACGGGCACCGGCTTTTCGTTCAGCGTAGCCGGCGCGTACTCCCACTGCCGCAGCGCCTCGAGCGCGGCGGCGTCGAACTCGGGCTCAGAGTGGCGGACGATCGCCGGGTTGGAGATGCGGCCCCGCTCGTCCACGGTCGTCTGGATCACGACGACCCCGCTCTTCTTCTCGCCGCGGAGCTTGTCGGGGTAACGGGCCTCCACGCGCTTCAACAGGACCGGCGGCTTGACGTCGCCGCCGACCTTGACGTCGCCCTCGCCGGGGCCGTCGGGCACCGAGGACGGCTCCCGGGGAGTGACGGCGACGAGCAGCGGCCCGTTCGACGGCCTCGCTCCGACGATGACGGTCTTGCCGATGTCGCCGGAGACCGAGACCGAGGCCAGCTCCGCGTCCGGCGCGCCCTTGTCGCGCAGGTGGATCTCGAGGCTGACCCGCGACGCGCCGATCCGCTCCGGCTTGATCTCGATCAAGAGGGGCGGCGCGTTTTCCCGCGGCACGGGGAGCGTCCGCGAGGAGCCCGGGGGAAGCCCGACGCGCATCCGGGCCAGGAGCGTGGCGCCGTCCAGGCCGAGGCTCTCGGCGATCTGCTGGCGCTGCTTCTCGATCTCGCCCGACCACCCCGGGTCGGGAGGCAGCAGGACGACCGGGACGCTGGAGGGCTCGTTCGCGGGGGCGTTGGCGCGATGGCCTTCGAAAAGGCTGACGTCGAGGACGATCTCGTTTCCGCCGCCGGCAAGGGCATGGGCCGGCAGGAGGCAGCCGAGAAGAACCGCGAAGACGGCGAGGACGCGTTTCATTTCCAGTTCCTTTCTTTGACCGGGGACCTCATTCGGGGGCGGAATCTATTCGGGCACGATGACCAGGAGCGTGTCCCGGTCCGGCTGGAGGACCACCGCGGCGGCCGGCCGGCCGCGGCTTTCCACTCGGTTGACCAGGAAGCCCCGAGGCGCGCTCCGGAGGGTCGGGCGGGGAGGGGCGGGGCGGAGCCAGAGCGAAGCCGCGAGGAGGAGGAGCAGGGACGCCGCGGCGAAGGAGAGCCGCCCACGCCGGACCGGGGCCGCAGGCTGGAGTCGCCGGGCGATCTCCGGCCAGGCCTGCGCGCCCGACCTCACCGGGCGCCGCGAGACGCCGCGGCGAATTTCGTTCTCATCCGGAAACATCGGTGCACCTCCGCGCGGCGGCGGGAACGCCGCTCGCCGTCAGGATCCGAGCCCGGATCCGCTTCAATTGGACACGAACGGTGACGCGCTGCACCCCGAGCTGCTCCGCGATCTCGCCGGCGTTCAGGCCCCGCGCGAAGTGCATGTGCGCGATCGCGCGCTGCCGCCTCGAGAGCGACCGGAACCACGAGTCGATCGGATCGGCCGGCGGCGGGGAAGCTGGGCGCGCCAGGGGAGCGGCGAGCAGGGCAAGCGCGGCCCGGCGCCTCTGCCGGCGCAGCCGCGAGAGGCAGAGCCGGAACGCGGTCCGGTAGAGGTAGGGCCGCGCGGTCCTTGCCGGATCGAGCCGGGCCCGGCCGCGGTAGACGAGGAGGAAGGCTTCCTGCGCGACGTCCTCCGCTTCGAGGCCGCTTCCCATGACGCTCCACGCGAAGGACGCCACGCCGGCGAAGTTCTCTTCGACGAAGGGGCGAAAGCTTTCCGGATCCGGAAAGGAGGACATCTTGATTGCTCTTACGCCGCGAGCCTCCGGAACCGTTTACACCGGCGGGCTCTCGCCCTGCCCGCGCCGGCTCCGGAAGAGGAAGGCCGCCGCGGAGAGCGCCGCCAGGAGGACCCCGTAAGCCGCAGCCGCGCCCGTGTCCTGCATGCGGAGCGAGGAGAGGATCTCGATGGAGATCGGCCGGGTCTCGAAGGTGTAGAGCACGATGGAGACGACGAAGTCGCCGAGCGCGGTCAGGAACGCGAGCGAGGCGCCGGCGGCCAGGGCCGGGGCGAGGAGCGGGATCGTGATCCGCCTCAAGCGTCGCCACGGCGTCGCCCCGAGGGAAGCGCCCGCTTCCTCCAGCGACGGATCGAGCTGCCGCAGGCCCGCGAAGGCCGCGCGCCCCGTCAGCGGCAGGTTGCGAACGAGGTATCCCAGGGGGAGGATCGCCGCCGTCCCCACGAGGACGAACCTCCCCGCCCACGGCGCGTTGCGGGAGAAGGTGGCGGCGAGCGCGACGGCGAAGACCGTCCCCGGAAGCGCCCAGGGGATCGCGACCAGCGTCTCGAGCGGCCCGCGCCAGGCGGACCGGCGCCGGATCGCCAGGTACGCCGCCGCGAACCCGAGGACGAGGGCGAGCGCGGTCGAGGCGGCCGCCATCCAGAGCGAGTTGACGATCGGGCGAAGCCTCTCGGTCTGCGAGAAGACCGACGCCCAGTTGGCGAGATTCAGGACCGGCGGGACCGCCTCGATCGTCCAGGTCCCGGGCGGGACGAACGAGACGAGCAGGAGCGTCAGGTGGGGCAGGAGCAGGAAGATCGCCAGCAGCCAGCCAGCCGCCGCGACCGCTCCGCCGCGTTTCAACCTCAGCCGCGCGGGCGGAGTTCCGCGAATCGCGCCCGCGACCTCGCGCTTCTTTTCCGCCCGCTGCAGGAGAAAGAGCCCGGCCAGCGCGACCGCCGTGAGCGTCGCCGTCTCGACCATCGCCATCTCGTTGTCGCCGTTCAAGCGCGAGAAGACGATCTGCGTCGTCATGACGCGGAAGGTCCCGCCGAAGAGGTACGGCGCGGAGAAGGAGGAGAGCGACGTCATGAACGTCAGCAGAGCCGCCCCGGTGAGGGCGGGTCGCAGGAGGGGGAGGGTCACGCGCGCCAGGATGCGCGCCTTTCCGGCGCCCAGCGCGGCGGCGGCCTCGAGGTACGCGTTGTCCAGGCGCGCGAGGCCCGCCCGGGTGAAGAGGTAAAAGTAGACGTACATCGAGTAGGCGTGGACGAGGAGGATGCCCGGCGCCCCGGCGAGGCGCCACGGGGGCTCCTTGCGCCCCGTGATCGCCATGGCGGCGCGCGCGAAGAAGCCGCTCTCCCCGTAGAGGAAGAGGAAAGCGACCACGCCGACGAGCGGGGGCAGCACGACGGGAAGGGCGATCAGGATGCCGAGGGTCCGGCGTCCCGGAAAGTCCGCGCGCTCGAAGAGAAACGCGAGCGGGATCCCGATGCCCGCCGCGAGGACGACGGTCGCCACCGAGATCCAGATGCTCGCCCAGAGCGCCTGCCACTCGTCGGGGCGCCGGAAGAACTCGGCGAACCAGCGAAGCGTCCAGCCGGGCGCGCCGAGGGCCTCCCGCAGAGTCAGAAGCAGCGGGTAGCAGACGAGCCAGGCGAGAAACAGCGTGAGGAGCGCCGAGCCGACCCTGGATTTCACTTCGACCCTTTGGGAAACACCTGCGGCGCGGGTCCCGTGGCGTTGAGCGCGACGTAGACCCGGTCGCCGACTCGCACGGCGTTGGAGGGCGCGAGGACTTCGACGACTGCGCCGCCTTCGAGAGCGACGTCGAAGAATGCCACGCGGCCGGCGTAGCGGCGACCGACGACTTCTCCGGCGAGCGCATCCGGCGAGGCGCCCGGGGCGAATCGCAGCGCCTCGGGCCGGACGACGACATCCCCGTCCGATCCATCGCCGATTCCAGCGCTCGACGCGGGGAGCACGCTCGAGCGGCCGATGAACGTCGCCACGAAGCGCGTGGCCGGGCTCTCGTAGAGCTCCTCGGGAGTCCCGACTTGCTCCAGCCGCCCGGCGTTCAGGACCGCGACGCGGTCTCCGAGCTCGAAGGCCTCCTCCTGCTCGTGGGTGACGAAGAGCGTCGTGATTCCGACCTGCCGGATGATGCGCTTCAACTCCCGGCGCGTCCGCTCCCGCAGGGCCGGATCGAGGTTGGAGAACGGCTCGTCGAGGAGGAGGACTCGGGGGCGCGGGGCCAGCGCCCGAGCGACCGCGACGCGCTGCTGCTGGCCGCCCGAGATCTCGCCGGTCTTGCGCGGCTCGAACCCCTCGAGCCCGACCGCAGCGAGCGCCTCCGCGACGCGGCTTCGGGTCTCCTCGCGCGGCGTCCCCTGCGACTCGAGGCCGAAGGCCACGTTCTCACCGACGGACAGGTGCGGAAAGAGCGCGTAGTGCTGGAACACCATTCCAAACCGCCGCTTCTCCGGCGGCAGGGCGGTGACCTCTTCTCCTTCGACGGAGATCTTTCCCGAGTCGGGAGTCTCGAATCCCGCGACGAGCCGCAGCACCGTCGTCTTGCCGCTCCCCGACGGACCGAGGAGCGCGACGATCTCGCTCCGGGCGACGGAGAGGGAAACTTCGGCCGTGACATGCAGGCCGGCGAAGTGCTTGTCGAGGCGGTCGAGGACCAGGAACGATTTGTGATCTGTGATTTGTGATTTGTGATTTGGGCGCGCCGAGTCCCTGTCACCCATGAGTCAGTTTTTCGCCCTGATCACAATCACAAATCACCAATCACCAATTCTAGTCAAGCAGAAGGAGGCCCGAAGCGAACAGGACCAGGATGACCAGAAGGACGGTGGAGACGATGCAGAACGGCTTCCAGAAGAAGTGGGGGCGCCCGCCCTCGCGGACATAGATCTGGGCGCCGATGAGGTTCGCCAGCGAGCCGATCGGGCTTCCGCAGGCGCCCGCCGTCACTCCGTAGAGCAGTCCCCGGAACGCCTGGTGGGAGGCGGCCGCCGGAGTGAGCAGGAGAGCCGCCGGGACGTTGGACACCGCCTGCGAGAGAAGGGCGCCGGAAAGGAGCATCCCGATGGGGCCGTGGCCGAAGAGCTTCTCCGGGTCGAGAAGCTGGTAGAGCCTCCCGCGCTCGAGGCCCGGGATCCCGATGAAGAGCAGGGCGAAGACCAGGACCAGCGAGAAGTCCGCCTCGGCAATTCGCCGGCCGAGCAGCGCGATCGCCGGGATCGAGAGGAGTAGCGGCGCCAGGTAGGGGATCCTTCCGAGGAGGCTCGCGACCTCGGCCGCGAGGAGGAGAAAGAAGGCCGCCGCGAGGACAGGGTCCACCTCGAAGCTCTTCTCCGCTGGAGGCGGCAGCGTCCGCCGGGGGATGAAGAGGAGGACCCCGGCAGCGAGCAGGAGGGCGGACGCCGCCGACAGCGGCAGCTGCGCCGCGAAGAAGGAACCCGGCGTGAACTCGCCGCGGGCGTAGAGAAAGATGTTCTGCGGGTTACCGATCGGCGTCACCGCGCCGAGGAGGTTCGCCGCCAGGACCTCGAGGATGACGAGGTACGCCCGAGTCAGCCCCGGGCTGCGCGGAAAGAGCATCGTGAACGGGACGACGAGGAAGAGCGCCACGTCGTTGGTCAGGATCGCCGAGAGGAGCGCCGTGACGCCGATCATCGAGAAGGCGAGTCCGCGGGTCGTGCGGGCCCGCGTGATCGCGACTTCGACGAAGCGGTCGAAGAGGTCCGAGGCCTTGCCGAGCTCGACCGCCACCGTCAGGACGAAGAAGAGCGTGAGGATGCGCAGGTCCATCAGTCGAGGGACCTCCGAGATCCGGACGCGCCCCATCGCGATCGCCGCGAAGGCCAGGGTCGCAGAACCTGTGAGAAGGAGCCGCTCGAAGACCAGAAAACGAACGACGGGGTGCTGGAGCAGAGATCGAGAGCGGCGGGGCAACTACCTTCCCTTTCCTCGCACCTCCCGGTCCCACTTCGCCATCCAGGCCTGGCCCTCGCGCTCCAGGAGGTCCCAGTCCATCTTCGCCGGCTTCATCTTCGCTTCGACGTCGCGCGCCCACTCGGGCAGGCGCTCGGCCGGCAGGTCGGTCCGCGCCGGAAGGCGGTAGGCGTTCTCGGCGGCGAGGAGCTGCGCCTCGGGGCTCCCGAGCCATTCGACGAGGGCACGCGCCTGCGCGGCGTGTTTCGCCCCGCGGACGATTCCGACGGCATCGTCGATGACGGGCGTGCCGCTCGAGGGGAAGACGTACGCGAGGTCCCTGCTGCGCTTCATCTCGAGGAGCACGTCGGGCAGGTCCCAGACGGTCGCCAGCCCCTCGCGCCGCGCGATTTTCTCGACGAGGATCGACGCGTTCTGGACGTACTCCTTCGTCTGGGCGTCCAGCCGCGCGAGCCACTGGAAGCCGCCGTCGGCGGACCCGGTCGCGGCAAGCGAGCGCTCCAGGATCATTCCGAAGATGGCGCGCATCGTTCCGGAGGCGATCGGGTAGCGGATCAGGACCTTCCCCTTCCACCTCGGCTCGAGCAGGTCGTCCCAGTCCTTCGGCGCCTCCGCCGAGGCGACGGCCGCGGAGTTGTAGACGATGACGGCGGGAGTGCGGTACAGGCCGAAGTAGAAGTCTCCGGGCTGCCGGCTCTCGGCGGGAACCGAGTCGGCCCAGGAGGGCCGATACGCGTCGAGGAGCCCGTCGCGCACCCCGCGCGCGAAGATCGTGTTCGGCCCCCCGAACCAGAGGTCCGCCTGCGGGTTGGCCTTCTCCGAGCGGATCCGGTCGTAGACCTCCTGCGAGCCCATGTCGAGCCACCGCACGTCCACGTCGGGGTGCTTGGCCTCGTAGGTCCGCTCGACCAGGCCCAGCAGATCCCGCCCGTGCGGCGAATACAGGACCAGGGGAGCCCGCGAATCGCGCCGGCACCCGGAAAGGAGCGCGGCGAGGAAGATCCAGACGGTCGAGGCTCGCCGCATGCGCGGCGAAGGATAGCCCACCCCGGGCCGACGACGCGGTCAGTGCCGGGTTTCGAGGGGACGCTCGGAGACGGCCGAGGAGGACGGCATCGGCTCGGAGACCTCCCGCAAAACCTCCGCGGTCGCCCTCTTGCCGCCGCGCAGCGCGATGTCGGCCTGGGAGACGATCCCGCAGCAGCGGTCGAACTCGTCCACGACGATGACCCGCCGGACGCGGTTCGCCTCCATCGCCTCGAGGCAATTGGTCAGGCTCGCGTCCTCGCGGATGGTCACGCTCGGGCTAGACATGCAATCGCGCGCGGCCAGTTCCAGCGCGTTTCTTCCCTTCGCGACGGCGCGGCACGCGATATCGCGGTCGGTGATGATCCCGACCGGTTTCAGGCTCTCGCGGCTCTCCACGACCGGGAGGGCGCCGCAGTCGTGGTCCACGAACATCTCCGCGACCTCGCGAAGGCTCGTGTCCGGCGTACAGCAGGCGGGATTCGGCGTCATGATGGCTTGGACTTTCATCGTTACCTCCGAACGAAAAGGGACGGAATTCTCTCCGCCCGTTTTCGTGCAACCGGGGTGCCAGAAAAAACGCGCGCTCAGCGCCAGGCGAGGAGGTTCGCGAAGAGGCGGTAGGCGCCGGGGACGCCGGCGGGGAGCTCGCGGAAGAAGGCGAGCGCCGTGTAGACGTAGCGCCCCTTGCCCACGCGCGCGGCGAGCAGCGAACCGCGCTTCTCGGTTTCGCCCGGATCGGCCATCCCGAGAAGGGGCGTGTACGCGGGCGCCCAGGTGTTGGCAAAATAGAGCCCCCGCTCCTGGACCCAGCCGTCCCAGTCCGCCTCTCCGATCCGGTTTGGCGTCGTGACGATCGGGTGCGTCGGATCGAGGAGCTTCACGGGCGCCGTCTCGTCGGTCACTCGGTCGAACGGCCGCGTGATCTCGAGCTTCTCCGGCGCGAAACCGCGCTCCGTGAAGACGGACTGCTGGTACTGAACGACGACGAGGCCGCCGCCCCGGGCGTAATCGAGCACTCGCTCGTTGGAGGCGACGAGCGCCGGCTCCGTCTCGTAGGCCCGCGGACCGATGACGATCGCGTCGTAGCGGGAGAGGTCGCCGTGCTCGAGCTCGCGGGCGGAGATCTCCTCGATCGGCACGCCGACGGCCTTGAGGGCCTCGGGCACGCGATCCGACGCCCCGCGGACGTAACCGACTCGCTTGAGCGGCGGCAGCTTCAGGTCGAGCGCCGTCAGCGAGACCGCGCTCGACTTCGGCATCGGCGTCGGGCGGATGTGCTCGTAGTCGATCAGGTCGATCCGCCCCTCGAGCTTCTCTCCTCCCGGAAGGACCGCGCGGATCGAGACCGGCCATCTCCCCGTTCGCGCTTGAGCGGGCGGGGTCAGGTCGAGGCGGACGAAGGCCCGGTCGCCCCTCTTCTCCAGGCGGAACTCCCTGCCCGCGGGCGCCGCCCATCCGGGAGGGACGTCCGCCACGACCGATCCGGAAACGGCATCCGGAGAGTTGGAGGAAAGCGTGACGTCGAGCGAGCGCGGCTCCTTGCGGGCGACCGGCCAGACGAGCAGGTCCGGCTCGACGGTCAGCTCGACCTTCGGGACGACCCGCAGCGCGTGCCGAACCTCGCCGAAGGCCTCGTCGCGGTACCGGTAGGTCACCTCGCGCTCGACGCGGAACGGAGTGCCTTTGACGGCGAGGGTGACGACGGCGGTGAGCAGCGGCGCCTCGAACGGCTCTCCCCGAACGGGCGGCGGCGTGTCGCTCCAGTCGTAGAGGTCGCCGGCCAGCGGGCGCCGCAGGAAATAGGGCACGCTCGGGGCAGCGCCCGCCGGCGGACCGGCGGAGAGCTTCCACTCCTCGAGCTTGCCGGGATCGAGGCCCTTCGCGGGCTCCTCGGCGGACGGCACGCGCCAGGAGGCCCAGGAGGGCGTCGCGAGCTCGACCTTGCGGACTTCCAGGGCCTGCCCGCCCGCGTTCCAGGCGCTGACCGTGATCGCGAGCGATTCGCCGGCGACGGCCGTCTCTCGCTCGGAGAGGGCGTCTACCATCGCGCCGGCGGCGATCGCCATCGCCCCCTCGGCGGCTCGGATCTTCTCGTCTAACAGCATCGTTACGCCGGACGGCTTCTCGCCCGCCTCCGACGCGAGCGCTTTCGCCGCGCGCAGCTCCTCCAGGATCGCCGACAGGGGGGCCAGCGCTGCCGGGATCGTCGTGGGCGCGAGCTGCCGCCTCGTCTCCTCGGCCAGCTTCTGGACCGTGCGCAGGCGATCCTCGATCCGCTTTCGGCGGCCGGCTTCGCCGATCTCCGCCGCGATCCCGGGAAGGCTGGTGTCCACGGCCCCGAAGAGGTCCTTGACCTGCGGCCCTCCGGCCCCGGCGACGTACGCCGCCCGGGTCTCGTTGGGGCCGATGACCTGCAGCGCCCCGGTGCCCTGCGAGCGGTGAAGGCTGCGGCTCGCGACCGCGATCTGCTGGTACGACTTGCCGGAGGTGGAGTCGATGCCGCTCGTCGAGAGCACGACGGTCGTCGCGTCGCGGTCGAGGAAGCGCGTGGAGCGGTAGAGGGCGGCGGGCTGCCAGGGAGTGAGCCCCTCGGAGGCGAGCTCCGGGAAGGCCGAGGGGTCGCCGGCGGCCTGGAAGGCATCGTGCGCGATCAGCGCGGACTCCTGATGCTGGCCGTGGCCGTCGCGCGGCGTGCCGGAGAAGATGTGGTCGATGACCTGCGGCCGGAACCGCCGGATCACGCGGACCGCGTCCTTCAGGACCTCCTGGCGCGGCCAGAGCCGGAAGGCCTCCTCGACGCTCTTGGAGTAGCCGAAGTCGTAGGCGCGCGTGAAGTACTGCCTCGCGCCGTCCAGCTTGCGCGCCGCTTCGAGCTCCCGCGTGCGGATGACGCCGAGCCCCTCGGAGAGCTCCGGGCCGATCAGGTTCTGCCCTCCGTCGCCGCGCGAGAGAGACAGGTACGCTGCCTCGCCCCCCTGGCCGCGGGCGACGAGCGTCAGAAGGGCCGTGTCCTCGTCGTCCGGATGGGCCGCGACGACCAAGAGCCGGCGGTGCGTCGAGAGCTTCGCCAGCAGCAGGTCGAGCGCCCCGACGCCTCCCGTCGCGGGAGGAGGGAGCGCGGTGCCCGGCGGGGAGACTCCGAGGGAATCCCCCGCCGTCAGGCACGCCGCCGCCATCAGGACGGCGAGGAACGTCTTCTTCATCAGGCCCGCGGCATAGTACGCCGGACGGGCGCTCCTTGTTTCACGGGGACTTCGCGAATTCGATCGCCGGTTTGACCCACTCGGGGAGCGGGCGGTAGAGGAACCCGTGGTTGAGCCCCGTATGCAGGACGATTTCGCGCGCGGAGATCGACTTCGAGCCGGGTTCCTCCCGGAAAGGCGGGCAGTCGCTGGTGTATTCGTCGCTCTCCTCGCGGATCGCGAGGAAGCGGCCCGCGAGCGCCTTGCCCTCCTCCTCGCGGATCCGCCGCGCGTTCTCCGAGAGGCAGGCGCCCATCACGCAGAACTTCACGTCCGGGTTCTGGAGCCGCGCGGACGCGACGATCGCGATGCCCGCTCCCATCGAGGCGCCGACGACGGTGATCCGGCTCGGGGGCACGCCCGAGTCGAGGAGTTTCTTGACCTGCGCGACGACGGCGTCGGCTCCGGCGCTCTCCGTGGTCGCCTTTGGGCGAATGTCGCCGCGGACGACGAAACCCTCCGCGCGGAACGCCGCGAGGATCTTTTCCTGCTCGTAGTACCCGAACCGATCGCTCTTCGGCCGCGCCTTCTGCTGTTCCTGGACGATCCGCCCGTGCAGGTAGATCACGTGACGCGGTCCGCCGGTCTCCTCCGCCTTCGAGTCGGCCATCGGAGCCAGAGAAACGAGGGCGGCGGCCAGGACGACGGCGGTCGGTTTCATGTCCGCGAGAGCTTTCGGAGAAGCGCGCCGGCGGCGGCGAGGGCCGCGGCGGGCAGCCAGATCCAGGCGAGCTCGGACCGCAGGACCGCCAGGCCCCGCTCGGAGACGAACGACAGGATCCCGATCGGCGAAACGAGGATCGGCCGCCACGGAAAGAAGTAGCGCCGGTCGGAAAACGGGCTGAGGAGGGCGACGCCGAGCCCGCCGGTCGTCATCGCGTCGAGGAGGCCGTGCGAGGCCGTGCTCACGAAGAGCACGGCGAACGCCATCGCCGGCGACGCGCCGAGCCTCTTCGCCAGCGCGGTGGCCGCGGCGGCGGCGAGGAGTGCGAAGGACAGCGAGTGCGTGAAGCCGCGATGGCCCAGCGGATGGCCGTAGGGGATGCCGGCGGCGAAGCCGACCGAGTCGATGTCCGGCAGGACGCTCGCGGCGCAGGCGAGGGCGGTCAATCCCGGCGGCATCCGGGAAGGGCCGAGCGCCACCGAGAGGGCGAGCGGAACCGCCGGATGGGAGAGAACGGACGCCATCACCGGGACCGCGAGTACTCGCTCTGGACCATCCCGCTCGGAAACCACTTTGTCCACTCGTGGCGGAACCGGACATCCCCGGTCAGCCCTCCGAAGAGCGGCATCCCACCGCCGAGAAGGACCGGGATGCGGGTGATCGTCATCCGGTCGATCAGGCCGGCCTCCAGGAACCTTGTGATCGTGACGCCGCCGTCCACGTAGACGTGCTTCCAGCCGCGCTTCTCGAGCCGGCCGGCGATCTCCCTCGGGTCCCCGCTCATCGCCTCGCAGACGGCGCCCTCCGGCGGCCGGATCTTCGCCGGGTCGGAGGTCAGGACGACCACGGGCTTCTTTCCGTACGCCCACCCTCCGAAGCCGAGGACGGTCTCGTAGGTGCCGCGTCCGATGACGACCGCGTCCACCGACGCGAAGAACTCCTCGTAGCCGTGCGGCTCCGGGTTCTCGGGAAGCCAGTCCAGCCCGCCGTCTTTGCGGGCGATGTAGCCGTCCAGGCTCGTCGCGATGAAGACCGACGTTTTCATTTTCTTGACTTCTTCGAAGCGGCTCTCGCGATCCGTGCCTTGACGAGCTTGCGGACGAGCGCTGCCGGCAGCGGCTTCTCCGGCTGGAAGCGGATCGTCCCCTTGCTCGTCTCGTACCCGGCGAGCTCTTTGGCGAACGGCTCGAGGACGCCGCCCGGAAAGAAAGAGCAGTGGTTGGCGGCCGCGGCGAACCACGCGATGACGCTTCCGTCGAGGCGGAAGGCAGGGACGCCGTAGCTGATCGTTTCCTCTGCCCGCGGGAACCCCGCGTGGATCGTCGCGCGCAGCTTCTGGAGCGCCTTCCTCTTCTCCGGCGGAACGTCGGCCAGGTACTGGTCGATCGTCTTCGGCTTTTTCGATTTCTTCGCTCGCGTCTTCTTCCTCATGCCGTCACTCCGTTTCTTTCCCGTCGCCAGCGCCTTATAGAAGATCACGGCATCGTGGGGCGTCTTCCCGTCGGGATCGAAGGCGAACCCGGGAATCGCGCCCACGGCCTTCCAGCCCGAGCGGCGGTACAGCCTCTCCGCGGCGGTGCCGCCCTTCGCGTCGAGCGTCAGGAGCGTGAACCCTTCCCGACGCGCCTCCTCCTCGATCCGCTCCATCAGCCTCGCGCCCAGGCCGCCGCCTCGAGCCTTCGGATCCACGAGGAGCTTGGCGACGTCGGCGCGGTGCGGCTGGTTTGGCGCCCACGCCGGGTGGAGCTGGACGGTCCCGACGATGTCCCCGCCGTCCCGGGCGACGAGGAAGACCGCGGCGCGGCGTGCCTCCGAAAAGGTTCGGCGCCACCACGCCTCGGCGCCCTCGACGGAAAACGGCGAGAGGAAGCTCACCGCCGCGCCCGACTCGACCGCCTGCGCGAGAAGCCTCGCGAGCGCGCGCAGGTCCGTCTCGCCGGCGGGCGGATCGAGCCTCTCGATGGACGGTTTCCACTTGGGATGCGGCAGAAGCCGTAGACGATACTCCCGTCAGCCCAGGGTCACTTCGATGGAGTGGGTTTTCCCGTCGGAAGCGAGGGGGATCGAGGCGACGGGAACGGCGACCCCGTCGAGAAGGACCTGCGTGACGCCGCGCGTCGCGCCCCGGGGGTTCTGGACCGCCAGGACATATTGGGAGGAGTGGTAGCGGAAGGTCACCCGGTAGCCGCGCCACGCCCTCGGGATGCAGGGGTCCAGGTAGAGAGTCGTCCCGCGCAGCCGGAACCCGAGGATCCACTCGATCCCCGCGCGGTACATCCACCCGGCCGAGCCCGTGTACCACGTCCAGCCGCCGCGCCCCACGTGCGGGTTCTCGGCGTAGATGTCGGCGGCGGCGACGTACGGCTCGACCTTGTAGCGGTGGAGGCCCGCGCGCGTCGAGGCGTGGTTGATGGGGTTCAGGATCGCGAAGAGCTCCCCGGCCTTGTCGCCCTCGTCCAGCTCCGCGAACGCGATGACCGCCCAGATGGCGCCGTGCGTGTACTGGCCGCCGTTCTCGCGGACTCCCGGCAGGTACCCCTTGATGTAGCCGGGATCGAGCGGCGTGTGGTCGAAGGGAGGAGTGAAGAGGAGGACCAGCCCGTCGCCCCGGCGCACGAGGTACTCCTCGACCGCGGCCATCGCGCGCCGCCTTCGGTCGTGGTCGCCGGCGCCGGAGATGACCGCCCACGACTGGGCGATCGAGTCGATCCGGCACTCCTGGTTCTGCGAGGAGCCCAGCGGCGTCCCGTCGTCGAACCACGCGCGGCGGTACCAGTCGCCGTCCCACGCCTCCCGCTCGATCGCCATCTTCAGGGCGTCCACGTGGGTGCGCCAGCGCTTCGCCCGCTCCTCCTCGCCCCGCGCCTGCGCGAGCCTCGCGAACTCCCACAGGTTGGTGTGGAGGAACCACGCGAGCCAGACGCTCTCGCCGCGTCCCTCGCGCCCGACTCGATTCATCCCGTCGTTCCAGTCGCCGGTCCCCATCAGCGGCAGCCCGTGAGCACCGGTCGAGAGGCTGTGGTCGAGCGAGCGCGCGCAGTGCTCGAAGAGCGTCCCCTTCTCCTCCGAGACTTCCGGCGTGAAGAAGCGCTCGAGCTCCCCCTCCTTCAGCGGATCTCCCTTGAGATACGGCACCATTTCGTCGAGGACCGCCGCGTCGCCGGTAACTTCGAGGTAGTGCGTTACCGCGTAGGGAAGCCAGAGCAGGTCGTCGGACATCCTCGTTCGCACGCCGGCGCCCGAGGGCGGATGCCACCAGTGCTGCACGTCCCCCTCGGGGAACTGGCGGGCGGCCGCCTTCAACAGGTGCTCCCGCGCGACCTCGCGCCGGGCGGGCACCAGCGCCATGACGTCCTGGAGCTGGTCGCGGAACCCGTACGCGCCGGAGGCCTGGTAGAAGGCCGTCCGTCCCCAGACGCGGCACGAGAGCGTCTGGTAGAGGAGCCAGCGGTTCAAAAGCAGATCCATCGAGCGGTCCGGCGTCTCGATGTGGACCGCGCCGAGGATGTCCTCCCAGCGGCCCCGGACCGCTTCGAGCACCGCCTTCGGTTCCCGCGAGCGGTAGAGCGCGACCAGCCGGCGGGCGTCGGCCTCGTCCTGCCCCTGGCCGAGCAGGAAGAGGACCCGCGCCTTGCCCCCGGGGGGAAGATCGATCTTCGTCTGCAGCGCGGCGCACGGGTCGAAGCCCGCTCCCGTCTTGCCCGAGAGGCTCGCCCCCAGCGAGAGCGCCGAGGGGGCGTCGAGCGTCCCGTTGCGCCCCAGGAACTCCGTGCGGTCCGACGTCCAGGCCGACTGCTTGCCACCGAGGTCGGCAAAGGCGATCCGGCTGCCGAACTGCTCGTTCCAGGGGTTCCTCGCGAAGAGCGCGCCGGTTCCCTCGTCGCGCGACGTGACGAGAAACGGGGCCGACGCCGCGCGCTGAGAGCCGAGCACCCACTCGGCATACGCGGTCACCGAGAGCGCGCGCCGGCTGGCGGAGCGGTTCTCGATGGAGAGGACCGAGATCTTGACCGGGTCCTCGAGCGGCACGAACTGCACGAGCTCCAGCGCCACTCCAGCCCTCTCGTGCTCGAAGCGGCTGTACCCCTGGCCGTGCCGGGCGACGTACGGCCACTCGTCGCGGACCGGAAGGGCCGTCGGCCCCCAGATCTCGCCCGTCGCCTCGTCGCGCACGTAGATCGCCTCGCCGGGCGGGTCGCTGACCGGGTCGTTGGACCACGGTGTGAGCTGGTTCAACTGGCTGTTTCCCGACCACGTGCAGCCCGAGCCGGACTCCGAGACGAGGAACCCGAAGGAGGCGTTGGCCACGACGTTGACCCAGGGCGCCGGAGTCCACTGCCTCTCTCCCAGGATCGTGACGTACTCGCGCCCGTCGTCGGCGAAGCCTCCGAGCCCGTTGAAGAACTCCAGCTCGAGCTGTGGGGGCGGGATGTCGGCGGCGGGCTCTCGGCCGCGGACCGGGCGGATGGGCGCCTGCGCGCCGCGGCGAAGAAGGCGCAGCACCTGCTCCGAGAGCGTCCCGTGCCTCGAGAGGAGGACGACCCGCGCGGCCGCCCGGAGAAGGTCGTGGTCCTCGGGCGTCAGCAGGTCGCGACGCAGCAGGAAGATCCCACCGGCCTTCCGGTTCTCCGACGGGGCTTCCTGGCGGCGCGTCCGCACGAGCGCCTCCAGAGTCTCGCGAAGGTCCCGGCCGTAGGACATCGCCTGCTCGTTGATGATGACGAGGTCCACCTCCAGGCCCTTCAACCGCCAGTACTCGTGCGCCCGGAGAAGTTGCCGGACGATGTCCTGGTCGTCGGGATCGTCGATGCGCAGCAGCACGATCGGCAGGTCTCCCGAGATCCCGTGGGCCCAGAGAGCCGAGGCGCTCTGGCGGTTGCGCGACAGGACGTCCCCGGGGGCGCGCAGCGACGGGTCCGAGTAGAGAATGCGCGTGGCGACGCGCTGGAAGAGGTGCGCCTCGTCCGCGGTGATCCCCAGGTGGCGCAGCTGCACCTGCGCCTGCGTCCACGCGAGGTTGGCGGTGCGCTCGAAGGCGGAGGGCTCGCGATACTTGTCGGCCAGCTCGACCGCGCGCTGCCTCGAAGGAGCGGCGATCGTCGCGAAGTACATCCGGGCCGTCGAGCCGGGCGGGAGCCGAAGGCGCCGGCGAAGGCTCGCGATCGGATCGAGAACCGATCCGGCGGTGTTGGAGAGGGGCCGGCCGTCCTCGATCGAGCCGGCGTTGCGGATCTCGCGTCCCCGGCCGAGGAAACGCGCCCGGTCCGTCTCGAACTGCGTGGCGCCGACGACGTTGCCCTCCACCGCGACGACGTGGGCCGCCCAGATCGGCTTCTCCTCCGGGTCGCGGGGGCGTCGGGTCGCGAGGATCGCCTCGATTCCGGGGAGGAACTCCGTCTGGACGAAGAGCTTCGAGAACGCGGGGTGGGAGCGGTCCGCGGCCGGGTCGGCCAGGGCCAGCTCCGCGTAGGAAGTGATCTCGATCTCCCGCGGCCGCGCTCCCAGGTTCGTGACCGAGACCTGCCGGATCTCCGCATCGTCCTCGGCGGAGACGACGACCTGGAGCGTCGTCGAGAGCGTGCCGTCGCGGCGGCGGATCTCGACCCGGTCCTCGGAGTAGATGGCCTCGTAGGAGTCGGGCTCGACGCCGGCGGGCTGGTAGCCGGCCGACCAGGTCGTCCCGGTGGAGACGTCGTGGAGGAAGACGAAGGTCCCCCAGCAGTCCCGCGTCACGTCCTCGCGCCAGCGGGTCACGTCCCTGCCGATCCACCGCGAGTACCCGGAGCCCGCGGCGGTCAGCATCACGGAATAGCGCCCGTTGGAGAGCAGGTGCGCGCGTGGCGTCGGGTCGTGCGCGGAGCGGAAACGCCGCAGCACCGGCGGGACAAAGTCCCGGACGTGGAGCTGCGAGGAGACCTCCTCGGCCCGGGGCCGGGAGACGGCCACCGTCGAGGGCGTCCGCTCCTGGAGGAGAAGCTCGGTCGCCTGGATCGAGGGCTCCGCGTGGAACCGGCGCCGCAGGATTCCCGCCTCGAGGACGTTGGTCAGGGAGGCGATCGTCATGCCCTGGTGGTGCGCCATGACGGCATGGACGACCGCGGCCTTCTCGTTTTCGCGCAGCCGCTCCGCCGTGAAGTCCACCGCCTCCCAGAACCCGTAGGGCCCAAGCGCGCCGGACTTCGCGAGCTTCTCGAAGTTCCGCGCCGCTTCGGCCGGCTCGATCATCGCCGCCAGCGCCGTGGCGTAGGGCGCGACGACGAGGTCTTCGGAGAGGCCGCGCTTGAACCCCAGGCCGCTGACGCCGAAGTTGGAGTACTGGTAGGTCCGGTGCAGGTCCTGCGCGTTGAAGGCGGACTCGGAGATCCCCCACGGGACCCCGCGCTCCTCGCCGTAGCGGATCTGCCGGCGGACGATCAGCCGGCTGGTCTGCTCGAGCAGGCTCTCGGCGGGCTGCTCCATCAGGAGCTCCGGCATCAGGTACTCGAACATCGAGCCCGACCAGGAGACCAGGGCCGAGCCCCGGCCGACGGGGGTCAGGCCGCGCCCCAGGCGGAACCAGTGGGAAGCCGGCACGTCGCCGCGCGCGATCGCGATGAAGCTCGCCAGCCGCGCCTCCGACGCGAGCAGATCGTAATAGCCGGGATCGAGGCGCCCGTCGGAGAGGTTGTAGCCGATCGAGAAGAGCTTGCGCTCCCGGTCGAAGAGGAATCGGAAGTCCATCTCGGCGGCGAACGCGTCCGCGCGCCGGGCGATCTCGGCGAGCCGGCGCGAGCGCGCCGCGGACGCGGCCGCGCAGCGCCGCAGCGCCTCGGCGAGGGGAGCGGGCACGCCGGTCCGGGCCGCGGCTGCCTCCAGCAGGTCGGGAAGCTCCTCGAGCGGGGCGCTCCCGGCGGCCAGCCGCTCGAGGCTCGAAGCCCCGCCCGGGACAATCGGCGCCCAGGCGTGCGTCGTCTCGAAGTCGGCCGCGTGGCTCCGGACGCAGGCCTGCGCCGCGGCGGCCCACGCGACCGCCTCGGACGCGCCGGGGTCGCCCGGCCGCTCGAGCGCGAGCGCCTGCGCGATGTCGGCCAGGGTCTCCGCCCGCTTTCGAAGCGTCGGCAGGCGAGCGCCCCACTCCGCCGCGGAGGCGGGAGGCGGATCGAGCGCGGCCTCGAACGTCTCGAGCGCGTCGCTGACCTGCTTGCGCGTGAAGGCGCCCTCGCCGGGGGCCGGGGCGAGCGCGGGGCAGAGCCGGGCGAAGAGCGCCAGCGAGTCGGCGATGCCGTCACGGGCCGTCCGCGAGATCCCCGCCGGGGCCGCGATCCGCTCGAGGCAGGCCTGCTTGACCGCGACGAGGCTGCCCGCGAGGTTGCCGCTGTCCACCGTCGAGACGTAACGGGGCTCCAATGGGCGCAGCGTCGTCGTCTCGTACCAGTTGTAGAGGTGGCCCCGGTACCTCTCCGCCCGCTCGATCGCGTCGAGGGACAACTCGAGCCGGTCGAGCATCTCCTCCGCGCCGATCCAGCCGAGGTCGTTGGCGCACACCGTGGAGAGGAGCGCCAGCCCGATGTTCGTGGGCGAGGTCCGGCGGGCCACGACCGGATCGGGCAGCTGCTGGAAGTTGTCGGGCGGGAGAAAGTTGTCCTCCCGGCCGGGGAAGGTCTCGAAGAAGCGCCAGGTCTTTCGGGCCACCGAACGCAGGAGCTTCCGATCGTTCTCGGGCAGGGGCTCGGCTTCCGTGTCGCGCGGCGGAAGGCTGATCCACCTCGCGATCGCGGGCGAGGCGATCCACGCCGCGAGAAATGGGATCGCGAGCGGCAGGCTCCCCGGGTTCGCCGCCGCGAGGAGGACCGCGGCCGAGGTACCGAGGATCACGGCCGGCGCCATCCGGCGCACGAACCCGGCCAGCGTCAGGTCGAGGCCCCGCTTCATCTGCCCGGCGGGCGTCCACTCGAGGAGCCTCCGGCGCGAGATCCAGAGGCGGTCGAGGGTGCGGACGATGGCGTCCACCATCAGCCAGGCCTGGTCCGCGAGCAGGACGACCTTCAGCGCGCCCTGCAGGAGCGACGTCGAGAGGTCCGCGCCGAGCCTGCGGAAGTAGCTCCGCTTGGCGATCCCGCGCCGGGGCGGAGACAGCAGCTCCGCGACGAAGGAGAGGATGCCCGGCCCGAAGATCGCCGCGAGGATGAAGGCGGTCCAGGCGATCGCGCCGGGAGCGTGGATGAGCCACGCCGCCAGGACCGTCGCCAGCGCCGCGGGCTGGGAGAGGCTGCGGCGCAGGTTGTCCACGATCTTCCACCGGCCCACGCCGCCGATCGGGTTCTTCACGCGCGACCCGTCTTCGGCCGGGACCTTCGGCAGGACCCAGGGGAGCAGCTGCCAGTCTCCCCGGACCCAGCGGTGCGTTCGCATCGCCGAGACGGCGTAGTGTGCGGGAAACCCTTCGAAGAGCTCGAGGTCGGAGACGAGCCCCGCCCGCGCCAAGAGGCCCTCGAAGAGGTCGTGGGAGAGGAGCGCGTTCTCCGGCACGCGGCCGGCCAGGGCGCGCGCGAAGGCGTCCACGTCGTAGATCCCCTTGCCGGTGTAGATGCCTTCCTCGAAGAGGTCCTGGTACACGTCGGAAGCCGCGAAGGCGTAGGGGTCGGTCCCGCGCGGCCCCGAGAAGATGCGCTGGAAGGGGGTGCCGAACCCGGCGGTCGCGAGCGTCGGCGTGACCCGCGGCTGGAAGACCGCGTGGCCGCGCACGACGAGTCCGCCGGCGCGGTTGAAGACCGGGTGGTTCAACGGGTGGGCCATCGCACCGACGAGCCTGGCCGCGGCGTCGCGCGGAAGGCGCGTGTCCTCGTCCAGCGTGATGACGTAGCGGACGTTCTCGGGGACCCCGCCGCCCGCCTCGCGCGAGAGCCGCAGGAAAGTCGTCTCGCCGCGGCCCCGGAGCAGCCGGTTCAACTCCTCGAGCTTGCCGCGCTTTCGCTCCCACCCCATCCACTTGCGCTCCTTCTCGTTCCAGACGCGGCGCCGGTGGAGGAGGAGGAACCGCGGGCCGCCGTCCTCGGCGGGGTCGTGGCGGGAGTTCAAGTCCGCGATGCCGGCGGCCGCGGCGGCGAGCAGCGCGTCGTCCTGCGGCAGGATCTCCGAGTCCGCGTCCGCCCAGTCCGAGAGCAGGGCGAAGCGCACGTCCCCGGCGCTCGAAGCGAGGAAGTGGACCTCGAGCCGCTCGATCAGGCGCTGGATGTCCGCCTCGTTGGAGAGGAGGGTCGGAACAACGACGAGGGTGCGCAGGTCCCGGGGGATGCCTTGCTTCAGCTCGAGCCTCGGAAGCCGGCGGGGTGGAGCGAGGCGGGCCGCGTCGCGCTGCGCGAACGCGACGGCGAGGTCCGAGGCGGGGATCAGCGCCAGGATCGCGAGGAGGACGACGGCGGGGGCGGGCGCCCCGAGGGAGGCCGCGAGCGCCGCGGGACAGGCGAGGATCGCCAGCGTCAGGAACGCGATCGTCCCGATGTAGCCGAGCGCGGCCCTGCGAAGCCACGCCCTCCGGAGCGCCTCCGGCGGGGAGGGCCGGTAGCCGATCTCCTTTTCCAGCTCCTCGCGTCCCTCGGCGATCAGGAAGAAGCCGGGGTCCGAGCGCCGCACGGTCTCGGCCTCGCGGGCCGGGTGCTCGGCGGCCTGCGCGGCGCGGGCGACGGCGCGGCGGGCCACCTCGACCTCGTTGGAGAGACTGCGGCGGGCGAGCTGCTCGACGGCGCGGCGGTACTGGTCGCGCGTGGCGAAGTCCATCTCGGCGACGCGGGTGCCGTCGCGCAGCGCCTCCTCGACGAGGCTGACGCTCTCGAAGAAGTCGGCCCACTCGACGGCGGAGATGAGCCGCATGCTCGTGATGACGTTGCGGACGGTCACGTGCGTGGCGACCTGCTCCTGCTGCTCGCGCCGTACTGCACGCTCCTCGGTGATCCCCTGCGCGGCCAGTCTTTCGGCCAGCCAGGCGACCGCGTTGGTCGAGGCGGGGTCCTGGTCGCGGAGCCGCTCGATCAGTCGGACGGCGAACGGGCCGGCCAGCGGGGCGTTCTCGAGGCCGGCGAGCAGCGGACGCGCGTCCTCCGGAGGGACGCCCTCGATCCCCAGGATCCGGTCCGCGAGCGCGTCGGCCTCCTCGCGGGCGCGCCGCCGGTCCACGATGCGCTCGGCCATCCTCCGCAGGTTCTCGACTAAGACGAGCCGGAGGAAGATCGCGATCGCCCAGACTTCGCCGATCGTCAGGAGCCTCGTGCGCTGGTACGCCCGGACGAAGCGGCGCAGGGTCTCCGTTTCGAAGTGGCTGTCGGTGTGCTCGACGAAGGCCCAAGCCAGCGCGTAGACGCGCGGGTATCCGGCGAAGGGACCGCGGGAGAGCTTCGGCAGCTCGCGGTAGAAGCCGGGCGGGAGGTCCTCGCGGACTTCGCGGACCTGCTCCTCGACGATGTGGAAGTTGTCCACGAGCCACTCGGCGGCGGGCGAGATGGTCCGCTCCTCGCGGATCGCGGCGGCGATCGAGCGGTAGCTCGCGAGCAGGACCCGGCCGTTCTCGTTCAGCCTCGGCAGGAGCGGCCGGCCCCGGCGGCGGACGGGCTCGATCGAGTGGTCGGCGGCGAGGACCTCGGCGAACTGCTCGAGCCGGTCGCTGGAGAGTAGCTCTCCCCGGATGGGGTCCGACGGCGACGGCTCCTGCCGCGTGAACGGGACCCCTGGCCGGCTTACTCGGCGGCGCAGCCGGGACGCCCGCATCGGCAGGACGTTCCCCGGGGCCCCTGGTTCTCCTTCTCCGCGCAGTGCTCGCTGCAAAATCCCCCGCCGGCGCGTTCGACCCGGATTTCCACACAGCGGCAATCGCTGTGGCCACAGGTCATGTTTCGGCTCTCCGAAGGAGGGAGGAGCAATCCCCCTGCCAAAATTTGGACTATTTTTTCAGTCGTCCGCGCACGATCGGCGCCGAGGCGGCCGCCAGCGCCGCCAGGAGCGCGGCGACGAACTGGGCCCGGCGCTTGGAGTCCATCGCCTCCCACTCCTTCGTCAGGCGGGAGATCGTCTTGCGGGCGGCTCCGGCGCCCTTTCCGGAGAGCGCCTTCAACTCCCTGCCGGCGGCCAAGGCCTTGGCGGCCATGTCGTTCATGAGGGCGGTCAGTCCGTTTGCCTGGGACCGGGCCCGCGTTCGCTTGCCGGCCGAGGTCTTCCTGCGGGCGGGAGACTTCCGGGTGCCCGACGCCGTCCTGCGTCGGGCCGGGGCCTTGCGGGTCCGGGCGGGGGTGGCGGAGGCCGCTTTCTCGGCCGCGGGTGTTTCTTCCATGGGCACCTCCTTCTGCAAGATACAGACCCTCCTTTACTTCTCGCCGGCGGCGGTAAAGACGGGCTCGAGGTCCACCGGGATGCCGGTCAGCCTCGCGATCGTGGCGCGGATCTCCGGCGTGGCCTTGCCGTATCGGTCGAGGAGCTTCCTGGCGCGCTCGTAGTCGCCCGTCGCCTCGATCTCGAGCAGCTCCGTCGAGAGCGAGCGGATCGCGTCGCGAAACTTCGACGCGTTGGCGCGGAAACGGCCTCCCGCGGCCGGCTCGATCGCCTTCTTTTCGCGGCACCAGTTCCACTGGACAGCGGTGCCGCCCCCGTGCGCCTCGTCCACGCCGAAGCGCATCGAGCGGAACATCAGCCCCGCGTAGGTCGCGTAGAGGGAGTCCTCGTCGAACCCGGTCAGCAACTTCTGGTCCATCGCGTAGAGGATGTTCCAGAGCCCCACGACGTCGGCCTTGCACTCCTCGATGGTGGAGTAGAGGTTCTTCAGCAGCAGCCGGCCCTCGACCTTCTGGCCTTCGGGTGAGGTGATGATTCCGGGGCCGAGGCCATGGGACAGCTCGTGGAAGAGCGTGTGGTTGAAGTAGGCGTCAAAGGAGATCTTTCCCTTCGCCGCCGGCTCGAGCACCCGCTCGGCGATCGGCTGGCCGCTCAGCCGGAACTTCGCTTCCATGACGTTTTTCAGGAGCACCTTCTTGGAGCCTTTCGCCTCGCGGACCTTCTCGTCGTTGGGCAGGTTGAAGGCGGAGGTCTGGACGCCCTGGCGCGCGTCGCCCGCCGTGTAGACCTCCTGGACGACGCGGATCGGCGACTCGAATTTCCGGTTGAAGTTCTTGTGCGCCTCGGGGATCGGGAGGTTCTTCTCCATGTCGGGCAGGTGGGCGGCGTAGACGGAAAGCTTCGCGCTCTCGGCCTTGTCTCGGATGCTGACGAAGGACTCGAAGGCCGCCTTGAAGTTGAAGAGGTTGTCCTCGTAGACCTCGTAGGGGCCCAGGATGACCTCGATCTCGGAGTCCAGGTCCATCCACGCCATGTCGGACTGGAAGTAGTCGTTCGAGAGCAGCGCCGCGGAAAGGAGGCTCAGGTATTTCTTGAGCGAGGCATTCTTCGTCAGCTCGCCCGCCTCCTTGACCCGCTCGCTGACCTTCTTTAGCAGCGTGCCGTAGTAGGTCGAGTACGGGATCGCGTTGAGCCGCCCGGCCTCGCGCCGGATGACCGTCGTGAGGCTCTCGAAGGACTTCTTGTCCTCGGGGTGCGCGGCGACCCACTTCTCGAACTCCTCCTTCGTCATGTCCGCGGGATAGAAGCCGGCCCCCGGCGGCTTGCGCTTTGTGCCCAGGAAGGGCTCGTCGCCCTTCAGGCGGTCCCAGGGGCCTTTCATGATCGAGAAGTAGCGAAAGACGTCGAGCGCGGCCGGCTGGCTGTTGACCGTCCGCAGGATCGAGACGCGGACCTTCGGATTGTCCTCGCTGACCTGGGTGAAGTAGATCGAGTCGAGGATTCGGGAGGCGTCGATCAGCTTCAGCAGCGTCCGGCCATCGGCGGGATCGAGCAGCGACCGGTCGTAATCGAGCTTCGTCCTGGGGAACTGGAGCAGCCGTTCCTTGATGTCGGGCGCCACCGCCATCCCGTCGTAGGGGACGGCGGGCGCGGGAGCCTTCGCGGGGGAGGGTTTCGGCGTCGTCGTCACCGGGATTGGCCCGGCCCGGAGGGCCAGGAAGAAGGCCAGCAGAGCGGTCGCGCCCACAGGGAGGGAATCTAGCATCCCGCTGGCAGCGTAATAGCATCTGTCCGCTGCATGCGAATCGACCGGCAGGCTCTCGTGGACTGGTTCGACGCCGGGCGCCGGCGCTCCCGGGAGCTCTTCGACTCCGTCGTGCCCGCGGCCTACGAGGTCCGGCCGATTCCTCTGCGCAACCCGATCTGCTTCTACGAGGGGCACCTGCCCGCCTTCAACGCCAACACGCTGTTGAAGCGCGGCCTGGGCGAAGAAGGGATCGACCGCGATTACGAAGTTCTCTTCGAGCGCGGGATCGATCCCGAGGACGAGTCCGCCGTCGGCCTGGGCGCCTCGCGCTGGCCGCCGCGCAAGGCGATCCAGGCGTACGGGGACGCGAGCGACCGAGCGATCCGAGAAGCCCTTCTCGAGAAGGACATCACCCGCGACGACAACCCGGTGCTCGCCCGCGGCCTTGCGGCGTACACGATCCTCGAGCACGAGCCGATGCACCAGGAGACCCTGCGTTACATGTGGCACCGGCTTCCGTACGAGAAGAAGATCCGCCCCGCGGAAACGCCTTCGCCGGTCGTCAACGGCGGCCCTCCGGCCCGCGAGATGGTCCGCGTGCCCGCCGGGAAGGCGACGCTGGGAGCGGATCGCGCGAGCGCGGTCTTCGGATGGGACAACGAGTTTCCGCTTTGCGTCGTCGAGGTGCCGGAGTTTCGAATCGACGTCCACGACCGGACCAACGCCGACTTCCTGGAGTTCGTCGAGGCCGGCGGCTACGAGAAGAGCGAGCTCTGGGACGACGAGGGATGGGAGTGGATCCAGTCGTCGCGGGTCCGCCATCCCCTCTTCTGGGAGCGCCACGGCGGCGAGTGGTCCTGGCGGGGGATGTGGGAGCTCGTTCCGTTCCCGGCGTCGTGGCCCGTCTACGCCTCCCACTCCGAGGCGGCGGCCTACGCACGGTGGAAGGGGTTGAGGCTGCCGACGGAGGCGGAATACCACCGCGCGGCCTACGGCGCTCCCGACCGCCCGGAGCGGTCGTATCCCTGGGGCGAGGAGCCGCCGGACGCGACGCGCGGCAACTTCGATTTCGCAAGTCCCGATCCGATGCCGGTCGGCTCTTTCCCCGCGGGAGCGAGCGCGTGGGGCGTCCACGACCTGCTCGGCAACGGCTGGGAGTGGACATCGACCGTGTTCTCCGGCTTCCCCGGCTTCTCGCCGATGCCGTCCTACCCGGTCTACTCGACGGATTTCTTCGACGGCAAGCACTACGTGTTGAAGGGCGGCTCGCCGGTCACCTCGAAGGTTCTTCTCCGGAGGAGCTTCCGCAACTGGTTCCGCGGGAATTACCCGTATCTGTACGCCACGTTCCGTTGCGTGAAGTGAAGGCCCTGGCGGAACCGACCGAGGGGTTCGCGGAGGACCTGCGCCGGGACCTCTCTCTCGTTCCCAAGCAGATCCAGTCGAAGTACCTCTACGACGCTCTGGGGTCGTGCCTCTTCGAGGCGATCTGCCGGCTGCCGTGGTACCGGATCACGCGGGCGGAGGGGAGGCTCTTGTCGCGGTGGGCCGGGCAGGCAGTCGCTCCGCTGGCCGATCCCTTGACGCTCGTCGAGCTGGGCTGCGGCAGCGGAGAGAAGATCGCGATGCTCGCCGAGGCGTTGAGGAGCCGGCGGCGCACCGTCTCGGTCCACCTGATCGACATCTCCCAGACCGCGCTCGACCAGTCCGAGCGCACGCTCCACCGCTTCGAGCACGTCTCGATCATCGGTCACCGGACGACCTACGAGGAGGGGCTCCACAGTGCCGCAGCGCTGCGGGGTCGAGGGACCATGCTCGTTCTCTTCCTCGGGTCCAACATCGGCAACTTCGATCCGCCGGCGTCGCACGAGTTCCTGACCGAGATCCGGGCCGCCCTGCGCCCGGGAGACGCGCTTCTTCTCGGAGCCGACCTCGTCAAGCCGGAGAAGGACCTTCTCCTCGCCTACGACGATCCCCTGGGGATCACGGCCGCCTTCAACAAGAACCTCCTCGCCCGAGCCAACTCGGAGCTGTCGGCCGACTTCGACCTCTCGGCGTTCGAGCACCTGGCGGTCTGGAATCCCGAGCACTGCCGGGTCGAGATGCACCTGGTCTCGACGAGGGAGCAGCAGGTCTCGATCCCCAGGGCGGACCTCGTCGCCCGGTTTTCGAACGGCGAGCGGATCTGGACGGAGAGCTCCTACAAGTACACTCCCGAGAGGGTCCACGCCATGGGGGCCGCGGCGGGGTTCCGGGCGTTGGAGCAGTGGGTGGACGCCTCCGCCGGCTTCGCCCTTACCCTGTTCCTCGCCGAGAAAAGCCCTTCCGGGCTGTAATCTTTCGCCTTCGGCCTCCGTCAATCCTCTTTTGATCGTCGCGTGCGGCGTGGTAGCTTGCTCGCCAAAACAGCCTGAGGGAGGTTTCTTTTGCGCAAGGTTCTTGCCGCCGTTCTGCTTTTCTGCGTCGTAGCGCCCCCGGTCCTGCCGGCCGAGGAGCGCGTGGACCTGGACATGGTGACCCGGATCCGGCAGGAGGGGTTCCGCAACTCCAAGGTGATGGAGACCGCGAGCCGGCTGATGGACTCGATCGGTCCGCGCCTGACCGGATCGCCCAACATGAAGCGGGCCAATGAGTGGACCCGCAAGCAGCTCGCCGACTGGGGCCTCGTCAACGCCCACACGGAGAACTGGGAACCGTTCGGAAAGGGATGGACCTACGAGGTCGCGACCGTCCGGATGGTCTCACCCGACGTGGCTGAGCTGCTCGCCCTGCCGCAGGCGTGGTCGCCCGGCACCGAAGGGCCGATCCGCGCGAAGGCGGTCAAGGTCAAGCTGGCCGACAAGGAGGACCTGGAGAAGGCGAAGGGGCAGCTCGCCGGCAAGATCGTCCTGATCGGCGATCCTCGCGAGGTCAAGCCCCAGGAGAAAGCTCTCTCGGAGCGCTACGACGAGAAGACCCTGTCGGAGCTCGAGCAGTACGAGATCCCCGGAGCTCGCCCGTACTTGCGCGCCGGCCAACCGTTCAACCGCGAGGATTTCCTGAAGCGCCGCCAGTTCCAGCGCGAGCTCGCCAAGTTCCTGGCGGAGGAGAAGGTCGCCGCGGTCCTCGACGCCGGGGCGCTCGACGGAGGGACTTTCCGCGTTCAGGGGATGCCCAACGGGTACCGGAAGAACGCTCCGGCCGCCGTGCCCACGCTGGTCATGGCGATCGAGCACTGGGAGCGAATCGCCCGGATCCTCGACCGGAAGGAAGACGTCGAGCTGGAGATCAACCTCAAGACGAAGTTCACCGACGAGCCGACGGCGGCCAACACGGTCGCCGAGATCCCCGGGACCGACAAGAAGGGCGAGATCGTCATGCTCGGCGCCCACATGGATTCCTGGCACGGCGGGACCGGCGCCACGGACAACGGCGCGGGCGTCGTCGCCACGATGGAGGCGGTGCGGATTCTGAAAGCGCTCGACGTGAAGCCGCGGCGCACGATCCGGATCGCGCTCTGGAGCGGGGAAGAGCAGGGCCTGCTGGGCTCCCGCGGGTACGTCTCGGAACACTTCGCGTCTCGCCCCGCGCCGCCCGAGGGGAGGCAGGGCGAGGACGACATGCCTTCGTTTCTTCGGCCGCCGACCGGGCCCCTCACGATCAAGCCGGACCACGCGAAGCTCTCGGCGTACTTCAACCTCGACAACGGCACGGGGAAGATCCGCGGGGTCTACGCGCAGGAGAACGCCGGCGTGGTCCCGATCTTCGAGAGCTGGATCCAGCCGCTGAAGGACCTCGGCGTCACCGCGATCACGATGCGCAACACGAGCGGGACCGACCACCTCTCCTTCGACGCGGTCGGGCTGCCGGGCTTCCAGTTCATCCAGGACGAGGTCGAGTACGAGACCCGCACGCACCACACCAACATGGACGTTTTCGAGCGGCTCGTGAAAGAAGACCTGATGCAGGCCTCGGTCGTCATCGCCACCTTCGTCTATAACGCGGCGATGCGCGACGCGATGATGCCGAGAAAGCCGCTTCCGAAGGAGCAGCCGGCCGCCCAGGCGACGCCGGCCCCCAAGGGGCCGCTCGCCAAGCCGGAGACGCCGGGCAGCGCTCCGGTGAAGGCGCCGACGCCGGCGCCGACGCCGCGAGGCTAGAGCGGCGCGTGTCGAGGCGGGCCGGTCGGTCTCTCGCCGGGTTCCTGGTTCTCGCCTCGTCGCTCGCTGCCGGCCCCGCCGGCAAGAAGGGGACGGCCCCGGCGCCGCCTTCCGCGGAATCGGCGATCACTGAGCGGGCGATCCGCGCTCACACGAAGTTCCTGGCCTCCGACCTCCTCGAGGGGCGCGGCCCCGCGACCCGGGGCGACGCGCTCGCCGAGGCCTACATCCAGTCGCAGCTCGAGGGCATGGGGCTCGAGCCCGCGGCGCCGGGCGGAGGGTGGATCCAGAAAGTTCCGCTCGTCGGGATGAAGGCGACCTTCTCCGGCCCGGCCGTCTTTCGCTCCGAGCGCGGCTCGGTGGAAGGGAAGCCCGGGGAGAACCTGGTGGCTTTCTCCGGCGTCCAGAAGCCGTCGGCGCAGATCCGCGACGCCGAGGTCGTCTTCGTCGGCTACGGCATCGTCGCGCCCGAGTACCAGTGGAACGACTTCAAGGACGCGGACCTCTCCGGGAAGGTCCTGCTCATCATGAACAATGACCCGGAGAACGACCCGAAGCTCTTCGCCGGCAAGACGCGGCTCTGGTACGGGCGCTGGGACTACAAGTACCTGATGGCCGCAAAGAAGAAAGCGGCCGGCGCGATCATCATCCACACGACTCCGTCGGCGGGGTACCCGTGGCACGTCGTGCAGAACTCCTGGTCCGGCGAGAACTTCGAGCTGCCCGACGAGGGAGACGAGCGCGTGCAGATCCGGATGTGGGCCGACGAGGACCTCTCCCGTGCCATCGCGAAGCTCGGCGGCAAGGACCTGGACGAGCTGCGCGGGTCGGCCGAGTCGCGGTCGTTCCGGCCGGTCTCCCTGGGCGTGAAGCTGACGTTCGGCCTGGAGAACGCGATCGTCCGGCGGGATTCGGGCAACGTCGTCGGGCGCCTGCCGGGACGCGATCCGAAGCTCGCCTCCGAGGCGGTCGTCTACACCGCGCACCACGATCACTTCGGGATCAAGCCCGGGCCAAAGCCCGAGGACGACGCGATCTACAACGGCGCGATCGACAACGCCAGCGGGGTGGCGGCAATCCTGTCGGTGGCGAAGGCGTTCGCCGGGATTCGTGAGAGGCCGCGCCGGTCGGTGTATTTCGCCTTCGTGGCGGCCGAGGAGCAGCGCCTTCTCGGATCGGAGTACTTCGTCGCGCATCCGCCGGTGCCTTCCTCGAAGATGGCCGTGGACATCAACGTGGACGAGGCCAACTGGTTCGGGAGGACGCGGGACATCTCGCTGATCGGCCTGGGCAAGTCCTCGGTGGACCGCGACGTCCTCGCCGTCGCGAAGACGCAGGGCCGCGTCGTCAACCCCGACCAGTTCCCGGACCGGGGCCGCTTCTACCGCTCCGACCAGTTCAATTTCGCCAAGGCCGGGGTCCCGGCCGCGTACCTGAAGTTCGGAACCGACGTCATCGGCAAGCCTCCCGGCTACGGGCGCGAGCAGGTCGAGAACTACGAGAAGAACGTCTACCACCAGCCGAAGGACGAATACCGCGAGAGCTACGACTTCGCCGGCGCGGTCGAGGACGCGAAGCTCGCGTTTTTGTTGGGCCTGCGGATCGCGAACGCGGATACCATGCCGGTATGGACGCCGGGCGACGAGTTCGAAGCGGCGCGGAAAAGGTCCTTAGCGGCGAAGTGAGGCGCTGGATCCTCCCCGTTTGCGCGGCGGTCGTCTTTCTGGCGGCCGCGTCCGCGAAGGGCCAGGGATCCATGGGAATGCACTGGGGGATCGGGCTGGGAGGTGCGTTTCCGTACGAGGACGCGAAAGACATCTACGAGACGGGCTACCAGGGGTCGCTCCTTTTCACGATCAACGCTCCGATCGTAGGACTGCGGTTCGAGGGGATCTATTCGCGCATGAACGAGAAGACCGTCCAGGGGCAGAGCGGGCACGTTCTCGTGGGCGGAGCGACCGCGAACCTGGTCATCGGGCCGAAGCTGATCGTGTTCCGGCCGTATCTGATTGGCGGCGGCGGTTTCTACAGGGTCAAATTCTTCCAGACGCGGCAGGCCGGCGAGATCGAGAACTCGCAGGACAAGTTCGGATGGAACGCGGGGGTCGGGATCTCCTTCGGGGCTGGTCCGGCCGGGACGATCTACATCGAGGGGCGCTACATGCAGATCCAGACGGATCCCAATTTCATCCAGGGAAGCCATTTCACGTTTGTGCCCGTGACCGTCGGCTGGATCTTCTGAGCCGCGGATGAAGACTCGCCGCGAGGTCCTCCGGCTCGCCGGCGCCGCCGCGGCCGGGGCCGTCTCCGCGGCGGCCGCCCCGAAGAGGACTCCGGCTCCCGCTCCGTCGGCGGCGGCTTCGCGGCCGATGGTCAAGCCGAAGACGCTGAAGCAGGGCGACACGATCGGCCTGATCACGCCGTCCTCCTATGTCTTCGACACCTGGCGCGTCGATCTGGCCGCGGCGCGGATGGAAGCCGTCCTCGGCGTGAAATGCCGCCTCGGCCGTTACGTGAAGGCGCGGCACGGCTACATGGCCGGGACCGAGAAGGAGCGGCTCGAAGACCTCCACTCGATGTTTGCCGACCCGTCGGTGTCGGGAGTCTTCTGCCTGGAGGGAGGCTATGGAACCGAGCGGCTCCTTCCCGGGATCGACTACGAGCTCCTCCGGAAGAACCCGAAGGTGCTCCTCGGCTACTCGGACATCACGGGCCTCCACCTCGCGATCACGAAGAAGGCCGGCCTCGTCACCTTTCACGGGCCGGTCGCGATGGGCTCCATGCCTTCCTGGTCGCTCGCGGCGCTGAAGAAGGCGATCTTTTCCGCCGAGCCGATCGGCGAGCTCGCGAACCCGCCTGAGGACGACCCGAACTGGCCGGTGTTCCCGCTCCACGCCGTATCTTCCGGCAAGGCGCGGGGCGCCATCGCGGGCGGCAACCTGACGCTCGTCTCGACCACGATGGGAACTCCCTGGGAGATCGACGCGAAGGGGAAAATCCTCTTCCTCGAGGACACGGGAGAAGCGCCGTACCGCGTGGACCGGATGCTGACCCAGATGAAGCTGGCGGGGAAATTCGACGAGTGCGCCGGGATCGTATGGGGCACGTGCACCGAGTGCACCGCCGCGAAGTCGAGCTACGAGGTCAACCTCTCGATCTCCGACATCCTCGACGAGATCCTCGGGCCGCTGGGCAAGCCGGTCCTGGCCGGCCTCGTGTTCGGCCACACGAAGGAGAAGGCGACGATCCCGATGGGCGTCGAAGCCGAGCTCGACGCCGGCTCGAGGAAGGTCGCGATCGTCGAAGGGGCGACCCTCTCCTCCTAGCGGGCCTGGACGCACACCTTCTAAGCTCAGATTCGATTCGACTTGCCGGGCCGGCTGCGCGAGCGACCGGCCCTTTTCTCTGCCGCTTCGGCGGCGCCCGATTGACAGCTTCGAGGGTCAGGTCTACTCTCGCATCACTTTGGGCGGCGTGTCGTTTCTCGTCCTTCTCCTGGCAGGGGCGCTGCCGGGAGCCCGGCAGGGCGCTCTTTCCGCGCCCGCCGCCGGATCGGTGGTCCAGGGCGGGCAGCTCGTCGAGATCCGGTGGTCGGGAATTCCCGCGGCCGCCCGGGAGGTCGAGCTGCTCCTGTCCGTGGACGGCGGACGGACGTTTCCCCTGCGGCTGACCGAGGAGCTCGCCCCCAGATCCAGCTCCTTTTTCTGGCGGGTTCCCAGCCTCGTCTCCGACGAGGCGTGCCTCGCCCTGCGCGTCGGAATGGACGGCAGGGAAACCCTGACCTTTCGGGGAGCGACGTTCCGGCTGCGCCCGGATCCGACACCCGGCAAGGCCGTGGTGAGATGGAAGTCCGGCGAGATCTGGCTCGAGACCGACGAGGAGAGCGAGGAGACGGAAGGCCTGACTCCGCTCCCTCCCGACGGCCTTTGCGCCGACTCCGAACGCCTGATGGCGATGCCCCGCGACGCCGCGGCCGGTTTCCCGGCGCGTTTCCCGGGCGTCGGATCCTCCCGCCGGTCTCCTCATCTTCTCCGAACCGCCCCGCGCGAGCCGGCAGAAACGTTTCGTCCCGTCTCTCCTTCCCGCATCCCCCTCACGATCCCTCAGCGGATCTGAGACGCACCCCCGTTCCGTCCAACGGTCCGGGCTTCGTCCGCCTCGTCGGCGGAGCGGCCCAATTTCAAGACGGAGGTGCGAAAGATGCCTGTCACGGTCAACTCGGATCTCTGGAGAGAGGCCCGCGAGGCGAGCGAGCGCAACGGCCACAGCCTCACGCAATTGATCGGGTCTCCGAGAACGGTCCTGAGTCTCTTTCTGGTCTCACCGGTCGAGAAACCGGTCGTCAGCAACGTTTCCCGTCTCTGGATCGAGCGCCACGGCGAGCGCGCGGCGGACGTCGTCTCGGCGCTCCTCAATCGTCCCGTCCGGCTCGAGGACCTCTTCCCCGAGTGGGACCGGCCCGAGGAGCGGCCGCTCGACCCGCAGGAGAGGGAGCAGCTTCACGAGGCCCTGAGCGCACGCTGGCGCGACCTGACGCCGAGGGAAGCGTCGGTCCTGACGCTGACCTTCGGGCTCGAGAGAGAGCCGCTTTCCCTGGCCCAGGTCGCCGGCAGGATGGGCGTGACCCGCGAGCGGATCCGTCAGATCGAATCGGCGGCCCTGCGCAAGCTCGGCGTCCGCCTGCCCGGCGGGCGCCACAAGGCGACGGTCGCGCGGCGGCTGCGGGCCAGGGCGCTCCTGGCGAGCCTGATCGGAAACCAGGAGGCGAGCAAGCCGCAGGCCTGAGAACGGTCCGGACGGAACTTCCCCGTCCCTCCTCGCCCCGGCGCGATCCGCCAGAGGTTAGACTCTGGCACCGTTTCGACGGTCGGGGGTCAGGATGGCGGCGGGGAAGTCCGTTCCGGGGAAGCTGACGGAAGAGGATCTGGCGCGCGCCGTCGAGGCGGGCGAGATCGAGACGGTCCTGGCCGTCTTCCCGGACTTCTACGGCCGCCTGATGGGCAAGCGTTTCGTCGCTCGGTTCTTCTTGGAAAACGTCGCGTCCCACGGGTTCCACGCCTGCGACTACCTGCTCGCCTGCGACATGGAGATGGACCCGGTCCCTGGCTACGCCTTCACGAGCTGGGAGACCGGCTACGGCGACTTCCACTGCGTGGCGGACGGGCGGACGCTGCGCCGCGCGGCCTGGCTGGAGAAGACCGCGATCGTTCTCTGCGACCTCGTCAACTCGGGAAGGCGGGCGATCGAGCTCGCGCCGAGGCGGCTGCTCGCGCGGCAGGTCGAGCGGGCGCGGGAGATCGGACTGCGGCCGCGGGCGGGGTCGGAGCTGGAGATGTACCTCTTCGCCGAGAGCTACGACTCGGCGCGGAAGAAGGGGTACCGGGAGCTGGAGACCTTCGGCTCCTACATCGAGGACTACAACATCCTCCAGGGATCGAAAGAAGAGCCGCTCGTCGGCGCGATCGTGAGGGCGCTCGAAGCGAGCGGCGTGCCGATGGAGGGGTCGAAGGGGGAGTGGGGGCCGGGCCAGCAGGAGTTGAACTCGCGCTTTTCCGACGTGCTCGACCAGGCCGACGCCAACGTCCTGACCAAGCACGCGGCCAAGGAGATCGCTCACCGGCAGGGCCTCGCCGTGACGTTCATGGCGAAGTGGAACGAGAGGCTCGCGGGCAGCTCCATGCACCAGCACCTCTCGCTCTGGAATCCCGCGGGCGAGCAGAACCTCTTCGCGGGAGGGTCGCCGGACGGAGCCGAGGGGAGCGACCTCTTCCGCTGGTTCCTGGGCGGGTGGATGGCGCACGCCGAGGAGCTCGCCGCGCTCTGCGCGCCGTCGGTCAACTCCTACAAGCGCTTCCAGAGCGCGTCGTTCGCGCCGACCTCCGTGGCCTGGAGCCGCGACAACCGCACGGTCGGGTTCCGGGTCGTCGGGCACGGGGAGTCATTGCGGATCGAGTGCCGGATCCCGGGAGCGGACGCGAACCCGTACCTCGCCTACTCGGCGGCGCTCGCCGCGGGGCTCGACGGGATCGCGATGCGTATCGAGCCGCTCCCGGCCTTCGACGGAGACGCCTACGCCGCGAAGTCGCTCGCCCGCGTGCCGGGAACGCTGCGGGACGCGACCGACCGGCTCGCGTCGAGCTCCTTCGCTCGCGAGGCTTTCGGAACGGAGTTCGTGGATCACTACGTGCATTTCCTCCGGACCGAGCAGAGGAAGTTCGACGAGGCAGTTACCGATTGGGAAAAAGCGCGTTTTTTCGAAAGAGGCTGAGGAAGAATCTGTGATTTGTGATTTGTGATTGACGGAAGCCCGGAGAAGACCATGAGGCTGAAAGACAAGGTTGCGTTGATCACCGGCGGAGGCAGCGGTATCGGCCGCGAGGCCTCGCTGCTCTTCGCGAAAGAGGGAGCGAGCGTCGTCGTCGCGGACGTCGCTGACGAAGGCGGGCGGCAGACGGTCCGCGAGATCGAGACTGCCGGCGGGAAGGCGAAGTTCGTCCATGCTGACGTCTCGAAGGCGGCCGACGTCGAGGGAATGGTCGCCTCGGCGGAGAAGGCCTTCGGGAAGCTGAACGTGCTCTTCAACAACGCGGGAATCTTTCCGGGCAACGACGGGGGAGTCCTGGAGACCGACGAGAAGACCTGGGACCTGGTGATGAACATCAACCTGAAGGGGGTCTTCCTCGGCTGCAAGTACGGGATCCCCGCGCTCCTTCGCGCGGGCGGGGGAAGCGTCGTCAACACGGCCTCCTTCGTGGCCCTGATGGGGGCCGCGACGCCCCAGATCGCCTACACGGCGAGCAAGGGAGGCGTCCTGTCGCTGACCCGCGAGACCGCCGTCGAGTTCGCGCGCCGCAACATCCGCGTCAACGCGCTCTGCCCGGGCCCCGTGGACACGCCGCTGATGGCGGAGCTGCTGGGAGATCCCGCCCGCCGCGCGCGGAGGATGGTCCACATTCCCTTCGGCCGCCTCGCGAAGGCCTCGGAGGTCGCCCACGCGGCCCTCTTCCTCGCCTCCGACGAGTCCTCCTACATCAACGGGGTCGCCCTGACCGTTGACGGCGGGATCACAGTGGCCTACACCACCCCGGAATGAAGCGTGCTTAGTCCCTTGTCCTTCGTCCTTGGTCGGGGCGACCACGACCAGGGACCAAGGACCAAGGACTAAGGAACTCTTTCTTGAACGACCAGGTCCTACGACAAGACGAAGAGGACCTGAAGCGTCTCGGCTATACGCAGCAGCTCCTCCGCGAGATGGGGGGCTTCTCCAACTTCGCGATCAGCTTCTCGATCATCTCGGTCCTGACGGGGGCGGTCCTCCTCTACGGTTACGGGCTGAAGCTCGCGGGGCCGATCGTCAACACCGTCGGGTGGCCCGTCGCCTCCGTGCTCACCCTCGCGATCGCCGCCTCGATGGCGGAGCTCGCCTCGGCCTATCCGACCGCGGGCGGCCTCTACTTCTGGGCGTTCCGGCTCGGGGGACGCGGATGGGCGTGGACGACCGCGTGGCTGAACATGGTCGGCCAGGTCACGATCACCGCCGGGATCAATGTCGCCGCCGCGATCTACTTCATCGGCGCGGCGACCCGGATCCTGGGTCTCCCGGCGGACCTGCGCCTGCCCCTCTTCGGATCGGTCACGGGCTGGGGCTTCCAGCTCTTCGTGATGGTCCTGCTCATGATTCCGCAGGTCGTTATCAACATCTATGGCGTGCGCCTGACGGCGCGCCTGAACGACCTCTCGGTCTACTGGCACATCGCCGGCGGCGCGGTCATCGTCTTCCTGCTGGCGGTTCTCGGGAAGTACCACAACGACCTCGCCTTCCTCTTCCGCTTCGTCAACACCGTCAACCCCCTCGAGGCCTCCTCGGCCGACTTCGGCGGCGGCCGGATGGTCCCGGCCCTCGTTTTCGGCGACATGAAGGTCCCCTCTCCGCTCTTCGCGCTCTTGCCGGGCCTCTCCGAGGTTTACCGCGCGGCCCCGTTTTTCCTCGTCTTCGTCCTCGCGCTGCTCCAGGCGCAGTGGACCTACACCGGCTACGACGCGTCGGCGCACATGGCCGAGGAGACGCGGATGGCGAGGTTGAACTCGGCCTGGGGGATCTTCCTTTCCGTCGCGGTCTCGGCCGTCGTCGGCTACGTCCTCCTGGTCGTCCTGACCTGGACGATCCCCGGAGGCGACATCGCGGCCGTCGCGCGCGACCCGTACCCCGTTCTCGCGATCGCGGACGGCAACCTGTCGCGCACGCTCGCCAACCTGGTCGCGGTCATCATCGGCGGAGCGATGTGGCTCTGCGGCTCCTCCTCGGTCTCTTCGATGGCCCGCATGTGGTTCGCCTTCGCCCGCGACGGCGGCATGCCTGGATCCCGGCGGCTCGCCGTCGTCTCCGCCTCGAGGGGAGTGCCGGTCGCCGCGATCCTGACGGCGAGCTCGCTCGCCGTCGCCGTCTCGCTCTACGCGGCGGCCTTTACGGTCCTGACCTCCGCGAGCACCATCACGCTCTACCTGGCCTACGGCATCCCGATCTTCCTGAACCTGAGGAACCGCCTGCGCGGGCGGGGCGAGTTCGCGACGCGCGAGACCGCCCCCTGGAACCTCGGCCGGAAGGCGGTCTTCGTCAACATCGTCGCGGTCGCCTGGATCCTCTTCATCACGGTCGTCTTCGCCCTGCCTCCCAACGAGCTGGTCCTCTGGACGACGCTCGCTTTCTTCCTCTTCCTCGGCGCCTACTGGGTCCTTCGGGCCCGGGGGCGCTTCCGGGGACCGGCGGGGCCGCGCTGATCCCCCCGTTGCGCGGGCACGGGAATTGGAGGTAGCTTTCCAGACGGGAACGTGGGCGTGACGTTCCGGGCGAAAGGAGTCGTCTCATGAACCGCCGCGATTTCTTGCGTACTGCCGGTGTCGCTTCCGCGACCCTGGCTTTTCCGAAGACGGGCCGCCTGTTCGCGCAGGCGCCGTCCGCCGGCGACTGGCGCACTTTCGAGGTGACCACGCGCGCCGAGGTCCTGAAACCTTCCGGCCAGACGCTGGTCTGGCTGCCGGCGGCCCTGATCGGGGAGACCCCCTACCAGAAGACGCTCGCCAACCGGTTTACGGCGGATGGCGGAACGGCCGAGCTCCTCGAGAGCCGGGAGGACCGCCTCGGCATCGTCGCGGCGAGGTTCCCGGCCGGGGCCAGGCCGGTCCTGACGCTGACTAGCCGGATCTCCACGAAGAACGCCGCGGTGGACCTCTCCGCCCCCGGCAAGGCGCCGAAGGCCGATCACGCGGAGGTCGAGCACTTCCTGCGGCCGACGAAGCTCATTCCGACCGGGGGGATCGTCAAGGCCACGGCCGATCTCGCCACGAAGGGCGCGAAGACCGACGTCGAGAAGGCCCGCGCGATCTACGAGTGGATCGTGGACAACACCTTCCGCAATCCCAAGACCCGCGGCTGCGGAATCGGCGACGTCCGAGGGATGCTCGAGACGAAGGACCTCGGCGGCAAGTGCGCCGACTTGAACGCCCTCTACGTCGGGCTGGCGCGCTCCTCCGGGATCCCCGCGCGCGACGTCTACGGCATCCGGGTCGCGAAGTCCGACCTCGGCTACAAGAGCCTCGGCGCGAACTCCGAGACGGTGACGAAGTCGCAGCACTGCCGCGCGGAGGTGTACCTCGCCGGCTACGGCTGGGTGCCGGTGGATCCGGCCGACGTTCGCAAGGTCGTTCTCGAGGAGCCGCCAGGCAACCGCCCGATCGATGACGAGATGGTCAAGAAGGCCCGCGCGAGGCTCTTCGGGTCGTGGGAGATGAACTGGATGGCGTACAACTTCGCCAGCGACGTCTCGCTGCCGGGCTCCACAGGGCCGACGATCGCGTTCTTCATGTATCCGCAGGCCGAGACCGCGGACGGACGCGTGGATAGCCTGGATCCCGACAACTTCAAGTACGAGATCACGTCCAAGGAGATCACGGCCGCCTGAGTCCGCCGGCGAGGCGGCTGGGGGTTCGTTTTACGTGCCCGGGTCAACGCCGCGCCGGGTCTCCACGTAGATCGCTGGAGTGTTTCGGATCGCAGCGCCCGAAGCCGCTTCACGGGCGGTTCCGTCGAGGCCAGGGCGGTACTGGCTCGGCATAGTCAGAGGCCTCGCCTCGCGATCCGCCGGAATCGTGCCCGCGGTCCGATGGCTCGCGATGTACGCCCTGGCCCGGATCGTCATGGTGAGGACGATCGCCCGGTGCCGTCCGGTTCGCCGGACTAGCGCCCTCGGTTTCCGGGCCGGATCGATCTTCGATGTGGACGCGGACGCGCTCGCGGCGTCCCTGCGGGCCGATGGCTTCGATGCCCGGCTGCGGCTTCCCGCGACGCTCGTCGGGGAGATCGTTTGTCTCGGAAAGCGAGTCTCCGCGTCCACGCCATGCGCCGCCCAGGGCCCGCCTTTCGAGGTGGTCGAAAGGATCGCGAAGGATCCGGCGCTCGAGCGGATCGCCGCCCTCTATCTCGGAGTTCCCGCGATTTACCGGGGGAGCCGGCTGTGGTGGAAAAGCTCGGAGGCACCCGGCGATCCGAGGGAGAGCGGGACCCGGTTCCACTATGACCTGTATGACTACGGCTCGCTGGCGTTCCTGTTCTACCTGTCCGACGTAGATGCCTCCGCCGGCCCCCACGTGTGCGTGCGAGCCAGTCATCGGTTCCGAAGGTGGAGGGACCAACTCCACCCGCGCCGGCACCGATCCGACGAGGAGGTGATTCGGTCCTACGGCCGGGAGAGGATCATCACGATCCATGGCCCGGCCGGCACGGTCATCGCCGAGGATCCCTTTTGCCTTCACAAAGGGACTCCTCTCGCCTCGCGACGGCGTCTCGCGCTCCAGCTCCTGTACACGCGCAACGCCTTTCCGGCGCCGCCGTTCAGCGGACCGGCCGGCGCTGCCGGATCTCGATGACTAGATAGGGGTTCAGGGCGGTCGCCGCCAGGAACCGGAGAGGCTTGACCGACATCAAGCGGAAAAACCCCGCCATGGGCGCTCGGAAGAGGGGCCCATACCAGTGAGAAGAAACCTGGTTGAAGCGCAGCCGCCCCTCGGGGCTTCGCGTGCGCGCGACGAGGAGTAGGTCGATCTGACGACAGAGCGACCGAACTTGCGAGAGGGTCGGCAGGAAGCCTTCCCCGGGTGGGTGAAACCGGGCTCCGCCCGGGCTCGTGCCGTGCCAGAAGTCGATCGGAAAACTTCCGTTCGGGAAGTCCAGGAACAGGAATCCGCCCTGGGCCAGCACGCGGATCAGCTCCGCGAGGTATCGTCGGCGAAGCTCGTCTCGCTCGGGCAGCGGCCGGACCTCGTAGCGAAGGCCACCGCTTTCGGAAACGCCGATGTGCTCCAGGACGCCGGAGGCGATGACGGCTCCGAAGAAGCCGCCGGCGAAGGGCAGCGACGCCCCGTCGGCCACGACGAGGCGATCGCGGCGCCCCCGGCCGCGCCACTGCCACTTGCGAAGCGCCGAGAGATCGTGCCCCCACGCGTCGATGCCGTGGCGATTCAGAACATCGACGGACTCCCCGTTGCCACAGCCGGAATCCAGGACCCGCAGCGCGGCTCGCGGAATCCCGCGCTCCGCCGCGATTCGGTCCAGATGCGGAAGATAGAAGTCCTCGATCCGCGCTCCTTCGCTCTCGTTCTCCAGGCCGCGCCGGTTCTCCTCCGAAAGGACCTCGGGTCCGGGAAAGTTGTCGTAGTAGACGCCCCCCGAAAAGTCCGCGATCCCGTTCGAGACCGGGAAATCAAGATCGCAGGAGGTGCAGTGAAGGCCCCCAACCTCCTCCGCCAGCGCCCCCTTGCAGCGGCAACAAACCAACCCCGCCGACACCCTTACGATTATCGAATACGCAGGGGGCATCGACCCGGCGGGAGGGGTGAGTCCCTCCCCTTAGGGCACGAAGGCTCTGTGCCTTAGGATGTTAGTGGTTGATCTTGCTTGGTGGAGCTGAACGGGATCGAACCGTCGACCTCCTGAATGCCATTCAGGCGCTCTCCCAAACTGAGCTACAGCCCCACGGGACCGCGCAGGATAGCACGGCTCTCCTGAGTCAGCAGGCGCTCGCCGGCTAAGTGCCCCTGGTAGCTAACTCTCTCGGCGCCGCTCGCGGAGCGAGCGCCCGCGCCGAAAGCCCTGAACGGGATCGAACCGTCGACCTCCTGAATGCCATTCAGGCGCTCTCCCAAACTGAGCTACAGCCCCACGGGACCGCGGAGGATAGCACGGTCTCAGGCCAGAGGGATCAAGAGAGTTCCCTGCCTGATGACACAATGACGATGTTGGAGAAAAAGAAAAAGGAAACCCGACCGGCTGATCCGTCGCCGCGTCCGCCACGCTCGACCGACGCTCCGCCATGGGCAACGCTCATCGCTCTCTCGGCGGTTTCCGGGCTCTGGTCGCTCTTTCTCTGGATGGAGCTTGTGATCCTGCGTTCCGGGGGAAACACTTTCTGCGCGACCGAGGGCAGCCTCGACTGCTCGGCGGTATGGAACGGGAAGTTTGCCTCGGAAGTCCAGGGCCTGACCGGCCTGCCGGTCGCGGCGTGGGGCCTCGTCTGGAGCGCCGGGGCGTTCTCCCTCGCCCTCGCTGGGCTCTCGCGCGCGGCCCGCGGCAGATCCATCGGAAGGGTCTTCGGCGCCGCTCGTGTCACGGCGATCGCCGGGGCTGCCGGGATCGTCGTGATGCTGGGCGCGAGCGTCGCCGCCGGCGCGGCGTGCCTGGGCTGCCTCGCGATGGACGCGCTCGTCGCCGCCTACGCCGTGTTCGCGCTGCGCCGCTGGCGCCCGTTCGGCCTGCCTGACTGGCCGCGCGCCGCCGCGCTCGCGGGAGGATGCGCCGTCGCCGCGTTCCTCGTCCTCCTCTACCCGGGCGTCAACACGCCCCGCTCCACCGGCGAGCCGGGGCGCCGGGCCGTGGCCGCCGCGGCGAAGTCCTCCCCGAGCTCCGAGGTCGCCGCGGAGCCCCCGGAGGTCTCTTCCGGCAGCCCGCAGCGCAACAAGGCGATCGCCGACATGATCGCCTCTCTGGAGCCGTCCCTGAAGCAGACGCTGGCGGATTCCCTCGCAATCTACCGGGCCTCGACCCCGCAGGAGCTTCCACCGCCGCGCTCGCTCGTCGGCCCCGAGATGTCGCCGGTCCGAATCACGGATTTCACCGACATCCTTTGCGAGCACTGCGCGAGCCTGAACGAGACCCTGCGTTCCTTGCGCCAGGAGGTGCCGCCCGGCAGCTACAGCGTGGACTCGAGGCAGTTCCCGCTGGACGGAAGGTGCAACCCGCTCCTGAAGCCGGGCGGCAATCGTGACGACGTGCGCTGCGTTGCGGCGAAGCTTCGCATCTGCGCCGAGCCGTCGGGAAAGGAGCCGGACCTCGCGACGGCGCTCTTCGAGAAGCAGGAGGGCCTGACACGCTCGCAGGCGATCGATATCGCCTCGCGGTTCCTGTCGCGCGCCCAGATCGACTCGTGCCTGGATTCCCGGGAGGTCCGCCAGACCCTGGAGCAGGACATCGCGAACGCCAGCCGCTTCGACTCCGACGGCACCCCGATCGTCGCGATCAACGGCCGCAAGGGAACGAGCTTCGCCCCCTTCCTCTACGCGATCATCCTAAACCGCGGGAAGCCCGACAACCCCGCCTTCGCCGCCCTTCCGCAGGGCAACCCCAGCGCCCACCTCCACTGAGGCAAGAAACCCTCCGCTGCGAGGGGCGGGTCGGTGGCGGAAGCGTGTGGGAATCGAACCCACCCGTCCCGGCATAACCGCGACGCCGACGGATTTGAAGTCCGCGAGAGCCACCAGGCCCCATGCGCTTCCGGCGCGGATTATCAATGAACTTTGGTGTTGGTGCGGTTGAATCAAAGGGAATGGCCGGAAGTGGGAGAGTTTCAGCAGGATTGCAGCATCCGTACGGCCGTCGAGAACGGGCATCGGGGTCGACCGCCCGCATCCTCGGAAGTGTTTGCGGGCGGGCCAGAACGGAAGCCCGGAGAGGGGGAAGGAAGGTCATGTTGATCAAGCGCACATCCGTTTTCCTGGTCGCCCTGATGGCTTGGGGAGCAGTCCTGGTTGCGCAGGACGTCCGGATCGGGACGACCCGGTCCGACGCGACGGTGACGATTGACCGGACCATGGGGGAGGGCAAGGCCCTCGTGACCGTCCTGGATTCCAGGAAAGAGCCCGTCCCCTCGTTGACCGCCCGGGATTTCACGGTGTCGCGAGGAGGCGAGACGGGAAGGATCGTCTCGGTCGAGTCGGTGGACAAGACCGTGGACGTTCCGCGGCACGTTGTCCTCGTGCTGGACAACTCTTATTCGATCGAGGAGCGCCGGAGGATCCAGCCGCAGCTTGCCGAGGCGAGCGCCGTGATCCAGACGATCCGCCCCGCCGACGACGCGCAGATCGTCATCCTCCGCGACGGGAAGGTCGTGAAGATGGGCGATCGCAACGTCCATGTCGACACCTTCAAGTCGAACAAGCCCGCCGAGCTTCAGGATTACGCGAACAAGGCCTACCTGAAGAAGAACATCACCGACAACACCTACCTCTACGAGGAGATGTACGCCGGCCTGGTTCTCCTCAAGGCTGCGCCGGCCAGCGAGTCGCGGTGCATCTGGGTCTTCTCGGATGGCGAGGACCTGAACAGCGCCTTCAAGGGCGACGTCGTCGCCCAGGCCGCACAGGGCATCGACAACCTCTGCGTGTTCCTGGTCGATTCGATGCCGGGTCCGAACATGGATCCCTTCTTCGCGAAGTTTGCCGAAGGAACCAAGGGCATGGCCCGCAAGGCCGGGAAGGGCGGCGACATGGTGGCGGCCTTCCAGAAGATGGGCACCAGGACCACGCGCCAGTACACCGTCAGCTATGAGTTCCCGCCGCCCCAGGTCGCCTCCGCGCCGCCTCCTCCGGCCCCCGCCCCCGCTCCTGCTCCGAGGGCGCCGGCGCCCGCGCCTGCGAGGGAGAAAACCATCCTCTTCGACGCGGTGCTCTTCGATTTCGACAAGGCCGTTCTGAAACCGGAAGGGAAGGAGGCCATCAAGTCCTACCGCGAGGAAGCGAGGGAGAAGCTCTCCCGCGCGGACAAGGTGATCATCACGGGCCACACCGACAACAAGGGTACGGCGGCCTACAACAAGAAGCTCTCCCTGCGTCGGGCGCAGTCGGTTCGCGATTACCTCGTCAGCCTCGGGGTGGATCCCAAGAAGCTCCAGGTCCGCGGCGAGGGGTTGAGCAAGCCAGTCGCCAGCAACAGCACCGACGAAGGCCGCGCGAAGAACCGGCGGGTGGAGCTCGAGGTGGTGGGGGTGGGCCCGGCGTAAGCCGCGGCTTGGGTAAACTGCGGCCGCTTGGGCGAGCCGCAGTCGCAGGGGATCCGCCGGGACCGGGAGCCGCTCGTCGAGGCGAAGGGCCTCTCGCGCAACTACCGGCTCGGCGCCTCCCAGGTCGCCGCCCTTCGCGGCGTGACGCTCACGATCGCGCCCGGCGAGTTCGTCGCCCTCCAGGGGCCGAGCGGATCGGGCAAGACGACCCTGCTGAACCTTCTCGGGCTGCTCGACCGGCCGGACGAGGGGACGATCCTTATCGAGGGGCGGGAAGGGGAGTCGCTCTCCGAGAACGCGCGGTCGGACCTGCGGCGCGACCGTTTCGGGTTCGTCTTCCAGACCTTCAACCTCATCCCGGTCCTCTCCTCCGAGGAGAACGTCGCCTACCCGATGGTCATCGCGGGCAGGGCCCCCGAGGAGCGGCGCCAGAGGGCGCGGGAGCTTCTCACGGCCGTCGGCCTCGGCGAGAAGCTGGCGGTGAGGCCGGATCTCCTCTCGGGAGGGCAGCGCCAGCGCGTCGCGATCGCCCGCGCGCTCGCCAATCGGCCCGCGATCGTCTTCGCCGACGAGCCGACGGCGAACCTGGACTCGCGCACCGCCGAGGAGATCCTCGACCTGATGCGGAAGATCAACGAGGAGAGCTCCGTGGCGTTTCTCTTCGCGACGCACGACCCCCGCGTGGTCGCGCGGGCGCGCCGCGTGGTTCGCCTCCACGACGGCTTAGTCGAGAGCGACGGGGCGGCGAGATGAGCTCTCTGTCGCTCGCGTGGCGCAACCTGGTCCGGCAGCGCCGGCGGACCATCCTGATGGGGACGGTCGTGGCCTTCGGGTTCGCCGCCTTCGCGCTGGCGGGAGGGTTCATCGCGCAGTCCTTCGAGGGGCTTCGCGAGGGGACCATCCAGACGGTCGGGCAGCTCCAGGCGGTGGACCGCAGGTCCGTGGACCGGGCCGAGGAGAGGACGCTGGAGTTCGGGTTGAAGGAGTCCTCGCGCGCGCGCTCCGCCGTCGCGAAGGACCCCGCCGTCTCGGCCGTCCTTCCGCGCATCGAGTTCGTCGGCCTCGCAGTGGCCGGAGCCAAGTCCGTTCCCTACCTGGGAGTAGGAGTGGACCCGGACCCGGAGGGCAAGGCCACCGGCGCGCGGGACCTCGTCGTGTCGGGCAAGTACCTGTCGGGAGACGGCGGCGACGGCGTCGTCCTGGGCACCGGTCTCGCGTCAGCGCTCCAGGTCAAGCCGGGCGACGGGCTCACCCTCATGGCGACGACTCCCGACGGGTCGTTGAACGCGGTGGACGCCGTGGTCGCCGGCCTTGCCGACGTCCGCATCAAGGAGTTGAACGACCGGTACCTCGCGTGCGGGATCGGCCTCGCCGCGCGGCTGCTGCAGAGCCCGGAGACGGTGACCAAGCTCGTGGTCTTCTTGAGACGCGACGCCGACGAGAACCGCGCCGCCGCGAGGATCGGAAGCGAGCTGAAGGCGGCCGGCTACGACGTCGTCATCCGCCACTGGAAAGAGCTCGCGGTCTTCTACGGCCAGGTCAAGCTGCTCTACATCGGGATCTTCGGATTCGTTGGGGCGGTGCTCGTCGTCATCGTCATCCTGTCGGCGGCGATCGTCATGACGATGGCGGTCTCCGAGAGGACGCGCGAGATCGGGACGCTGCGCGCGCTCGGCACCCGGCCGGCCGGGATCCTGCGGATGTTCCTCGTCGAGGGGATCGCGCTGGCGGCCGTCGGCTGCGTTGCCGGAATGGTTCTCGCGCTCGCGATCCGCGCCGTCCTGAACGCCTCGGGGATCATCCTCCCGCCTCCTCCCGGCGCGACCCACGGGATGCCGATCAACGTTCGTTTCTACCCGCTGGCGTACGCCGCCGGTCTGTTGGCGATGATCGCGACCATGGTGGTGGCGTCGTACTTCCCGGCACGACGGGCGTCACGGGTTTCCATAGTCGAAGCGCTCGCCCATATCTGATGACGGTCCAAGGTCCAAGGTCCAAGGTCGGTCGCACGTCCAAAGTCCAAGGTCCAGTGTGTCGAAAGTCCCAAGTCCAAGGTCAAAGGTTCGTCCAAGGTCCATTGGACCCGGCCTCGCCGCCCCTTTGAGGAAGACTGATCGCCGCCCCGACGTTGAAGATTCCATGAGAGCTCTCTTGATCGCTTTACTGGCGGCGGCGCCGGACGTGCAGTCGTGGCTGCAGATCGCGGATGCCACGCGCAACGCGTTCGACGAGGCGGTCATCTCGGCCAGGGCTACCCAGGTGACCGATGGGAAGCCGGGCCAATCCACGGACTTCGAGGTGTACACGAAGGGGCGCGATCGCGGAGTCATCGTTTTCCGAAGCGGGGGGAACAAGGGGCGCAAAGTTCTGACCGACGGGCCGAGGATGTGGATTCTGATCCCGGGCGCGAGCCGGCCGATTCCCGTCACGCCCAACCAGCGGCTTCTCGGCGGCGCCTCGATGGCCGACGTCGCCAGCCTGCGCTTCTCCGTGGACTACACCGCGACGCTCAAGCCCGAGACCGACACCGTGAACGGAAAGCCGTGCCGCGTTCTGGAGCTGACGGCCAGGTCGCCCACCGCTCCCTACCCTCGTGTCCTTCTCTGGTGGAACGAGGCGGAGAAACTCCCCGTGAAGGTCCTCTTCCACCTCCCGTCGGGGAAGGAAGCCAAGGAGATCACCTTCACGAAGTTCTCGACGAAGGCCGGGAAGACGATCGTCTCGGAGATGGAGATCCGCGACCTGCTGTCGAAGGACCCGAAGTCGGTGACGAAGCTCGAGTACCTCGACTACCGGCCCGGCAAGCTCGACGACGCGCTCTTCACTCCGGAGGGAGCTAGGGGGCTGTAGCGGTCACCGCCGCGTGGCGGCGAAGCCGAAGCGGGCCAGGCGGTCGCCCAGGAGCCACGCGGCGAGAGCGCCGGCGGCGGGGTTGAGCATCAGCGTCCGAAGCCGGGCGCTCCACTGGAACCGCGGCGAGAAGCGGCTGCGCCACGCCTTCTCGTAGGTTTCCGCGAGCTTCTCGCGCGGGAACCTTCCTGACAGAAACAGCTCGGCGGTCTCCCCGGCGAGGATCCCCGAGAGGAGCGCGGAGGCCTGGCCCTCGCCGGAGAACGGATCGAGGAAGCCGGCGGCGTCCCCCGCCATCAGCATCCCGTCCTCGACGGGCGGCTTCGCGGTGAAGTAGACGGGCCCGGTTCCGAGAAAGCCGATCGGTCCCGGCGCCAGACGCGACAGGTCGGCATCGAGGAACTGGTTCGTGGCGCGCGCGTGCGCGCAGATCGCGTCCCACCGGGAGCCGCGCCGGCGGAACGTTTTCTCCGAAACGACCCCGGCGAGGTTGGCGGCGCCGCCTTCGACGCGGGTCAAGCCGCAGTAGCCTCCATCGAAGAGGTAGAGGCGGACCTCTCCGGCGAGTGGCCCGGTGTCGCCCGTGTAGTCGCGGCTCCACGCGAAGAACCTACGGCGCTTCGCCAGGAACCCGCGCTCCAGCCGCCGGTCGAGCGAATCCCACCGCCCCCACGCGCCGATGACGGCGCCCGCTTCCAGGTCCGACTCTTCGCCCCCTTCGACGACGCGAATTCGAAACCCGGCGGGCTCTTCCCGCCGGACGAAGGAGACCCGCGCTCCGAAGCGGACGTTCGCGCCCGCCTCCGCCGCCCGCCGCGCGAGCAGATCGTCGAGGAGGAACCGCGAGATCCCGAGAGCGGGAAACGGCAGGTCGAAGGAGATCCCGCGTCCCCGCGGAGGGTGGATCCGGCCGCGGGAGATCCGCTCTGGCCTCGCCCGATCGACCCGCTTGCGGACGCCGAGCCGGTCGAGGGAGGCCATTGCGTCTCCCGATAGGAATTCCCCGCAGACCTTCGGCCGCGGAAACCGGTCTTTCTCCAGCAGCAGGACCCGGCGGCCGGCCTCCGCCAGGATCGCGGCGGCCGCGCTCCCCGCCGGCCCGGCGCCGATGACCGCCGCGTCGAAGCGCGTCGTCAATGGGGAGGAGGCTTGAAGACCAGGAGGCGGTAGGGGAACACGCGGCGCACGCGGGCGCCGGGGACAGCGCGCTCGGCGATCTCCCTCGCTTCCTCGACCGTGTAAGCCTGGCGCACGGAGGCGATGCCGTCCTCCAGCGACGCGGGGCAGCCCAGGCGCAGCCGGCCCGCGATCCGGAAGAACGAGAGCAGGAAACGGTGCCTGCGGATGTCCACGAGAGCGAAGCCGAGCCTCGCCACCCGCGAGAGCTCGCGCAGAAGCCGGACGTTCTCCTCCGGGGAGAAGTGGTGGAAGAACAGGGCGGAGACGATCCAGTCCGCCGAGTCGTCCCGGAAAGGGAGCTCGAAGGCGTCGGCAGCGGCGCGGGCCGTTCCCGCGCCGTCGTGCGCGTGCCCCGCGGCGAGGTGGCTCCACTGGATGTCGAGCGCGACGACCCGGGCCGACCGGCCCCTGCGCCGGAGACGGGCCGCGATCTCCGAGGAGACGTGACCAGATCCCGCGCCGACGTCGAGGACGGTGAGGGGAACGCCATCCTGGCTCTTCAGGTTTTTTTCGAGGTGGCCCGCCAGCAGGCGCGAGTTGCCCCAGAGCCGGTCCACCAGCTCGAGGTCGTCGAAGTAGAGCGGCAAATCCTCGGCGGGGAAGTCGGGATCGTCGAGGAGCTCCTTCGAAGGACGGCGGGCCGGAACCAGAAACGACATCGTCCCGGCCTCCGAGCTTAGACCTTAGAGCGCCTGGGATACCACCAGCGCGCTGTTCTTGGATCCGAACCCGATCGTGTTGCAGACGGCGTGCTCGAAGGAGTCGCGTCGCGCCTCGTTGGCGACGTAGTCGAGGTCGCACTCCGGGTCCGGGCGATCCAGGTTGACGGTCGGCGGCAGGAAGGAGTCCCGCATTCCCAGGAGGGTCGCGGCGAGGCCCGCCGCTCCGCAGGCTCCCTGAGGGTGGCCGATCATGGACTTGATCGACGAGCCCGGCAGACGCGAGGCGCGGCGCCCGAAGGCCAGGCGGACGGCGCGAGTCTCGACGCGGTCGTTCAACTCCGTCGAGGTCCCGTGGTAGGCGAGGTAGTCCACCGCGTCGGCCGCGAGCCCGGACTCCTCGAGCGCCAGCGCCATGGCCCGGGCGGGCTCCTCGCCCGTCTCGTCCAGCCGGACACGGTGGTGGGCGTCGCAGGTCGCGCCGTAACCGCGGATCTCGCCGTAGATGCGGGCGCCGCGGGCCCGGGCGCGCTCGCGCTCCTCGAGCACGAACATCCACGCGCCCTCTCCCAGCACGAACCCGTCGCGGTCGGCGGAGAAGGGGCGCGAGGCGCGCGGCGGGTCGTCTTCCCAGGAGGTCGAGACGATCCGCATCATCACGAATCCCTCCATGATCCCGCGGACGACCGTCGCGTCCACGCCGCCGCAGAGGAAGATGTCGCCAGTCCCGAACTTGATCGAGCGGAAGGCGTATCCCAGCGCGTCGGTCGAGGACGCGCAGCCGGTCGAGATCACGTGCGAGAGGCCGCGCAAGCCGAAGATCATCGAGATCTCCGAGGAGAGCGTGCCGATCGTTCCGGAGGGGATCGCGTACACGGATGCCTTCTTGACCTGGTTGGTGTAGTAGAGGTGGTACATCCGCTCGGAGAACTCGATGGGGCCTCCGCCCGTTCCGAGGATGACGCCGAGCTGCCGCTTCTCCTCGAGGCTCAGCGACTCCGGCTCGATGCCCGCGTCGGCCAGCGCTTCCGCCGAGGCGGCCACGGCCATCGGCACGGCGCGGGACACGTGCCGCGCGTCCTTGGCGGGCAGGTGCGCGGACGGGTCGAACCCCTTCAGCTCCCCGGCGATCGTCGCCGGCAGGCCCTCCGGATCGAAGAGCGAGATCCGCCCGATTCCGCTCGTCCCCTCGCGCAGAGCCCGCGCGTAGCCCTCGCGGCTGTTGCCGTTGGGGGAGAGACAGCCGATGCCGGTCACGACGACCCGTCGAGACATCACTCCGATTCTATTTGCACGATCCGTGCGAGTCGGGTGCCGGCTGAGGATTCTCTTAAGGTGGCGCGTGCTTCGCGAACCAGCGGTCCAGCGGCCGCAGGAGGGCCAGCGGCGCCCACCGCACCAGGGCGTCCGCGTGGAGGGACCCGCCGAGCGCCAGGTGCACGTGCTCGACCGGCGGGGCCGCACCTTTCGCGAGCGCCCGGCCCTGGGAGGGATCCACGAGCCAGTCCCCTTCGGCGGTCACGATGAGCTTGGGAATGGACAGCCGGGCGAGCGCGCGGGAGATCTTCGGCTTGGGGGAGAGCAGCCGCCTCCCGGAGATCCGCGGAACGTGAATGACGTGCCGGATCCGGATCTGTCTGGCCGCGTTCGCCTTCCAGGGGCGGGGGCGAAGCGAGGAGACGTGCTCGGGCGAGCAGACCATCGCAAGCCCCCGGCACGGCAGATCCGGAGTCCGCGCCAGGGTGTCGGCGGCGATCGAGCCGCCCATGGAGAAACCGAGCACGGCGAAGCGCGAGTACGGCTTTCCCTCTCCGACGAGATCTTCGACGACGGAAAGGAAGTCCTGCCGCTCCTCGGTGCCGAATGTGTAGGCGCCCCCGCTGTCGCCGTGCCCGCGGAAGTCGATCGCCGCGACGTCGTAGCCCTGGCGCAGGAAGTGTTCCGCGAGGAAGAGGTTCTCCTTCGCGAGGCGTACCCTCCAGAAGCCGGGCGCGAGGAGGAGGAGTTCTTTCGACGGCCGGCGCCACCAGGTGTACGCGATCCGCACGCCGTCCGAGGTACGAATCGTTCGGTGCTCGGTCTGCGGCCTCGGACGCCGCGCCGGGCTCACAGCAGCACGCACTCGACGACCGCGCCGGAGACCTGAGCCTCGGCGCCGGCGGGGATCCGGATCAGGGCGTCGGCCGCCGCGTGGGCCCGGATGTCGTGGCTACCCGCGGTCGCGAGCGGCTCGACGGACGTGACCCCGCCGTTCGCGGAGATCCTCGCGTCGCGGTACGTCTCGCGGGGGCCGTTGCGGGGGAGTTCGCCCGCCAAGGGCACACGCGCGCGGGGCGCTCCCGGCGCCGAGCAGCCTTCCAGGCGGTCGAGGGCGTCCCGCGCGAAGAGGTGGAAGCAGACCGAGCTCGAGACGGGATTGCCCGGCAGGCCGAACCAGAGCGTCCGGCCGCGCTTTCCGAACGCCACGGGCTTTCCCGGGCGGACCGACACGCCGTGGAAGAGGATCTCGAAGCCCCGCCGCTCCGCGGCCGCCGGCACGAGGTCGAGGTCTCCCGCCGAGACTCCGCCGGACGTGATCAGCACGTCAGCCTCTTCCGTGCCGGTGGAGAAGAGCGCCGCGAGGCCCGCCTCGTCGTCCGAGGCGTTGGGAAGCCGGCGGGCGTCCCAGCCCCGAGCCCGGCAAAGCGCGACGAGCATCGGGCCGTTGGAATCCCGGATCTGCCCGGGCCGGGGCCTTCCGCCGGGGGCGACGAGCTCGTTGCCCGTCGCGGCGATCGCGATCCGGGGGCGCCTGGTCACGCGGACAGGGTCGGCGCCGCCCAGGGCCGCGAGCGCCACGTCGCCCGGCGTGAGCCGTCTTCCGGCGGCGACCAGGACCGAGCCTGCCCGGATGCTCTCCCCGCGCCGGCGCAGGTGTGCCCCGGCCGCCGGCGGGTGCTCGAAAATCACGGCGCCGCCGTTCGCCCGGGCCTGCTCGACTGGGATGATCGCCTCGGTTCCGGGCGGAATCGGCGCGCCCGTCATCACGCGCACCGTCTCTCCCGCCGGGAGCGGCCCGGGAGGAGCGTCGCCGGCCATCACCGCCCGTCCGCGCTCGGGCAGGCGCGCCCCCGGGGCGGGCACATCGGCCAGCCGGATGGCGTATCCGTCCATCGCCGACGTGTCGAATGGGGGCCAGTCCACGTCCGCGGCAAGGTCAGAGGCGAGGACCCTCCCGAGGGCGTCCCCCAGCGCGACGCTCTCGGCCTCCAGGGCCGGAGCATTTGCGGCGATGACCTCCAGGGCCTCGGAAACACGGATCACGCCGGCATTCTAAGGGCGCAGTCGGGGTACCATTTCTCCAAGCCTCACAAAATGAGCAGGACCTTCGAGTACCGCGGCGATCTCTCCGCCACGCCGCTGGCGGAGATGCTGACCACGATCCACCGATACCGCGTGCCGGGGATCGTGAGCGTCACCCGTGACAAGCGGGCCCGGCGACTCTTCCTGGACGAGGGAGTGGTGCTGTACGCCGCCTCCAACGAGAGGGAGAGCGGGCTGGCGTCCTTCCTTAACAGGCAGGGGGTCCTCGACGCCGACTCCGCGCGGGAGGCCTACGCGCGGCAGGCCCGCGAGGGACTGCGGATGGGCCAGGTCCTTCTCCAGATGGGTGTCGTCACTCCGGAGAAGTTGAACGCCGCGATCGCGGGACAGATCCGGGACATCGTCCTCGGCGCGCTCGACTGGGACGCCGGCGAGGCCGTGTTCGAAGTTGGCGCGCGCCGCTCCGCCGACTTCCTGCGAGTGGACATCCCGATCCTCGACGTGGTCCTCGACGGGATCCGCCGGACATCCGACGTCCGGCGCCTCGCGCGCCGGCTCGGGTCGGCCGGGACGGTCCTGGAGAAGACCTCGGGCCCGCCGCTTTCCCTCTTCGACCCTTCCGAGCGGGCCCTCTACGAGGCCGTGGACGGAAAGACCCCGCTGCGAGAGCTCTGCGCCCGCCCGCCCCGCTCCGAAGCCGACAATGCCCGGATTCTCTACGCCTTCTTCTGCCTGGGACTGCTGCGACGGGGCCGCGCCACCGTCTCCGGCGCCAAGAAGATCCAGTACAAAACGGGCGGCAACCTGTCGAGCTAGCAATCTAGAATCGCTCGATGCCCCTTTACGAGTACGTCTGCCAGTCCTGCGGGAAGAAGACGGAGGTCCTCCAGAGGCTCAACGAGAGGCCGCTCAAGATCTGCCCGCACTGCGGCGGGAAGCTCAAGAAGGCGATCTCCGCCCCCGCTATCCAGTTCAAGGGGAGCGGCTGGTACGTGACCGACTACGCCCGGGCGAAGAAGGAAGGAAAGAAAGGCTCCGGCTCTGATTCGGGCGAAACGGAATCGAAGAAAGAGAAGCCAGCCGAAACGAAGCCGGAAGCGAAGAAAAAGGTGCCGTAGGGGAGGGCCTTGCGCCCTCCCGCCCCTCTCCACCGCGCCGACGGCTCTGAGACGGACAGCGTCGTCAGCGGTCATCTCTTTCGACGATCGTCGCCGCCTCGCTCGCACGGCGAATCGGAAAGGGGCGGGCGGGGACAAGCCCCGCCCCTACGGCTACCTCGTGACCAGACCGGGTTGGCCCTGATCACAATTCACAAATCACAAATTCTTCTTCACTCGAGCTTCAGGGTCTTCAGGTATTTCCGGAAGGGCGCTCCGAGGTCGTGGCGCTTCAGGGCGAACTCCACGGTCGCTTCGAGGAAGCCCAGCTTGTCGCCGGCGTCGTAGCGTTTCCCCTCGAAGAGGTAGCCGTCGATCGGCCTCTGCTTCAAGAGCGCTCTCAGGCCCGTCGTGAGCTGGATCTCTCCGCCGACGTCGGCCGCGGTTGCCTCCAGGATCCCGAAGAGTTCGGGCGGAAGCAGGTACCTTCCAATGATGGCGAGGTTGGACGGCGCCTTCTCGGGGCTGGGCTTCTCGACCATGTCCTGGATCTCCACGACGCGGCTCTCGCCCGCAGCCGGCCGCGCCGCCACGATCCCGTACTGGCGCGTCTGCTCGCGAGGGACCTCCTGGAGCGCGATGACGGGATTCCCGCGGCGCTCGAAGACCCGGATCATCTGGCCGATGCACGGCTCCTCGGCGTCCACGATGTCGTCGCCGAGCATCACGGCGAACGGCTCGTGGCCGACGAGGTCCCTCGCCTGGAGCACGGCGTGGCCCAGGCCGAGCGCCGACTTCTGCCGCACGTAAGAGACCCGGGCGAGGCCCGAGATCTCGCGGACCTGCTCGAGCAGCTCGCTCTTGCCCCGCTCCTCGAGCATCTTCTCCAGCTCGAAGGAGGTGTCGAAGTGGTCCTCGATCGCGTTCTTCCCGCGTCCGGTCACGATGACGATGCGGTCGAGCCCCGCCGCGCACGCCTCTTCCACGACGTACTGGACGAGCGGCCGATCCACCAGCGGCAGCATTTCCTTGGGCTGCGCCTTGGTGGCCGGGAGGAACCTGGTCCCGAGGCCAGCTGCCGGAAAAACCGCGACGCGAACGGAGGGCATGGCCGGGGAATCCTAACCGAAGAGAAGGCTTGCTAAAATGAACCGTTCCATGTCGGATGAGGCCTTCTTTCGTAACCTGGCCGAACAACTTCAGAACCGCGGCAGGGTCGCCCTGGCGACCGTCGTGGAGACGAAGGGGTCCGGGCCGTCGAAGGACGGGCGGCGCTTCCTCGTCTTCGAGGACGGGACCTTCTCGGGGACGATCGGCGGCGGGCCCTTCGAGGCGCTCGTCGTCGCCGACTCGGCCGCGCTCTTCCGGGCGGACGGGCCCAGGCGCCTGCTGAAGTGGTACGACTTCTTCGAGAGGGAGATCGGCGGAGACGAGCGCGAGCCCACCAACATGATCTGCGGCGGATCGGCCCGGGTGCTCGTCGAGCGTCTCGATGCGAAGCCGGCGCTGCTCGTCTACGGGGGAGGTCACGTCGGCCTCGCCCTCGCGCGGATCGGGCCGTCCCTGGGGTTCGACGTCGCCGTCGCGGACGACCGCGAGGAGTATTCGAAGCCGGAGAGGTTCCCCGCCGGCGTCCGGACGATCCGCGCCGGCAGGGACTACGCGCTCCCCTCCGAGGCGATGCCGAAGGGGCGAGACCTCTACGTCGCGGTCGTGACGCGCTGCTGGGAGACCGACCTCGCGGCGCTGCGGCCGTGGGTCTCGCCCGGCGCCCCCGAGGCGAAGTACGTCGGGCTGATCGGCTCGAACCGGAAGATTCGCGGCGTCTTCGATCGGCTCCGCGAGGAGGGAATCCGGGAAGACGAGATCCGGCGAGTCTGCGCCCCGATCGGCCTGGAGATCGGCGCCGTGACTCCCGAGGAGATCGCGGTCTCGATCCTGGCCGAAGTCACGGCGGTCCGCCGCGCCGCCGCTGTCCGCTCCCGCGTCCGGGAGAGCGTCCTCGAGCCGTGAGCCTTCTTTCCACTCGCTTCCTTCGCGTCTTCGCGGCGGCGTGCCTCGCCGGCGCCGTCGCGTCCGCCGCCGGCGCGGCCACGTGGTGGCGGCTCCCGATCTGGGGCGCCGAGGTCCGCGTTTTCGAAATGGATCCGTTCCGGCCGGGCTCTCTCTACTGCGGGACTTCGCGGGGCAACTTCTACGGGTCCACCGACGGCGGGGCCTCGTGGTCGCCGCTTCGCCCGGGCCCGGCCTTTCCGGGCTACGTCGTCACGTCGCTGATCGCGGATTCGCGCGTCGCCGGCAGGCTGTGGGCGTCGCTCGCGGGGCAGTACGCCGGCGGGCTCGTCGTCCGCAGCGACAACCGCGGCGCCGACTGGACGATCCTCGCGACCTGGAAAGAGACCGTCGCGACGCGCGCACTGGCCGTCGTGCCGGGCGACCCGGCCCTGCTCGCCGTGGGCGGCGACGACGGAGTCCGTCTCTCTCGCGACGGCGGCCGGACGTGGTCGCGGACGGGAGCGGAGACCCCGGGGCTCGCGCAGGTCGAATCGATGGCCTTCGATCCCGCCGACCCGCGCGTCCTCTATGCGGGGACCTGGCGGCAGGCCTTCCGGACCCGCGACGGCGGCGAGACGTGGGCGCGGATCGCGGAGGGCATGGTGCTCGACGCGACGGTGTACTCGTGGGACTTCGCGGCATCCGACCCCCGCGACATCTGGGTCTCCACCTGCGGCTGGGTCTACCGGACGAAGGACGGCGGCGACAAGTGGATCCGCTTCAAGAACGGCTTCACGAACCGGCGGTCGCACTCGGTGCGGCGCGACCCGACGCGGCCGGGGGTCGTCTACGCGGCGACCGTCGGAGGGCTGCACCGCTCGACCGACGGGGGAGAGACGTGGTCGCGCATCTCGAGGGAGAGCCTCGTCGTCACCTCGCTCGAGGTGGACCGGTCGACGGGACGCCTCTTCGTCGGGACCGAAGGCGAAGGCGTCTTCTACTCGGACGACGGGGGAGCGACGCTCGTCAACGGATCGGTCGGGCTGACCGAGGGGCGGGTCGCGGACCTCGTGCCGGATCCCAACGATCCCTCGCGGCTCTTCTTCTTCCGGGCGTACGGAGGCGACGAGAGCGGCGTCTGGGAGGCGAGGGGCCTGCGGGTCCGCAGGGTCTCGCGCGACACCCTTCCGCCGTCGGCGTCGCTCATTGCCTTCCGCGACGCGGCCGGCAAGACGGTGCTGGGCCTCGCCTCGTCCTCGGGACTGCGGTTCTCGCGCGACCTGGGGGAGCACTGGGCGGCGCCGGCGAGCCCGCCAGCGGGAAGCCCGATCGCTCTCTACGGGTCGCCGTTCCTCCAGCCTGTGCTGGTGACCAGCGCGGGAAGCTTCCGAATCGGGGGAGCCGGAGAAGAGTTCGCGACGATCGGCGGACCCGCCGCGCCCTCCGCGGCGGAGCTGCTCTCGGATTCCGCGGGCGGGCCGCTCCTGGAGGTCCGCTCGAGCGAAGGCATCTCTCGCTGGAACGGCCAGGCGTGGTCGAGCCACCGCGCCGGGTTGCTCAAGGGAGGCATCTTCATGGAAGAGAAGACGGCCACCGGCTCCTACAGCTCCCTGCAGGAGATCGGCGGCAAGCTCATCTGGGAAGAAGGCGGCCGCCGCCTCGCCGTCTCGAGCCCCCGCGCGGGCCTCGCTCTCGCCACCGCCGCCCCCGCCCCCGGGGGACGCCTCTACGTCGGGACAACCGGCGACGGCCTCTTCCTCTTCGAGCCGTAGTCTCCATCGTTCCTGACCGGGCCACTGAGGGCAGCCGCGCTATCGGCTTTCCGCCCTGTTCACAAATCACAAAATCACAAATCACAGATTCTTCACTTCACGTTCTCGAAGCGAAGGACTGACCCCACGACGATCTTTTCCTTGACCGCCATCCCTCCGGCGATTTCCAGGACCTGGGCGGCGGGAGTCTCGGGGCCGTAGCTCGCGCAGGGATCGGCCTTGCAAGGCGGCGTGTCGGGGGAGATGAAGAGGACCTTCCCGGCCTCGTCCATCCAGATCATGTCGAGCGGGATCATCGTGTTCTTCATCCAGAAACGGTGAGAGGACTTGTCGTTGAAGAGAAAGATCATCCCGCCGCGCTCAGGCAGGCTCTCGCGGAACATCAGCCCCTGCGCCTGTTCCTCGGGGGTGCGCGCCACCTCGAGCTTGTAGACGGCGCCCGACGGCATCGCGACCCTGGGGCCCGCGGCGGCGGCCGGCGTGGGGGACGGCTTCGCCGGCGTGGGTGCCGCGCCGCAGGCGGCGACGAAGACCAGCGAGACGGTGAGGATTCGGATCAGTTTCCTTCCATCTCCGCGGGCTCGGCGGGCTGCGTCGCGGACTCGTCCTCGTAGAGGTCTTCCTTCCGGACCAGGTTGTACTTCTTGGCGTAGTAGCGGAAGGAGCGGAAGGACATCCGCAGCAGCTCCGCGGCCTTCGTCTGGACCCCGTCGCAGCGGTCGAGCGCCTCGCGCATGAGCCGCTTGCCGACCGCCTCGAGGTACGCCTCCAGGTTGATCCCCTCGGCGGGAAGGCTCTCGAAGTCGGGCACGCGCGTCCGCACGCCGAGCGCGATCGCCTCGGGGAGGCTCGACGCCGTGATGACCGGTCCTCCCTCCAGGGCGACCGTCCGCTCCAGCGTGTTCTCGAGCTCCCGGACGTTGCCCGGCCACGGGTACGCCTCGAGGAGCCGCATCGCCTCCGTCGAGATTTTCTTCTCCGGGATCCTCTGCTCCTTGCAGATCATCCCGATGAAGTGCTGCGTCAGGGGGGCGATGTCCTCCACGCGCGAGCGCAGCGGCGGCAGCGCGATCGGGATGACGTTGATCCGGTAGAAGAGGTCCTCGCGGAAGCGCTGCGAGGAGACGAGGTCGTTCAAGTCCTTGTTGGTCGCCGCGATGATGCGGACGTCCACGCTGGTTTCCTCGTTGCCGCCGACCTTCCGGATCAGCTTCTCCTGGATCGCCCGGAGGAGCTTGACCTGCATCGTCGGGGTGGTCTCGGAGATCTCGTCCAGGAACAGCGTCCCGCCGTCCGCCTCCGAGAAGAGGCCTCGCTTCTCCTTGACCGCGCCGGTGAAGGCTCCCCGCTCGTGGCCGAAGAGCTCGGACTCGAGCAGCGTCTCCGGCAGAGCGCCGCAGTTGATCGAGACGAACTTCTTCTCCTTGCGGATCGACGTGTAGTGGATCGCCCGCGCGATGAGCTCCTTGCCCGTCCCGCTCTCGCCCGTCAGCAGGACCGTCGAGGAGACCCGGCCGATCCTCTCGATCGTGCGGAAGATCTCCTGCATCCGCGATCCCTTGCCGATGATGTTGGCGAAGGTGTACTTGGCCGCGAGCTCCTGCTTGAGGTAGATGTTCTCGTCCTGGAGCTGCTTCTCGCCGAGCGCGCGGTCCACCAGCAGCCCCAGCTCCTCGACGTCGAACGGCTTGGAGATGTAGTCGATGGCGCCGGCCTTCATCGCGTCGATCGCGTCCTTGGCGGATGTGTGCGCGGTGATCATGATGACCGGCGTCTTGGGGTTCTCGGCTTTGGTCTTGCGGAGCAGGTCCAGCCCGTTGCCGTCGGGCATCTTGATGTCGCAGAGGATCAGGTCGGGCGAGGAGCGCAGCGCGGAGGCCGAGCCCTCGGCGTAGTTCGAGGCGGTCAGGACCTCGAAGCCTCGCTTGTGGAAAAAGAAGGCCAGCATGTCGCGGATCGACGCCTCGTCGTCCACGATCAGGAGCCGCGCGCCGCTCACAGGGCCGCCTCCTGGAAGGATGTCCTGGCCGGTGTCGCCTCGCGCGGGACCGGGTTGCGCGGCAGAAGCACCGTCACCGTGGTCCCCTCCCCTGGGGTCGAGTCCGCCTCGATCGTGCCTCCATGGTCCTCCACGATCTTCCGGACGATGGCCATCCCGAGCCCCGTCCCGCCGTCGAACGCCGTGGAGAACGGGGTGAAGAGACGGCTCAGCTCTTCCTCGCTCATGCCTCGGCCTGTATCGATGAAGCGGATGCTATACCAGCCTTCCTGCTCTCGTCCCAGGACCGTGAGCGTGCCGCCCGCGGCCATCGCGCGAACCGCGTTCTTGGCGATGTTGTAGATGATCTGCCGGACCTGGTCCCGGTCGCCCGATAGCGTCGAGTGCGGCGGCTCGACGACTGCCTCGATGCGGTGGGAATCGGAGACTTCGTCGGAGAGCCGGAAGAGGTCCATCACCTCGGAGACGCAGTTGGCCACGTCGAAGTCCGCGACCCGCCGCTCCTGCGGGCGCACGAAGCGCAGGAAGTCCTCGAGGATCTTGGAGAGGCGCTTGGACTCGGACACGATGATCTCCATCAGCCGCCTCTCGGCGGAGCCGACGGTCAACTCGTTGGAGAGCACCTGGACCGAGCCCGAGATGGACGCCAGCGGGTTGCGGATCTCGTGGGCGATGCCGGCGGCGAGCTCCCCGACCGCGGCGAGCTGCTCGTTGAAGCGGGCGCGCCGCTGGAGCTTCTTGATCTCGGTCAGGTCCTGGAAGAGGATGAGCAGCCCCATCTCTCGGTCGGCGTCCACCAGCCCGCGCAGCGAGTAGCCGATGACGCGCCGGGACGTCTTGCGGTTGATCTCGATCTCTCCGCGAAAACTGTCCCAGGTGCTGTCGCCGTCCCAGATCGTCGCCCAGTTCTCGGGCATTTCGAAATCGAAGTCCTGGAGGAACATCCCCGCCGCGTGCGCCGGGTCCACGCCCAGCAGCGCGCCCCCCGCCGGATTGACGAAGGTGATGCGCTGATGCGAGTCCGTCGTCAGCAGGCCCGAGGCCATCGTCGCGATGACGTTGCCGTGGAGGTTCTGGAGCTTCTGGAGGGCTTTCTGCCGGCGGCCGAGCTCGGTCCTCGTCGCGCGGAGCTTCTCGGAGAGGTACCCCGCCATGAACGCCACGCCGTAGAACCCCACGACCGAGATCGCGAAGTTGTAGCGGACCTGGCTTCCCGTCCAGTCCGATACGGGTGTGACGGGCGGTGCCGGGAGCACCCCCTTGGCGAGCAGCTCCACGACCGCGCCGTAGGAGAGCGCGGCCGCCGTCGCGATGACGAGCGAACCCGGCCGCACGAGGAGGACCGCGGAGACCCCGATGACCACCAGGTAGAGAAAGTTGAAGACGGAGTACGGTCCGCCGGAGGCGTAAACCAGGAGCGTCACCAGGACGATGTCCCCGAGCGACTGGAGGTACGCGCAGACGGTGTGAGGCAGCGACCGGCCCATCGTCCACTGGAAGATCCCCAGCGTCAGGGCGGCGGCGTTCAATCCGAGGAGGAAGTACAGGAACGTCAGCGGGAGGTCGCCGGCCGAGCTCGTGTGGAGCAGGAAGGCCGAGACGAGGATGACGAGCAGCACGGCGAGCCGGATCGCCGTGAGCAGGTTCAACGACCGGGGAGATGCCGGCGTGCGGGTTTCGGGGCGCAAAGACCCTCAGCCGATCTTGTTGATCAGGGTGAACATCGGCAGGTACATGGCGATGACGATTCCGCCGATGACGATGCCGAGGATGAAGATCAGGATCGGCTCGAGCAGCTTGACCAGGCCGGACACCGCGGCGTCCACCTCGTCCTCGTAGAAGTCCGCGATCTTGTTGAGCATGGCGTCGAGCGCGCCGGTCTGCTCGCCGACCCCGATCATCTGGACGACCATGTTCGGGAAGATGTTGGTGGCGCGGAGGGGCTCGACGATCGTCTTGCCTCCCTCGACGCTCTTACGGGTCTCGTAGATGGCGTCCTCGACGATGGCGTTGCCGGCGGTGCGGGCCGTGATGTCGAGGCTCTCCAGGATCGGCACGCCCGAGGAGGTCAGCGTCGCGAGCGTGCGGCAGAAGCGGGCGACGGCGACCTTGCGCAGGATCATCCCGAGGACCGGGAGCTTCAGGAGCAGCCCGTCGATGACGCGGCGCCCACGGTAGGTCGCGTAGTACCGCCGGATGCCGTAGACGCCGGCCGCGACGCCGATGACGAAGAAGATGAAGTACCGCGCCAGGAAGTTCGACATCGCGATGACCACGCGCGTCGGCAGCGGCAGCTCCGCCCCGAGGCTCGTGAACAGGGCGGCGAAGGTCGGGATGACCTTGAGCAGGATGACCGCGACGACGATGGCCGCGATGACGATGACGGCGACCGGGTAGATCAGCGCCGACCGGACCTGGGACTTCAGCTTGACGGCCTTCTCGATGTAGACGGAGAGGCGCTGGAGGATCGTGTCGAGGATACCGCCCGCCTCGCCCGCCGCGACCATGTTGACGTAAAGCGCGTCGAAGGCCTTCGGGTGCCGGCGCATCGCGTCGGCCAGCGTCGAGCCGGCCTCGACGTCCTGCCGGACCTGGAGCAGGATCTTCTGGAAATTCTTGTGCTCCTGCTGGTTCGCGAGGATCTCGATGCACTGGACCAGCGGCAGGCCCGCGTCGATCATGACGGAGAACTGCCGGGTGAAAACCGCGAGCGTCTTGGGCGGGACCTTGCGGCCGACCTTGGTGAGGGAGATCTCCTTGCCGCGCTCCCGGATGCCGGTGACGACGATGTTCTGGCGCCGCAGCGACGCCAGCGCGACTTCCTTGGAGTCGGCGGCGAGGACGCCTTCCTTGACCAGGCCAGCGCGGTTGCGCCCTTTCCAGGCGTAGCTCGGCACGGCGGGACTTCCTTAAACGCGCCTGCCGGCCACGGCCGGCGGCGCGGCGACGTTCAGCCCTGCCCCGCGCCCGATCAGCTCCTGCAGCTCGTCGGGATTGGAGGAGCGAGACAGCGCCGTCTCCAGCGTGATCAGCTTGCGGTGGTAGAGCGTCGCCAGCGACTGGTTGAAAGTCTGCATCCCGAACTTCGACTGGCCCGTCTGCATCATCGAGTAGATCTGGTGGACCTTGTCCTCGCGGATCAGGTTGCGGATGGCGGCGTTGGGGACCAGGACTTCCATCGCCATGATGCGGCCCTTGCCGCTCGCCCTCTCGAGGAGGGACTGGCAGAGGATCCCCTCGAGCACGAAGGAGAGCTGTGTGCGGATCTGCGTCTGCTGGTGCGCGGGGAACACGTCGATGATCCGGTTGATCGAGGAGATCGCGGAGTTGGTGTGCAGGGTCGCGAGCGTGAGGTGGCCGGTCTCGGCGATGCGCAGGGCCGACTCGATGGTTTCCAGGTCGCGCATCTCGCCGATGAGGACGACGTCGGGGTCCTCGCGCAGGCAGGCCCGCAGCGCGTTGGGGAAGGAGTGCGTGTCGGCGTGGAGCTCGCGCTGGTTGACGAGGCACTTCTTGTGCCCGTGGAGGAACTCGATGGGGTCCTCGATGGTGACGATGTGGAGCTGCTTCTCGACGTTGACCTTGTCGAGCATCGCGGCGAGCGACGTCGTCTTGCCCGAGCCGGTGGGGCCCGTGACGAGGATCAGGCCTCGCGGCTTGTCGCAGAGGGTCTCGACGATCGGCGGCAGCCCCAGCTCGCGGAAGCCGAGGATCTGATAGGGGATCTGCCTGTAGACGCCGGCGACCGCTCCGCGCTGGTTGAAATTGTTGGCGCGGAACCGGGCGAGCCCCTTGACGCCGAAGGAGAAGTCCAGCTCCAGCGTCTCCTCGAAGCGGTGCTTCTGGCTGTCTGTCAAAACCGAGTACGCGAGGTGTTTGGTTTCCGACACCGTCAGAGGCGGGTACGGAAGCGGAATGAGCCGCCCGTCCAGCCGGACCATCGGTGGCGAGTTGGTCGTCAGGTGGAGGTCGGAGGCCCCCATTTCGACCATCTGCTTGAGGAGCTGGTGGAGTGTCGTATCGCTGGGCATCGGTCCCTTAGGGAAGTGCGTTAGTTTAGCCGCTCGCCGGCCGAAAGGAAAGCCTACCGGTTTACCCGCAAGGTGTTAGGTGGCAAGTGGTAGGTGGTAGGCCCGGAAGCGGGGCTTTCCTACCACCTAGGACCTAACACCCACCGCCTAAAGGACCGTTTCCCTCAGGACCTCCTCCAGGGTGGTCACCCCCTGGCGGATCTTCTGGAGCCCGGACTGGCGGAGGCTGACCATCCCCTCCTCGATCGCCTTGCGTTTCAACTCGATGGAGGTCGAGCCGGACAACACCATCTCCCGGATCTCGTCGGAGAACTGGAGCACCTCGTACAGGCCGATCCGGCCCTTGTAGCCCGAGTTGCCGCAGCGGTCGCATCCCCGGCCCCGCTTGATCTTCAGGGCCTTGACCTCGTCGGGGGCGAAGCCGACCTGGATCAGCATCTGGGGAGGCGTCTCGACCTCCTCGGTGCAATTGGCGCACACCCGGCGCACCAGCCTCTGGGAGCAGATCGCGTTGACCGACGTGGCGACGAGGAAGGGCTCGATGCCCATGTTCATCAGGCGGGAGATCGTCGAGGGCGCGTCGTTGGTGTGCAGGGTCGAGAGCACGAGGTGGCCGGTCAGCGCGGCCTTGACCGCGATCTCGGCGGTCTCGAAGTCGCGGATCTCCCCGACGAGGATGATGTCGGGGTCCTGCCGCAGGAAGGAGCGCAGAGCCGACGCGAAGGTCAGCCCGATCTGCTCCTTCATCTGGACCTGGTTGATGCCGGCCAGGTTGAACTCGATCGGGTCCTCGGCGGTCAGGATGTTGACGGTCGGGTCGTTCAACTGCGCGATCGCCGAGTACAGCGTGTTGGTCTTGCCCGAGCCCGTGGGCCCGGTGACGAGGACGATCCCGTAGGGCCGGTCGATCGCTTCGCGGAAGCGGCGCAAGGGCTCCGGCTCGAAGCCGAGCTGCGTCATGTCCAGCTGCAGCTTGGTCTTGTCGAGCAGCCGCATGACGACCTTCTCGCCGAACTGCGCCGGCACGGTCGAGACGCGCAGGTCCAGGTCCCGCGAACGGTCCTCGACTCGCAGGCGGAGCTTGATGCGTCCGTCCTGCGGCAGCCGCTTCTCGGAGATGTCGAGCTTGGCCATGATCTTCAGGCGCGAGATCAGCGGGTCGCGCGTGCGCATCGGCAGCGCCATGATGTTGTGGAGGATCCCGTCGATGCGGAACCGCACGCGAAACTCCTTCTCGTACGGCTCGACGTGGACGTCCGAGGCGCCGGCCTTCAGGGCCTCGACGAGGATCAGATTGGAGAGCTTGATGATCGGCGCGGACTCGGAGGACTTGGCGAGATTGATGAGGTCGATCTCCTCGCCCTCCTCGCCCCGGATGACGTCCACGTCGGCGCCGGCCTCGACGCCGGCGATCTCGTCCATGTTGATCTCGCCCAGGCCGACCGCGGCCATGTCGTCGGCGGTCAGGGCGGTGGAGGCCATGATGTCGTCGAGGCTGCCCGACTCGGGGGGAGCGACCGAGGTGGTCGTCGTCGAGCGGGATTTCTCCTTCAGGACGATGGAGCGCGGCGTGCCGTAGTGCCGGTCGATCGCCTTGCGCAGCGCGACTTCCGAGGCGACGACCGGCTCGACGTTGTAGCCCGTCATGAACTTGATGTCGTCCATGGCAAAGACGTTGGTCGGGTCGCCCATGGCGATGGTCAGCGTCGCGCCGGTCTTGTTGACGGGGAGGACCCCGTATTTGCGGGCGACGTCTCCCGGGACGATCTTGATCACCGCGGCGTCGATCTCGAAGCTCGACAGGTCGATCGAGGGGACCCCGAACTGCTGGGAAAGCGTCTCTGTGATGTCGTTCTCGGTCACCGCGCCGACGCGGACGAGGGCCTCCCCGAGCTTGCCCCCTTCCTCCCGCTGGGACTTGAGGGCCGCGTCGAGCTGCTCCTGCGAAATCAGCTTCGCCTTGAGAAGGAGATCGCCGAGTTTTACAGCCATGGATGGTGAAGGATTGTACCCCAGTGAGGGATTGGTGATTTCTGATCAGGGCAAGAAGTCGGCCTTTCCGCCCTGTTCACAAATCACAAATCACAAATCACAAACTGCTCATTTTGTTTCGATCGACTTCAACCTCCCGACAAGTGTGCCGACCTTGAGTTTCGATCGAAGCTGAACCGGGATCTTCCTCGCGTCGTCCGTCAGCCAGAGGATGAGGTTCTTGCCGACGAGGCTGCTGCCGGCGCTCTTGGGCTCGACGCGGATGGTCTGGAACTTTCCGGCGGGCACCTCGATCGTTTCTCTGGCCTGGACCTCGACGTCGAGCACGTGCGGCTTGCCCGAGAAGACGTGAAGCGACGGAGGCTTTCCCGCGTCGAGGGCGAGCGTCCGCAGGTAGTAGACGGAGGAGAGCGTGTCGAGCGTCGCCTGGTCGAGCGACAGCGGCGTCCCGTCGAGGACCGCGACTCCCTTCTCGTAATCGAACTCGGTCAGCTCGTCGCGGACGCGCTTGCCTTCGACGGAGTGCTTCTCGTACCGCAGCGAGCGGAAGGAGGTCGGATCGATCCACGACACGATCGTGTCCCGCACCAGGTAGAACTTGGAGAGGAAGTCGTTGGAGACGACCGACATCTCGAACTTCCAGGCCGGCTTGCCCGAGAGCTCTGCCGGCGCCGCCGACAGCGTCAGCTCTCCTCCGGCCACCCCGAGGATGGACATGGCGAAGCGCAGCTTTTCGCCGAGGAACGAGGGCGGCTCGGGCTTGTCCTGTTCGGCGGGAGACGCGGCGATCAGAAGGAGCGCCAGGGAAAGCGTCCTCACCCCTCGATCGTTCCGGCGTTCTCGACGAGCTCCACGGCCTTGCGCGCGACGGTTTCGACCGACGCCGCCTGATCGTAACTCAAGGCGGCGCCCCGGTACGGCCGGTTGCGCTCGGGCAGGTTGCGCTTGTACGCGTCGGGGCCGAAGAGCGCCAGCGCCGGGACGCCGATCGCGTCTGCGAGGTGGACCGGCCCGGTGTCGCCCGCGACGAACAGGCTCGCGCGCGAGAGGACCTGGGCGAGGCCGCGAAAATGGACCGCGGGGATCTTCGCGGAGTAGGGGAGGAGTCTCCCGAGCCGCTCGGCGCGACGCTCGTCTCCCGGCCCCCAGGAGATCGCCGGGTAGAGCCCGAGCTTCTTGTGCAGCTGCTCGGCGAGCTGGGCGTAGTTGCGCTCCCCCCAGGATTTCGTCGAGCGGGCCGAGCCGGGATGGTAGAGCGCGAAGGGAGTCGGCAGTGTCCGGAGGAAGGCGGCGGCCCGGGAGTCTTCCGGCTCCAGAAGGTAGCGGGCATCCGGGGCTCGGCGAGCGACCGGGATTCCCAGCGGGGCGAGCAGGGAAAGGTTCTGGTCCACGACGTGCTCCGCCTCCGGCGCGATGTCCACGCCCGTCGCGGCGAGCACGGCGGAGGAGGGCTCCCGGCGGGACCCCGCGGAGAACCCAACCACGGGACAGCCCGCCAGCTTCGCCAGGAGGGCCGACTTCCAGAGCCCCTGCGGATCGAGAGTCACCTCGGGGTCGAACTCTTTCAGCCCGCGGCGCAGCTCCACCACCGCCTTCCAGTGTGAGATCGAAGCGAGGTTGGCGCGCCATCGCCTCGTGTCGGCGAGGAAGAGCCGCTCGATGCACGGGTTTCCTTCGAGCAGCCCCCGGTATCCGCGCTCCGTCAGCCACGCGACCCGGGCGCCGCCCATGTGCGCGTTCAGCGCCAGCGGGAGCGTGTGGATGATGTCGCCCAGCGACGAGAGGCGGACGATCAGGATCCTCATGACGCGTGAGCCGTGAGCCGTGAGCGGTGAGCCGGAGTCCCAGTATCAAGCATGGCTTCGGCTGACGGCTGACGGCTTACGGCTTACGGATCCGTTCGATCAGGTCGGTCGTGGCGTGGTCCTTCGGGTCCCCGACGATCACAGTTCGGCCCCCGTAAGAGGCGACGACCGAGCGCTCGGGAACCGACTCGGAAGTGTAGTCGGTGCCCTTGGCGTGGACCGCCGGGCGCAGCGCCGCGATCAGCTCCGCCGGAGAGTCCTCGTCGAAGATCACGACGGCGTCCACGCACCGGAGGGCAGCGACGACCTCCGACCGCTCGGACTCCGGCAGGATCGGGCGGCCGTCCCCCTTGGACGCGCGGACCGACCGGTCGGAGTTGACGCCGACCACGAGCCAGTCCCCCTCGCGGCGCGCCGCCTCGAGGTAGCGGACGTGGCCCACGTGGAGCAGGTCGAACGCGCCGTTGGCGAACACGATCGAGCGGCCCGCGGCGCCCTGGCGCTTCGCCGCTTCGAGAAGCTCCTCGCGGGAGAGGATCTTCGAGAGGCCTCCCGTCATTCGAGGATCGTTCGATCCGAACCGACCGCGTCTCGGAGCTCCTCCGGGGTGATCGTCGCCGTCCCCATCTTCATGACGACCACGCCGCCGGCGAAGTTGGCCAGCAGCGCGGCCTCGAGCGGCGAGGCTCCGGAGGCGAGCGCGAGCGAGAAGGTCGCGAGCACCGTGTCCCCGGCCCCGGTGACGTCGGCGACCTGGTCGGTCCCGTGGACCGGGATCGAGACTGGCGAGGCGCCATCCTGGAAGAGCGCCATCCCCCGCGAGCCGCGGGTGACGAGGACGATCCGGGCGGCCACGGCCTTCTGGAGCGAGCGCGCGGCGCTCTCAAGCTCCTCGGCGGAGTCGCCGAGCGGCTTGCCGATCCACTCCTCGAGCTCTTCCTCGTTGGGCGTCAGCGCGTCCGCGCCCGCGAAGCCGGTCAGACCGTGGCGCGAATCCACCAGGATCGGCGCGCCGGAGGGAAGGCTCCCGCGCAGGATTGCGTTCGCGTCCTTCGGGACCGCGCCGTAACCGTAGTCCGAGAGGACCGCCGCGTCGGCTCCGGCGGCGCTCCTTTCGAGCGCGTCGGCGATCCTCGCGGCGAGCGCGGAGTCTTCCGGGAGATTCGACTCGCGGTCGTAGCGGACGACCTGCTGCTTGATCCCGTGCGGAGCTCCCGCGAGGATCCTCGTCTTCGTCGGGGTCCCGTAGTCCGGTGCCGCCAGCAGTCCGTCGGTGTCGATCCCGCGTCCGGCCAGCGCTTCCCGCAGTCTCGCGCCGGCGTCGTCCTTTCCCACCGCCCCGACGGGGATCGGGACGCCCCCGAGCGACCGGACGTTGGCCGCGGTGTTTCCGGCGCCGCCGGGCAGGTGCTCCTCCTTCCAGAACCGGAGGATCAGGACCGGTGCCTCGCGGCTGACGCGCTTGGGATGCCCGTAGAGGAACCGGTCGAGGACGTAGTCTCCGGCCACGACGAGGCGCCTCCCGGCGAAGCCGTCGATGACGGAAAGCAGCCGTTTCCGCGGCACGCGTGGCGTCAAGACCTGACCTTCCTCACTCCTTTGACTATAATTGCCGCCTTCGAGAAAGTCGCATGCTGGATACTCATGTGCTCGTTTTGAATCGCGTATTTCAGGCGATTCAGGTCACTTCGGTCCGGAAGGCGTTCTCGCTCTTCTACAAGGGGCACGTCCGCGCCGTCCTGCCGGACTACTCGACCTACGAGTTCGAGAACTGGTGCGACATCCCCGTGCAGCCGCAGGACGAGGTCGTCCTGACGCCCTCGATGGCGATCCGCGTTCCGCGCGTCATCGTGCTGAAGGAGTTCGACCGGCTGCCGAGGCAGGACGTGAAGTTCTCGCGGCACAACATTTACCTGCGCGACGGGAACCGCTGCCAGTACTGCGGGCACAAGTTCTCTTCCTCGGACCTGTCGCTCGACCACGTCATCCCGTTGTCGCGGGGCGGGCGGTCCAACTGGGAGAACGTCGTGTGCGCGTGCCTGGCCTGCAACGTCAAGAAGGGCAACCGCAGCCCGCACGAGGCCTCGATGAGGCTGATCAGCCAGCCCAAGAAGCCCCGCTGGCATCCGGTCGGCCACTTCGGCTCGAACAAGGTCCACCCGGCCTGGCGGAACTTCCTCGACGTCGCTTACTGGAATTCCGAGCTGCGATAGTCACCGATCCGTCGAGCCCGGGAGCCGCTCCGCCGCCGCCAGCACCATCTCGACCGTGATCTCGCGAAGGCACTCGTGCCCGTAGGGGCACTCCTTCAAAAAACAGGGCGAGCAGAAGACGAAGCGGTCGAGGACTTCCACCGGGGCGCCGGAAGGGGAAGTCCGGCCAGGGTCCGTCGGGCCGAAGAGCGCGACGACCGGAGTTCCCACCGCGGCGGCGAGGTGCGCGGGCCCCGAGTCGTTGGCGACCGCGAGGCGGGCGCGGGCCAGCAGCGCGGCGAGGCCGATCGGATCGAGGTCGCGCCCGAGCACTGGAAGCGGCGACTTTGCCGCGGCGGACGCCTTCGCCGCGAGATCTTCCTCTCCCGGGCCGATCACCGCGGCGCAGGCGTATCCGCGCCCGGCGAGCCGGCCGGAAAGGGCGCCGAACCTCTCCGGCGGCCAGCGCTTCGTCCACCCGAAGGCCGCGCCCAGGCACAGGAGCGCGAGCGGCTTCTCGGCGGAGATCCCGGCGCGCTCGAGCGCCTCGCGCGCTCTCTGTGCCGCCGCCGGCGGGATCGGAAGCCGAGGCGGCCCGAGGTCCGGCTCGATCCCGCGCGAGCGGAGCAGATCGTCGTAGTCGCGAAGCTGGTGGGCCGTCCGGTCCGGCTTCTCCAGGGACCGAGTCAGGAGGGCGCCGCGGCGGTCGGTCGCATAGCCGATCCTCTCGGGGACCCGCGCGAGGAAAGGGGCCACGGCCGATCGGAAGGAATTCGGAAGGAGCCACGCCTCCGCGAACCGGCCGCGCCGCAGCGACCGGGCGTCGTCGAGAAGGGAGCCGCGCTCCAGGACCGAGCCCGCGCTCCCTTCGGCGCGAAAGATCGAGGCGGCGCCGGGCCTGGCCAGGACCGCCAGCAGGTCCTCCGGATGCGCGGTCCGGATCGCGCGGAGGAGGGGAAGGGCCATCACGCAGTCTCCGAGCCAGTTTGGCGCGACGACGACCCGTCCTTTACCCATCAGGCGGGCCGCGTTCTCCAGCGGTTGTGCATCCACAGCCAGGCGCCGGGATCGCCGCGGATGGCCTCCTCGGTCACCGCCATGTAGCGCGCGGTCGCGGCCCGGACCCGCTCCTCGCGCTCCCCCTCGCCGGCGAATTCCTCCGCCAGGATCGGCTTTTCGAACCTCAAGCGGTATCGGCCTCCGCCGAGCGGCCACGTGTAGACCGGCACGACCGCGGCGTCCGTCTTCAATTGCAGGAGCGCGAGGGAGGGCGTCGTCGCGGCCGCCCGGCCGAAGAACGGGACGAAGATCGCCTCCTCGGGAATCACGTTCTGGTCCACCAGGATCGCGACGGTCTCTTTCGCCCGCAGCGCCTTGAGGATCTCGCGGGCCGCCTGCCGCTTGCGGATGACGCGGTTGCCCAGCCGGGTCCGGCGAAACTCCAGCTCCTCTTCGAGGAGCGGGTTGTCGAGCGGCCTCACGACCGAGGAGATCGGGTCGGCGATCAATCCCGCCCGGATCGCTCCGAGCTCCCAGCTGCCGAAGTGTGCGGAGAGGAGGAAGACTCCCTTGCCGCGGCGCCGGGCGGCGGCGAAGTTCTCCTCTCCTTCGAGCTCCACGCGCGCCAGGATGTCTTCCCGCGAAAGCTCCGAGGACCCGAGGAACTCCATGAAGGCGGCGCCCAGGTTCTCGACACTCGCCTTCCCGATCGCCTTCTTCTCGGCGGCCGACTTCTCGGGAAACGCGGCGTCGATGTTCCTCCGGAGGATGCCCCGCCGGGACGGCGCGAACCCGAAGAACACTTTCGCCGCGCCCCTCCCGAATCCCGTCGCGGCTCCCGCCGGCAGAACCTTCAGGGCCGCCAGCGCTCCGCGCACGAGCGCGTGCTCGAGCCGGTGCCGCAGCCCGACCCCCTCTCCCGCCTCCGCGCTCATCTCCCCGCCCGGGCGGCAGTCCGGGAGGGGCTGGAGATGCGCGAGGCGAGAAACGGAAAGAATCCCGGCTCGCCGACCTCGCCACTCAGGCGCACCGTCACCGTCGGGAGTGAAAGAGACCCGCCGAGCTTGACGGCGTCCTTCTCCGTCGTGACGATCCACGAGGCGCCGGTCGCCCGCGCCGCTCTCTCGATCCGGGCGAGGTCCCGCGCTTTGTAGCGTTGGTGGTCGCGAAAGGCCAGGATCTGCTCGGCCGAGATGTTGAGCTCCAGGAGAGTCGCGGCGAACCCCTCCGGCTGCGCGATTCCGCAGACCGCGAGGCACCGGCGCTCCTCGAGGACCGCTCCCTCGACCGGCGCGCCGCTGTCGTCGTAGAGCCCCGCGGGCTTGAAGCGCGCCGTGAAGACCGGCGCGGAAGGATTCCACTTTCGGACTGTCGCCAGCGCCTCCGCGGAGGGAGTGTCCGACTCGGCCCGCGTGAAAACGAACGCGTCGGCGCGCGCGAGGGCAGAGAGCGGCTCGCGCAAGCGCCCCCGCGGCGGAAACCGTCCGCCGCCGAAGGGGTCCTTCGCGTCGAGCAGCAGCAGGTTCGCGTCCCTCTCGAGGGAGAGGTGCTGGTAGCCGTCGTCGAGGATGAGGACGTCGGCCCCGGCGGCCACCGCCGCTCGGGCCGCCTCGATCCGCTTCTCTCCGACTGCCACGATGACTCCCGGCAGCCGCATCGCCAGCGCCACCGGCTCGTCTCCGCCCACGTCGGGTTTGACGAGCGGGCCGTGCCCCTCGGAGACGAGGATCACGCCGCGCGAGGTCCGTCCGTAGCCGCGCGAGAGGATGGCGGGACGCTTTCCCTCGAACCGGAGCCGGCGCGCCAGGTGCGCGACGAAGGGTGTCTTGCCGGTCCCGCCCATCGTGATGTTGCCGACCGAGATGACCGGCTGGTCCAGGCGATGCGAAGGGGTCCTCCCCGACGCGTAGCGGCGGGCCCGGGCTTCGAGAAGCTTCGCGTAGAGCCTGGAGATCACGGGAGCGCAGCTCGCGACTTCTCTTTGGCGGGAACCGGCTCGGCGGGCAGGAGCTTGACGATGGCCTCCGCGGTCGCCTCGGCCGCTCCCCGGCTCTTCGCGACGAACGCGCGAGCGGCGGCGCCTCGCGCGGCGGCGGCCTCGGGGTCGGCGGCGGCGGCCTCGAACGCCCTCGCGAGCTCCTCGCCCCCGGCCACTCGGTGGAGGACTCCCTGCTTCTCGCCCGCCTCGGTGATCTCGCGAAAACTCTGAGTGTGCGGGCCGACGAGGACGGCGACTCCTTGCGCCCAGGCCTCGATCGGATTGTGGCCGCCGGTGGGGATCAGGCTCCCCCCGATGAAGGCGATCGCCGCCTCGCCGTACAGCGAAGCGAGCTCTCCGACCGTATCGAGAACGTAGACCGAAGATTTGTGATTTGGGATTTGTGATTTGTGATTTGAGAGCGCGCCGGGGTCCGAGCGGCGGATCACCGCGAAGCCTTTCGATTCGACCAGCCGGGCGACCTCTTCGAACCGCTCGGGGCGGCGCGGGGCGATCGCGAGCACGGTGCGCGACTCCAAACCCTTCCAGGCGTCCAGCACGATCGCTTCTTCGCCCGGCCCGGTCGAAGCCGCGACGAGGACCGGCCGGCCGGCCGCGAGAGACGAAAGCCGGGCGGCGTCCGCGAAGGGGGGAGCCGGCGCGAGGTCGTACTTGACGTTGCCGGTTACGAGGACGCGGTCCGCCGGCGCCCCAAGCTCCCGGATGCGCCTCGAGTCCTCCTCGCTTTGCATCGCGAAGAGGGAAATCCGCTCCAGGCTCCGTGCGAACCACCGCCGCACGAGCCGGTAACGGCGCAGCGACCGGTCCGAAATCCTCCCGTTGACCAGGGCGACGCCGGCTCCTCGCCGGACAGCCCGGTCGATCAGGAGCGGCCAGAGTTCCGTCTCCGTCAGGACGACGAGGCCCGGCCGGACGGCCGCCAGGGCCTTCTCGACCGGACCCGCGAGGTCGAGCGGGAACGAGAAGACCGGCCAGCGATCCACCGACGTGCGGCGGGCCGTTTCCAGGCCGGCGACAGTCGTCGCGGACAGCCCGAGCCGCGTGCCCGCCGGCGCCCGCTTCGAGAGCGCGGTCAACAGGTTGCGCGCCACCCCGACCTCGCCGACCGAGACTGCGTGGACCCAGATTCCGCCGTCCAGATCGGGGTAGGGGAGCAGCCCCAGCTTGCCCCGGACGTCCCCCATTTTCTTCCGCCCGGTCATCGACCGGAAAAGGGCGACCGGGGAGTAGGCCAGCAGCGCCAGGACCGACAGGATTCGGTAGAGAAACATCCGCGTCGATTATCCCCGACCACAGGAATCGAGGGCCGCGAGCGGACTGTTTCAGGTCCAGGTTGGCCACTCCTACCCCTCCCTCGGACCTTCGACTTGCCCCGGCCGCCCCAAGGCCCTACCATTCAATGGCTTATGTCGGAGAAAAAGCCTCCAACGCCGGGCGATCCGTCTCCGTATAAAACGCCGATGGAGCTCATCTACAGCGAGAACCGGCGGCGGGAGGAAGTCGGCCAGCTGCCGGACCGCGAGCTGGCCATCCAGGCGCGGGGCGGCGACATGGTCGCCTTCGAGGCGCTGGTGGTGCGCAAGACCCCCTCCGTCGTCGCGGTCGCCCGCCGCATCGTGGGAAACCTCGAGGACGCGAGGGACGTCGCGCAGCTGTCCTTCCTGCGGGTCTGGGAGCAGCTGTCCCGCTACGACGAGACATACTCCTTCAACACCTGGCTCTACCGGATCGCGACCAACCTCGCGATCGACTTTCTTCGGTCCGCCCGGAGCCGCGAGAAGGCCCATACCGCCACGCTTCACCTCGTCCGGATGCGCGAGAGCGAGACCGGCAACGAGACGACGCGGGCGGCCGAGGATGATTCCGCCTCGCGGCTCTTCCAGAAGGTCGCGGGCAGGCTGACGGGCAAGCAGAAGGCAGCCTTCGTGCTGCGCGAGCTCGAGGACCTGGAAACCAGCGAGATCGCGGAGATCCTGAATTGCGGCGAGTCCACCGTCCGCAACCACCTCTTCAACGCACGACGCGCGCTTCGCCGAGAGATCGAGCGGATCTCGCCGGGGCTCTCGCGGCGGCGGGACCAGCGGGACAAGGTCGAGCCATGACGCCCTCTTGCGGCCAGATCCGCGGCCGTTTCGACGACTACTCCGCGGAAGCGCTGACCCGAGAGCAGCGAAGGGCCGTTCGCGAGCACCTCGCCTCGTGCGAGGAGTGCCGCCGGGTGGCGGCCGCGGCGGATCCGCTGTTTCTCTTCGCGGGAGCGGCCGAGCCGCCGGTCCCGCCCGCCGAGATCTCGCGGATCCTCGAGGGCGTCCGGTCGGGCATCGCCTGGAAGCAGGCGGAGCGGCGGGTCGAGGCTCCTTCGCGCCGGCGGCGGTGGAGCATCCTGGGCGCGGCCGCGGCGGCCCTTCTCCTGACGCTTCTGGCGCCGGGAGCGCCGCCTCGGCGGGATGCGCCGGCGGCGGTGGCGGGGCCCCGCCAGTCGGCGGACACGGGCTTCGCTCCGGCGGCGATCGCGCCGCCGCAGGCGCCCGGCGTCACGAGCGGGACCCAGAAGTTTCCGGCGGACGCGACGATCTACGACTTCAACCCCGGCGCGGGACAGCCGCGCGTGGTCTGGATCGTGGATCGTTCGATCGACATCTAAGCGTTCCGGGCATCTCGGTTCCCGGGCGGGGTTCTTCATTCGGTGAGAAAAGGAATTCTCTTCGCGGCCCTCGTGGCCATGTCGCTCGACGCGATCGCGCTGCCGGGACCGGAGAACGCGTCCCCGGCGGGGGCGGCCTCGGAGACGGCGGTCCGGGTCTTCGTGCTGAAGTACAAGCGGGTCGAAGAGGCGGCCCTGCTGATCCGTCCCCACCTCTCCGACTCGGCCTCGATCACGCTGGCGCAGCGCCTGAATGCGATGACCGTCACGGATCGGGAGGAGAACTTGAAGACGATCGCGAAGGTCCTCTCCGAGTTCGACGTTCCCCCGCGCGGCTTCACCTTCGCGGTCAAGCTCGTGCGTGCCCGCGCCGACGCGCCCGCCGGGTCCATGGCGCGCGAGATCGGCGGTCTGGGGGCGAAGCTGAAATCCATGTTCCAGTTCAACGACTACACGCTCCTGGATTCCGCCACGATGCAGGGAGTCGAGGGACGGCCGGTCTCCTACCGGCTCGGCGACGAGTACATCCTGACCTTCACCATCGGCCCGGCCGGGGCGGGCGACGAGCTGCTGCTCTCGCCGTTCGCTCTGTCCAGGCTGAAGAAGGACGAGCAGGGCCGCGTGCAGCCCACGCTCCTGTACCGCGCCTCCGTGCCGGTGACGCTCAACCAGACGCTGGTCGTCGGGGCGTCCAAGGAGGAAGGCTCCAAGAACGCCCTGATCCTGATCCTGCTCGCGCAGGAGACGGCCCGCCCCGGAGCGCCGGGGGGCAAGTCGGTGGAGAAGCGCTAGGCGATGAGCCGCGAGTTCCGAGCCAAGGTCGGATGGCCCGACGGGAGGGTGGCCGAGGAGGCGATCCAGGCGGCCGACGCCACGGCGGCGCGCCTGGAGATGGAGCGCCGCGGCGGGCATGTCTTCGAGATCCGCCGCGAGGGCCTGTCGCTGGTGGGCGGCCGTCGGCGCCGCCGCGGGCACGTCAAGATGCGCGACTTCCTGATCTTCAACCAGGAGCTGATCGCGCTGCTGAAGGCCGGGCTGCCGGTCCTCCACTCCTTCGAGCTGCTGCTGGAGCGGCAAGAGAGCCCGGTCCTGCGCCGCGTCCTCGCGGACGTCCGGGAGAGGGTCAACGCCGGAGCCGCGATCTCCGACGCCTTCGAGCAGCAGGGAGACCTCTTTCCGCGGCTGTACTGGACGTCGTTGAAAGCCGGCGAGAAGTCCGGCGAGATCGAGAGCGTGCTGCGCCGGTACGTCAAGTACCAGCGCACGATCATGGCGCTGACCCGCAAGGTCATCTCGACGCTCGTCTACCCGGCCATCCTGATCGCGCTCTCGATCGGGCTGATCGCGATCCTGATGACCGTCGTGATCCCGAAGTTCCAGGAGTTCTTCGGAGACTTCAAGGCGGAGCTGCCGCTGCTGACGGTCATCGTCATCGGTTCCGCGACGTTCCTGCGGCGCAACATCTTCCTCCTCCTCGTGGTCCTGATCGTCGGGGGCTTCTTCGCGACGCGGTGGCTGAAGTCCTCGCGGGGCGCCGAGTGGGGCGACTCGTTCATCCTGAAGCTCCCCGTCCTCGGCGGCATCTTCCGCCGCTTCGCGATCTCTCAGTTCACGCGCAGCCTGGCGACGCTCCTGGGAGGGGGCACGCCGCTCGTCCCGGCGCTGGAGAACGCGTCCGCGGCGGTCGGCAACCGCTTCGTCTCGCGCCAGATCGGCGAGATCGTCCCGAAGATCCGAGAGGGAGGCGAGCTGTGGAGGGCCCTCGAGGGAACGGGCATCTTCACGAACCTGACAATCGAGATGATCAAGGTCGGCGAGGCCTCGGGCGCCCTGGAGGAGATGCTCTCCTCCGTGTCGGAGTTCTACGACGAGGAAATCGACCTTCTGCTGGCGCGGGTGATCTCCTTCGTCGAGCCGGCGATCCTCGTGATCATGGGAGGGGTCATCATGACGATCCTCCTCTCGGTGTATCTGCCGATCTTCCGTCTCATGTCGCAGATCAAGGGATAGGAGGAGGACCATGGCCAAGCAGGTCGTCAACGGCGGCGCCCTCGCCTCGGAGTCCGAGGCCAGCGCGATCTCGGTGGCGGAGAGGCTCGACCTCCCGTACGTGGACCTCGCCGCCTTTCGCGTGGACCCGGAGCTCTTCCGGTCCATCCCGGTCGAGTGGATGCTGCGCTACGGGTTCGTCCCGGAGAAGCGCACCGAGAAGTCCCTGACGATCATCTGCGCGGACCCGACCGACGTCGTCAAGCTGGACGAGCTGGAGCTGCTGACCGGCCTGCCTCTGAAGCTCAAGGTCGGCAGCCGCGCCTCGATCACCGAGATCCTCCAGAAGAGCGAGTCCTCCCAGCGCGTGCTCGACGAGGCCACCGAGGAGTTCCGGCTCCAGCTCGTCTCCGAGGACGAGGAGGGGGAAGAGACCCTCACGATCGACCGGATCACGCAGGACGCGTCGCCGATCATCAAGCTCGTGGACTCGATCGTCTTCAACGCCATCCAGCGCCGCGCCTCCGACGTTCACATCGAGACGCAGGAAAACGTCGTCATCATCAAGTACCGCATCGACGGCGTGCTCTACCAGGCCATGGACCCGATCGACAAGCGCCACCACGGGACCATCATTTCCCGCATCAAGGTCATGTCGGAGCTCGACATCGCCGAGAAGCGCATCCCGCAGGACGGCCGCTTCAAGCTGCGGGTCCGCGGGCGCACCATCGACTTCCGCGTCTCGATCATGCCCACGGTCCACGGCGAGGACTCCGTCATCCGCATCCTCGACAAGGAGTCGGCCAACGCCGAGTTCAAGTCGCTCAACCTCGAGATCCTCGGGTTCGACCTGGACACCAAGAAGAAGCTCCGCAAGTTCATCCGCGAGCCTTACGGGATGGTCCTCGTCACCGGGCCGACTGGCTCCGGCAAGACGACGACCCTCTACGCCTGCCTCTCCGAGATCCAGTCCGTCGAGGACAAGATCGTCACCATCGAGGACCCCGTCGAGTACCAGCTCCGCGGCATCACCCAGATCCCGGTCAACGAGAAGAAGGGGCTGACCTTCGCGAGGGGGCTGCGGTCGATCCTTCGCCACGACCCGGACAAGATCATGGTCGGAGAGATCCGCGACGAGGAGACGGCGCAGATCGCCGTGCAGTCGGCCCTGACGGGCCACCTCGTGTTCACCACGGTCCACGCCAACAACGTCGTGGACGTGCTGGGACGGTTCCTCAACATGAAGGTGGAGCTTTACAACTTCGTCTCGGCGTTGAACTGTGTCCTGGCGCAGCGGCTCGTCCGGAAGATCTGCGCGCACTGCCGGGAGGCGGTCCAGGTCACGCCGGCCTTGCTGGCCGAGTCCGGGATCGATCCGCAGACGGCGCGCGGGAAGGTCTTCTACGAGGGGAAGGGGTGCCTTGAGTGCGACGGCACCGGGTTTCACGGCCGGATGGCGATCGCCGAGCTGCTGGACCTCTCCGACCGGATCCGCGGACTGATCCTCGAGCGGCGGCCGGCGGCCGACATCAAGAAGGCGGCCAAGGAGGAAGGAATGGCCTTCCTGCGCGACGCCGCGCTGGCCAAGGTCTTCGAGGGGTGGACGACTTTGAAGGAAGTCAACAAGGTCACGTTCGTCGAATGACGCTGCCCTTTCTGAAACCGGTCGTGCCCCCGCACGTCTTCTGCCTGATGGCGGACGGAGTGACCTACGCCTTCGTCAACCGCAAGTCGCCGGCCGGGATCTCCTTCTCGCAGAACTTCCCCTATCCGCCCAACACGGTCGGGACCGGCGCCTCCGGGACGCCGCTCTTCTCGGCCGCCGCCCTGGCGCCCGCGGTCGAGGCCGCGCGCCGGTTCTCCCAGGGCCGGCTGACCCGCGCCTCCGTCGTCTTCCCGGATTCCTGGGCGCGGATCCTTCCCGTCGAGCTCGACTCGATCCCCAGCTCCGACGAGTCGATCCGCGAGATGGTGCTGTGGAAGTTGAAGAAGCTCCTTCCGGGCGTGACCACCGAGCTGGAGATCGTCCACGTCGAAATGGCCCCCGCGGGCGAGCAGAAGCGCCTGCTCGTCGCGGCCGCGCCGGCCGAGATGCTCCGCTCGATCGAGGCGGCGTTCGAGGAGAAGGGGGTGCGGGTCGGCGCGCTGGCGCCGGCGAGCCTCGTCCTCTTCGAGGGGCTGGCGCCGACGCTCTCGGCGAAGAGCCCCGGAGACTATGCGCTGATCCACCGCTCCTCCGGGTCGATCGTCTTCATCATCGCGCGCGGCGAGACGCTGCTTCTCTTCCGGCAGCGTCCTTCCGAGGAGGAAGAGGGGCACGAGCAGGAGCTGCGGCTGTCGCTCTCCTATTACGCCGAGAAGTTGAACGGGCAGGGCCTCGCGGCGATCTACGTCCACGACCAGTCGCCCGCGGAGTCGTGGCACGCCGAGAGGCTCCCGGTGCCCCCCCAGAGGATCCAGGGCCGGCTCTTCTCGACTGATCCCACGTTCGACGAGCGGATCGTTTCGCGGCCCGAGCTGCTGCCCGGGTTCGCGGCGGTGTACGGGCGATGAGGCTCCGCCGGCTCGATTTCGCGCGCCGCCCCTTCCGCGACGAGCGTCCCGTCTTCCTGATCGCGGGGCTCGCCTTCGCGGTCGCGCTCGTCTTCCTGGCCCAGAACGTCTCGCTGTACCGCGATTTTCAGCGCGACAGCGAGGGCACCGGGCGCCAGATCGAGTTTCTCGAGCAGCGGCGTGCGAAGGCGATGAGGGGGGCCGACGAGTCCCGGACGGCGCTGAACAACTACAAGGTCTCCGCGCTGGCCCAGGAGAGCCGTGGCTTGCTCCGGATCGTCGGGGAGCGCCGCTTCTCCTGGACCGGCCTGCTGACGAGGCTCGAGAAGACGCTCCCGCCCGACGTGCGTGTGGTCCGCCTGGCGCCGCACTTCGAGGATACGGGCGAGACGACGTTGAGCATCGGGTTGCTGGGCAAGGACTCCGAGAGCGTCGTCAAGACGATCGCCGCGTTCTCGAAGGACCCGTCCTTCGAGTCCCTGGCCCTCCACACGGAGTCCAATCCCGAGAAGGGCGTGCCCGAGGGGCACACCTTCGAGGTGACGGTCCAGTACCGTCCCGGAGCGAAGTCGTGACGGGCGGCGGCGTCTGGGCGAGGCGGCTGGGCTGGCTGATCGCGGCGGGAGTCCTGCTCGTCGCCAACGCCGGGTTCTTCTTCTGGTATCGCGGCACCGCCCGCGAGCGCCGCGAGGCCCTCGAGGGGCGGCGCGTCGCGCTCGAGAAGGAGGTCGAGTCGAAGGAGGCGGAGGCGAAGAAGCTCGCCTCCGACCGCAAGCGCCTCTCGGAGGTTCGCGCCGCGCTCGACGAGTTCTACGGACACCGCATCGGCTCCCAGCGCGAGACGCTGGCCGCCGTCGTGGACGAGATCCACACGATCCTGCGCAAGGGAGGGGTCTCCCCGGCGCAGATCTCGTACGCAGCGATCAAGCAGGAGAGCGGCTCGCTCGTTCCGATGAACGTGGCCTTCTCCTTCCGCGGGGAATACGGCCGGTTCAAGCAGCTCCTCGACGCCTTCCAGACGAGCCGCAAGTGGATCGCCGTCCGGGAGATCGGCCTGACCCGGGACCAGGAGATGCCGGGCTCGGTTCAGGTCCACGTGACGCTGGTGACCTACTTCCTCGCCGAGGAAGGCGAGGCGCCCTCGACGCGCGCGAGGCTCGCCGGGAGCACGCCGCAATGAGGGCCCCCTCCGGCTCGACCCGAAGCCAGCTCTACCTGCTCGGCGCCCTCGCCGTCGTGCTGGTCCTGGCCGTCGTGAAGTGGGGCAACCGGGGAGGAGGCGACGCAACCGCGCGCTCGGGCCCGGCCTCCGCCTCGTCCGCCACGGGCTCGCCCGCGGCCAGCGCGGAGGACGACCGACCCGTGGCCCGCCCGCGCGCCCGCGCCTCGCGCGAGAAGAAGACCGCGCCGGAAGACGTGCCGTTCCTGAGCAAGGACATGCTCAACCCTCCGCGGCCCCGAGCGGGGGAGACCGGGCGCAACATCTTCGACCCGCGGCAGCCATCCCCGACGCCGCCTCCCACGCCGACGCCGCCCCCGCCTCCGCCCCCCGCGCCCGGAAGCGCGCTCTTCATCGGGCCGCTCCCGCCGCCCGGCCCGACGCCGACCCCGGTTCCGCCGGAGGTCAGCTTCAAGTTCATCGGCACGTTCGGGCCCCGGGAGGCGCCGATCGCGGTCCTGCTCCAGGGAGACCAGCTCTTGAACGCGCGCGCCGGGGACGTCGTCTTCAACCGTTTCATCCTCCGAAACATCGGATACGAGTCCGTCGAGATCGGCTACGTCGGCTATCCGCAGTCCGTGACGAAACGCCTGGGGATCACACCATGAGACCTGTTGATCGAAGGGAAGACTTCTCATGAAGCTATCGCGACTTCTTGCACTCCTGACTCTTGTCTTCGCCGTCGGCTGCGCCGGCTCGCGCGCCTACCAGGAGGCGCGGGACGAAGAGCAGCTCGGGCATTGGGACATCGCGGTCATGAAGTACAGCCGGGCGGTGGAGCTCGACCCGGCCAACTCGCAATACCGGATTTCCTACGCCAAGGCGAAAATCAAGGCGTCTCAGTTCCACTTCGAGAAGGGGAAGACGTACCGAGCCGCCGCCCAGCCGGAGCTGGCCGTCGTCGAGCTCGAGCAGGCGGTCGTCCTGGACAACAACAACAAGTACGCGGAGACGGAGCTGCGCAAGGCGAGGGACGAGGCCGCCAAGGCGATCGCCGAGCGGACGGGGGAAAGCCGGATGGAGGCGGCCAAGCGCAGGACCCGCGGCATCCGCGCCCGCGCCCCGATGCTCGAGCCCACGAGCGACCGGCCGATCAACCTGAACTTCCCGACGCCCAAGCCGATCAAGCAGATCTACCAGTCGCTGGCCTCGGCCGCCGGCATCAACGTCATCTTCGACCCGCAGCTGAAGGACGACAATGTCTCGATCGTGCTCAACAACGTGGAGTTCCAGACCGCCCTGGAGACCCTGATGCGGCAGGAGAACCACTTCTACAAGGTCGTGGACGAGCACACGATGCTGATCGCCGCCGATAACCCGCAGAACCGCAAGACCTACGAGGACCTGGTCATCCGGACCTTCTTCCTCTCCAACGGGGACGTCACCGAGGTCTCCAACGCGCTGCGGTCGCTGCTTCAGACGACCCGCATTTCGATCAACAAGGCGGAGAACTCCATCACCCTGCGCGACACGGCCGACAAGGTCGCGATCGCCGAGAAGATCATCGAGCAGAACGACAAGCAGCTTTCCGAGGTCATCGTGGACGTCGAGCTGCTCCAGATCAACGCAACGAAGAACATCGACATCGGCCTGCTGCTCTCCTCCTACTCCGTCGGGGCGACCCTGGCTCCCCCGGGCGGCAACACGAACTTCGGCAACCCCGTCCCGGACGGCAGCTTCACCTGGGACCAGTTGAAGGAGATCTCGGTCCGCTCCTTCGGCTTCACGATCCCGTCGCTGACCTACACGTTCATCAAGAACAACACGGACGCTGAGCTGCTCGCCAAGCCGCAGCTTCGGATCTCCGAGGGGCAGAAGGCGCAGTTGCTCATCGGCGACAAGGTCCCGATCCCGACGACGACCTTCAACACCGGCACGACCGTCGGCGGCAACATCGTCCCGGTCACGTCGTTCCAGTACCAGGACGTCGGGATCAAGATCGACGTCGAGCCTCGCGTCCACCACAACCGCGAGATCACGATGAAGCTGACCGTCGAGGTCTCCAACTTGAACGGCTCGATCACCGTCCAGCAGGGTCAGGAGCAGCCCATCATCGGCACCCGGACGATCTCGTCCAACATCCGCCTGAAGGACGGCGAGACGAACTTCCTCGCCGGGCTGTTGCGGACGGACATCGCCAACGGGAACGTCACGATCCCGTTCCTCGGCGACATCCCGATCCTGGGGAGGCTGCTTTCGAGGAAGAAGACGACCAAGTCGACGACGGACCTCGTCCTGACCCTGACGCCGCACATCATCCGGATCCCGGACGTCACCGATGAGGACCTGACCCCGGTCTACGTCGGTACCGACGCCAACATCTCGTTCCAGGGCACTCCGCGGATCGAGTCGCCCGCCGGAGGAGGCCCCTTCGACCTCGGCCGGCAGCCGTCGGTGGCCCCGGCGCGGCCGGCCACGACGCCGCCTCCGCCGGCCGGAATCAACCTGGCCCCGGCCGGGGGGCCGAGCGACATCTTCCGGCCCACCCCTCGACCCACGCCCCCGCCGGGCGGGGCGGCCGCCCCGGGAGCCGGAGCGGCGGCGCCGCAGGAGGCCGCCATCCAGGCGCAGACCGACGCCCCCGCGGGCTCGGTGTCCTTCGACTTCGACCCGCCGCAGCTCGTGCTGGCGCCGGGAGAGCAGAAGACCGTCATTGTCCGGGTCGGCGGCAACAAGACGCTCGAGAACACCTCGATCGCCGTCCGCTTCGACCCCGCGGTGGCCGCCGCTGTCTCGGTGCGCCCGATCCTTTCCGACGGCGGCTACGCCGATTCCCACATCGACCCGGGCCGGGTCATCATCGACATCCCCAGCGTCTTGAACGTTTCGGGCACCCGGGCGATCGCGGAAATCGTGTTGCGGGGAATCGCGAAGGGCAATTCCACGCTTTCCTTCGAGAAGGTCCCCGACGGGGCCGGCTCGACCCCGATCGCGGTGGAGGTGAAGTGACGATCCGTAAGCCGTTAGCCGTTAGCCGTGAGCCGTGGAGGGAGCGTGTCGCCGCAATCGCGGCTCACGGCTCACGGTTCACGGCTCACGAATCCGGGTTCACGATCGTCGAGCTCGCCGTGGTCGCGGCGATGGTGGCGATCCTCGCCTCCATGGCGGTCCCGATCGCGCGGTACACCGTCAAACGCCAGGACGAACTGGAGCTGCGCTACCAGCTCCGCCTGATGCGGGACGCCATCGACAAGTACAAGCAGTACTCCGACCTCGGCCTGATCCCCGTCAAGATCGGCTCGGAAGGCTACCCGCCCGACTTGAAGACCCTGGTCGAGGGGGTCACGCTCGTTGGCCAGCTCGACAAGAAGCAGAAGTTTCTCCGGCGGGTTCCGACCGACCCCATGACCAAGAAGGACGAGTGGGGAATGAGGTCCTTCCAGGACGAACCGGACACGCTGTCCTGGGGTGGCCAGAACGTCTACGACGTCTTCTCCCTCTCTGACCTGCGGGCCATCGACGGCACCTACTACAAGGACTGGTGAGGAGATGAAGTCAACGGAACGCGGGTTCACTCTTCTCGAGCTCCTCGTCGTCATGACGATCGTGGGGATCCTGGCGGCGATCGCCGTCCCCGCCCTGCGGGACTCTCCTCAGCGGGCGCGGGAGGCGGCCCTCCGGGAGGACCTCTTCACGATGCGAAGCGTCATCGACCAGTACCACGGCGACAAGGGCGCCTATCCGCCGGACCTGCAGACGCTCGTGTCGGCCGGCTACCTGCGCAAGATCCCGACGGACCCGATGACGAAGTCCGCTGAGACCTGGGTCATCGCGCTCGAGGAAGCGACCGCCGACACTTCCCAGCAGCCCGGCGCAGCCGACGCTCCGACCAACCCGGGGGTCATCGACGTCCACAGCGGCTCCCCGGACAAGGCATTGGACGGCACGCTCTACAAAGACTGGTGAGAAACAACCGCGAATCCGGGTACACGATGGTCGCCATCGTCATCGCGATGACGGTGATGGCGATCCTCCTGATGGGTGTGGCGCCTTCGATCGCCACCATCATGAAGAGGGAGCGCGAGCAGGAGCTCCTCTTTCGCGGCAAGCAGTACGCCCGGGCGATCGCGCTCTTCCAGAAGCGCTACGGCCGCTTCCCGACGGAGCTGAAGGAGCTCTACGAGAACCGCCCGCGGACGATCCGCCACCTCTTCAAGGAGCCGTTCTGCAACTGCATGGACTGGCACGTCATCTACCAGAACTCGCCCGACGCCAACCCGAACGCTCCGGTCGGAGGCTCGGGCCTGCCGGGATCGCCGGGGCAGCCGGCGCCGCTCCCCAGCCCGACCCCCGGGGTCTTCGGGGCGAGTCAGACCAAGAGCGTCGGGCCGATCATCGGCGTGCGCTCGAACCTCCACGAAGAGGCACTGTCGGAGTGGCGCGGTCAGAAGTACTACGACCAGTGGCGCTTCATCATGGGAGACGCCGACCGCGACACTATGACGGGCCTGCCGGGCGGCGGCGGGATGAGAGGCCCCGGCGGCATCGGCGGCCCGGGGATCCCGGGCCAGGTGACTCCGGTTCGCGGCCGCTAAGTCGAACACCATCAAAAATTAGGTCCTTTTGCCGGCTCCCTCCGGCCAAACCGGGCACGGAATTAGAATAGGAGAGCCCGCCGGGCCCGGTTTATGGTCAAGAAGTTCATCCTCCCCAACGGAGCCACGGTTCTCATCGACCGGATGCAGGACGTCCGCTCCTTCTCCCTCGGCTTCTTCGTGGGGGCCGGGTCGGGAGACGAGCCGACAGCCAAGCAGGGGATCTCCCACTTCCTGGAGCACGTCCTCTTCAAGCGGACCCGCCGGCGCTCGACCGTCCAGATCGCCCGGGAGATTGACCGTCTCGGGGGGGACGTGGACGCCTTCACCACCAAGGAGTACACCGGGTTCTACGTCCACACGCTGGATTCCCGGTTCCCCGAGGCGCTCGACCTCCTGGGTGACGTGGTCCTGTCGCCCGCATTCGAGTCCGTGGACATCGAGATGGAGCGGGGTGTCATCCTCGACGAGATCCGGGAGGCCAGCGACAACCCGGATGACGAGGTCCACGAGCTCTTCGTCCGGTCCTTCTGGCGCAGCCACCCGCTGGGCGCCCCGATCCTCGGGACGGCGGAGACGGTCGGCTCCATCAGCCTGGCGGACCTCTACCGCTACTACGGGGCGAGCTACCGGCCGGAGAACCTGATCGTCTCCCTCGCGGGGCACGTGCCCGTCCGGGAATGCCTCGCCCGGATCGAGGCCCTCTTCTCACGCCGGCGCTCCCGCCCGGGACGCTCCGGGGAACCGGGCCGGCGGCTGGCGCGGCCCCGCGGTCACCAGGACCTGTTGCTCAAGTCCCGGCGCGGGCTCGAGCAGGCCCACATATGCCTCGGGGTGGAGGGGCCGTCGCAGGCTTCCGGCCGGCGGTTCGCGGCGAACCTGCTCGACATCGTCCTGGGCGGAGGGATGTCCTCCCGGCTCTTCCAGGAGGTTCGCGAGAAGCGTGGGCTGGCGTACTCGATCGCCTCTTCGCTGAACTCCTTCCGCCTGGGGGGCTACGAGACGATCTACGCCGCCTGCGCGCCGAAGAACCTGGGACGGCTCCTGGAGGTGACGCTGCGGGAGCTCAAGAGGCTGAAGCGCGAGGGGGTCCGGCCGAGGGAGCTGGCCTGGGCCAAGGAAAACCTCAAGGGCAACATGATGCTGTCGCTGGAATCCACCGTCTCGCGCATGTCCATGCATGCCCGCCACGAGTTCTACTTCGGCAAGCCCGCCTCGACCGAAGAGATGATCACCCGCGTCGAGGCGGTTACCTCCGGCGACATCGCCGAGGAGGCCGAGCGCCTCTTCGACGGCCGGATCATCTCCATGGCCGTCGTGGGAAACGTCGCCAAACTCCCGCTAACGGCGCCCGATTTCGCAACCTCCCTCAACTAAACGCCCGGTCGTTATCTGTCCTATCGCCGGGTTACGATCCGGCCGTGCCTGACATCACGGTTGCCGTGAAGGTCCTTCGCCACGGCGAGGGCCTGGATCTGCCCCGCTACGCGACATCGGGGTCGGCGGGATGCGACCTTCGCGCGGCGATCGAGGCGCCGCTGATGATCCTTTCGGGAGGACGGGCGCGGGTGCCGACCGGCATCGCGGTGGCCATTCCGCCGGGGTACGAGGGGCAGGTCCGGATGCGAAGCGGTCTCGCGCACGACAAGGGCCTGGCGACACTGAACGCGCCGGGCACCATCGACAGCGACTACCGCGGCGAGATCCAGGTGATCATCGCGAACCTCGGCTCCGAGCCCGTGACGCTGGAGAGGGGAGAGCGCATCGCTCAGCTCGTCTTCGCGCCGGTCGTCCAGGCTCGATTCGAGAAAGTGGAGGAGCTTCCGCCGAGCTCGCGAGGCGAGGGAGGCTTCGGTTCCACCGGACGATGACTTTCCTGCTAATCTAAACACTTCGATGCGCGTGTCCATCCTCGCGTCCGGATCCGGCGGCAATGCTTGCGTCGTCGAATCGGGCCGGACGAGGGTGCTGGTGGATGCGGGACTCTCGGCGAAGGAGATCGAGCGGCGCATGGCCGCCCGCGGCATCGAGCCGGAGTCCATCCGCGGCATCTTCGTCACGCACGAGCACGGCGACCACTCCAGTGGCGCGCTCGTCTTCTCCGCCCGCTGGGAGTGCCCGATTTTCACCACCGCCGGGACCGCGGACGCGATCGGCCTGGAGGGAGACCTCTTCTCCCCGTTCGTGAGGGTGGACGCCCGGCGGGAGTCGAGGATCGGGGACCTGGGATTCCGCGCCTTCGCCACGCCCCACGACGCCAACGAGTCCGTCGCGTACGCCTTCGAGGCCGACGACGCCCGCGTCGTCATCGCCTCGGACCTGGGGCGGGCGGAGGAAGATTTCGTGGACTTCCTGAAGGGCTCGACCACGATCCTCCTGGAGTTCAACCACGACGAGGACATGCTCCGGGACGGGCCCTACACGTGGCCGCTCAAGCAGCGCATCTCGGGCGGCTGGGGGCACCTCTCCAACCGCCAGTCCGCTGAGGCGATCCGCCGCTCGAGCTGGCCGGGTTTGAAGCGCGTCGTCGCGACGCACCTTTCGCGGACCAACAACATTCCGCCGCTCGCGATGGCCGCGCTGGCGGAGGCCCTGGCCCGCGCCAATTCGCCGGCCGCCGCCGGGCTCGCCGACCAGGTCACCGGCTTCGAGACGTTCGACGCGTGAAGGTCGAGATCCGGGTCTACCCGCGCCACGACGTCCTGGACCCCCAGGGCAAGGCGATCGCCGCGGCGCTCACGCGGCTGGGCCACCGGTCGGTCACGGACGTCCGGGCGGGCAAGGTCTTCTTCGTCGAGGTGGAAGGCTCGGACACCTCCGAGATCGTGCGGGACGCGAAGAAGATGGCCGAGGAGCTCCTCGCCAACACCGTCATCGAGGGTTACGACGTGAGGGTGGTGCCATGAAGTTCGCGATCGTCGTTTTCCCCGGCTCCAACTGCGACGCCGACTGCTTCCATATCGCGAAGGACCTGCTCGGCTGCGAGGCCGGCTACGTCTGGCACAAGGAGACGGACTTGAAGGGCGCCGACGCCGTCATCCTGCCGGGCGGCTTCGCCTACGGCGACTACCTGCGGGCGGGCGCGCTCGCGCGCTTCTCGCCGGTCATGGACAGCGTGGCGGAGTTCGCGCGGGCCGGCGGCCCGGTCCTCGGGATCTGCAACGGTTTCCAGGTTCTGCTGGAGGCGGGCCTCCTTCCCGGCGCGGTCCGGCCGAACAAGACGCTTCGCTACATCTGCCGCGACATCTTCATGCGGGTCGAGAGCTCCGACACCGCCTTTACCCGCCTCTACGAGCCCGGCCAGATCGTGAAGATGCCGATCGGACACGGCGAGGGCAACTACACGGCGCCGCCCGAGACGATGGAGGAGCTGCGGCGGGAGCGCCGCGTCGTCTTCCGCTACTGCGACGAACAGGGCCGGGTCAACGACGCCGGCAACCCCAACGGCGCCGCCGAGAACATCGCCGGCATCGCCAACCGCGAGGGCAACGTCGTCGGTCTGATGCCCCACCCCGACCGCTGCTCCGAGGGCCTCCTCGGCAACGACGTCGGCCGCAAGATGTTCGAGTCCGTGGTCACCGCGCTCGCGGCGAGATGATCACGCCCGAGCTCGTCACCGAGCACAACCTCTCCTCCGACGAATACGAACGCATCCTGAAGATCCTCGGGAGGGAGCCGAACCTCGTCGAGCTCGGGATCTTCTCGGCGATGTGGAGCGAGCACTGCTCCTACAAGTCCTCGAGGGTTCACCTCAAGAAGCTGCCGACGTCCGGGCCGCGGGTCATCCAGGGGCCCGGCGAGAACGCGGGGATCGTGGACATCGGCGACGGGCTCGCCGCCGCGTTCAAGATGGAGTCGCACAACCACCCCTCCTTCATCGAGCCGTACCAGGGAGCGGCGACGGGAGTGGGCGGGATCCTCCGCGACATCTTCACGATGGGCGCGAGGCCGGTCGCCTCGCTCGACTCGCTGCGCTTCGGGGCGCTCTCCGCTCCGCGAATGAAGCACCTGGTGGACGGCGTCGTCCGGGGCATCGCCGGCTACGGCAACTGCATGGGCATACCGACGGTGGCCGGGGAGACGACGTTCCACCCGGCCTACAACGGCAACATCCTCGTCAACGTCATGAACGTCGGGATCGTCGCGAAGGACCGGATCTTCAAGGGCCGCGCGGAGGGCAGCGGCAACCCCGTCGTGTACGTCGGCTCGAAGACGGGGCGCGACGGGATCCACGGCGCGACGATGGCCTCGGAGGAGTTCGCCGGCGACGAGACGAAGCAGAAGAAGCCGACAGTCCAGGTCGGCGACCCCTTCACCGAAAAGCTGCTGCTGGAGGCGTGCCTCGAGCTCTTCGAGACCGACGCGGTCGTGGGGATCCAGGACATGGGCGCAGCGGGCCTGACGTCCTCCGCCTTCGAGATGGCGGGTCGGGCCGGTAGCGGAGTGGAGCTGGATCTCTCGAAGGTGCCCGTGCGCGAAGCCGGCATGTCCCCCTACGAGATCATGCTGTCGGAGTCTCAGGAGCGGATGCTCCTCGTGGCGCGCCGAGACCGCCTGGACAGGGTCTTCGAGATCTTTCGCAAGTGGGACCTGGACGCCGCGGAGATCGGCCGGGTCACGGACTCGGGCCGCGTGGTGCTGTTCTTCGAGGGGAAGATCGTCGCGGACCTGCCGGCCGAGCCGCTCTCCGCCGAGGCGCCGTTGTACGACCGCCCTCGCTCCGCGCCGAGGCCGCTTGCGCCTCCGAGATGGCCTTCGGAGCCCGAGCCCCCCGATTACGGCGATAGCCTTCGCCGGATCCTCGCCTCGCCCAACGTCGCGGAGAAATCCTGGATCTGGACCCAGTACGACCACATGGTCGGGACCAACACCGTCGAGCGGCCGGGCGGCGACGCGGCGCTTGTCCGAGTCAAGGGAACGAAGAAGGCCCTCGCCCTGAAGAGCGAGGTCAACCCCTTCTTCTGCGCGCTCGATCCGTACCGCGGAGCGGGGATCGCCGTCGCGGAGGCGGCCCGCTCGATCGCCTGCACGGGGGCGCGGCCCCTCGCGATCACCGACTGCCTGAACTTCGGCAATCCCGAGAAGCCGGAAGTCATGGGCCAGTTCGAGGCGGCTGTCCGCGGCCTCTCCGACGCGTGCCGCTCGCTGGAGATCCCGGTCGTGTCCGGCAACGTCTCCTTCTACAACGAGACCGACGGGCGCGCGATCCCGCCCACGCCCACGGTCGGGATGGTCGGTCTCCTCGGCGACGTCGAGAAGCGCCTGCGCGTGCCCTTCCGGCGGCAGGGCGACGTGATCGCACAGCTCGGAGAGAGCCGCGACGAGCTCGGCGGAAGCGAGTTCCTCCGCGTTGTCCGGTCGCGCGACGAAGGGCCGTGCCCGGAGCTTGACCTGGAAGGGGAGAAGCGGTTGATCGAGCTCCTCCTCGCTCTCGCGGACGGCGGATCGCTCGCATCGGCGCACGATCTCTCCGAGGGCGGGCTCGGAGTCGCAGCGGCCGAGTGCGCGATGAAGTCCGGCCTCGGCGCGGAGATCCGACTGGACTCCGGCCTGCGTCCCTCCTCTCTCCTCTTCGGCGAAACCACGGGGCGCGCCCTCGTCTCCTTCGGGGCGGAGATGGAGGGCCGCGTGCGCGAGGCGGCCGGGAAGACTGGCGTCGCTTTTCAGCCGATCGGCCGGGTTGGCGGCGAACGCCTGACCTTTTCGATCGGATCGAGAACGTTGATCGACGAATCCGTCGCGTCTCTCCAGGCGCTCTGGACGAGCTCCTTCGCCCACGCCATGGAAGCCGCCGACGTTCTCTAGCCTCTAGTAGGTCACCTTCTCGAGAAAGAGACCCGAGGGCGGCGCCGTCCACTTCGCCGGCTCGGAGGACCTCTCCCCCAGCAGGCGCTCGACGTCCGAGGCGTCGAGCGCGCCGCGCCCGACCTCGACGAGCGCGCCTGCCAGCCGGCGGACCATCTTCCAGAGGAAGTGCGACGCCTCGATGCGGTAGTGGATCTCGTGCGTCCAGTCGAGGACGTCGCTCTTCTCGACGACCACGAGGGTTGACTCCTGCCCCTCCGGGTTCTCACAGAAGGACGCGAAGTCGTGCCGTCCCGCGATCCCTTTCGCCGCCCGGGCCATCGCGGTGAAGTTCAGCCGGTCCTTGACCCACCATACGTACCGCTTGTCGAACGCCGTCCGGCGACGCGAGATCCGGTAGAGATACGTCCGCGACTTCGCGTCGTGCCGCGCGTGGAAGGAAGGGGAGGCGGACTCGACGGAGAGAACGTTGACGTCGAAGGGGAGCCGGTCGTTCATCCCGTGCTCGATCGCCTTCTCCGCCAGCTTCCGCTTCGCCTTCAGGTGCGCCACCTGGCCGAGCGCGTGGACGCCGGCGTCGGTCCGCCCGGCGCCTCCGATCGCGACGTCCTCCTCGAAGAGCTCGCGGGCGGCGCGGAAGAGGGCCCCCTGGACGGTCCGGTCCGTATTCTTCTGGGACTGCCAGCCGCGGTAGCGCGTCCCGTCGTACTCCAGCGTCAACTTCCAGGCCGGCACGTCGAGATCTTACGATCCGGCCCCGGGCCCGCTTGCTAAGATGGATTTCGGCGGGCGCCGAGGTGAGACTCATTTTCGGAGATTGTGTCGTCGATTCGGGCACCCGGGAGATCTTCCGGAAGGGCAAACTCGTCACCGTCACCCCCAAAGCCTTCCGGCTCCTCGAGATCCTCGCGGAGCGGCGTCCCAACGCCGTTTCCAAGGAAGAGCTCCACCGGCTCCTCTGGCCGGAGACCTTCGTCTCGGACGCGAACCTTCCCAACCTGATCGTCGAGCTGCGAACGGCTCTCGGCGACGGAGCGCGGTCTCAGAAAATCCTTCGGACCGTCCCGCGATTCGGCTACGCGTTCGCCGCTGACGCGGCCGCCGCGCCACAGAAGGGAGGAACGGGGCTCCCGCTCCCGTTCGCCTGCCGCCTCCTCTGGGGACCCCGGGAGATCGCGCTCGAGCCCGGCGAGAACCTGATCGGACGCGAG
>DATFQY010000190.1:0-12626 GCA_035263845.1 Thermoanaerobaculia bacterium | reverse complement strand
CGTAACGCCCGGCGAGCCTCGGCAGGAGGTACTGGAGCTGCGCGAGCTCGACCTGCGTCTTCGCCTCGCGCGTTCGGGCGTGGAGCGCGAAAACGTCGAGGATGACCCCGGGCCGGTCGAGCACCCGGACTCCCCCGCCAGCCCCCGACCAGCGCTCCTCGAGGTTCCTCGCCTGGCCTGGTGTGAGCTCGTCATCGAAGATGGCCAGGGTCGCGCCGAGCGACGAGGCGGCCCTCCCGATCTCCTCGACCGAGCCCTTACCGACGTACGTCGCGGGGTCGGGAGACGGGCGCTCCTTGACGAAGCGCGCGACGACGCGGGCGCCCGCGGTGTCCGCGAGCCGCTCGAGCTCGTCGAGATGCTCCTCGACCACGGCCCGGGGCGCCTCCCGCGAGGCGACCCCGACGAGAAGGGCTTTTTCGCGGACCATCGCCGACCGATTTAACCATCGCCCTGATCACAAATCACAAATCGTAGAATCTCCCCGTGACTCTGTCGTCCCGCGAGATGCTCCTGGCCGACCGGCTCGAGCGGCTCTATCGGGCCTACGGGCCGGAGACCGCTTCGACGGACCCGATCCTGTGTCTCGCGCGCTACGGCTGCCCCGATGACCTCGAGGTCGTGGGCTGGATCGCCTCGGCCTTCGCCTACGGCCGCGTCGAGACGATCCAGGCCAGCGTCGGCCGGATCCTCGAGGCGCTCGGTCCACGGCCGGCGGCGGCCCTCGATTCGGTCGCCGACTTTCGCGAGCTCGCCTCGGACTCGCTGCGCGGCTTTCGCCACCGCTTCCACGGCGCCCGCGATGCAGCGGTCCTCCTCTTCGCGATCTCCCGCGCCCGGAGGCAAGCTGGATCGCTGCGCGCCTTCTTCGAGTCCGAGCTTCGGGAAGGCGACCGCGACGTCGGGCCGCTCCTCTCGCGGGTCGTCGGGAAGGTCCAGGCGTTCGACTATCGCCCCGTGACCGGCAAGCGGCGGCTGCCGCCGTCGAGCGCGGCCAACTTCTTCTTCCCCGACCCGGCATCGGGCTCCGCGTGCAAGCGCTGGAACATGTACCTGCGCTGGATGGTCCGGCGCGACCGGCTCGACCTCGGGCTGTGGCCCGGGATCCCGACGGACCGGCTGGTGGTCCCCACCGACACGCACATCCACTTGATCGCCCGCCGGCTGAGGCTGACCCGCCGCCGGAGCGCTGACTGGCGCACGGCGCGCGAGATCACCGACCGGCTCGCCCGGCTGGATCCGAAAGACCCCGTCCGCTACGACTACTCTCTCTGCCGCCTCGGGATTCTCGGGATCTGCAAGCCGCAGCGAGGCCTGTCGCTCTGTGGGGAATGCCCCGTCCGAGAGGCTTGTTCCGTCGGAGGTCCAAAGCTCTATCCCCTGGGGGTCGCCGCGAATAGGATGGCGTCATGAAGACACGGTCACTCCTGACCATCACCTTCGCCGTGGTCGTGGCCGTCGTCGGGACCGTCTTCGTCCGGTCGCTCTCGCCGCCCCAGTCGGCGGCGGGATCGCTCCAGTTCCTCTCCGCTGTCCCGGGGCTGCACATCTACGACCGGGCCGGGAAGTCCGTCGACCTGTCCCAGGAGAAGGGACACCTGACGATCATCCACTTCTGGGCGACGTGGTGCCCGCCGTGCGTCGAGGAGACCCCGGCACTCTCGAACTTCTGGGAGAAGTACAAGGGGCGCGACGACATCGTCCTCTACACCATCTCCGTGGACAAGGACTGGAAGACGATCGACGATTTCACGGCCAAGAACCCCAACAAGCTGCCGATCTACCGCGACCCCAACTCGGCGACGGCGCAGCGCTTCGGCACCACGCAGTTCCCCGAGACCTACATCGCCAACAAGAACGGCCGTGTGATCTACCGCGTCCAGGGCGCCATCGAGTGGGCCGACCCGGCCGTCCAGCAGCGGATCGTCCAGCTCCTCAATTCCTAGGCGGCTTGCCGTCGCGGCGGTCGCGCATGAGCCACAGGAAGAGGACGACGAGGGCGGCGCTGATCCCGAGGCTCGCCCAGTAGAAGACGAGCGCGAGGTCGAGCCGCACCGCGGCGCCTACGGCGCGGCCGGCGCGGTCCGGGAAGAGGCACGGCCGGAAGCGCGGGCGCCGGCGGCGGCGGGTTTGGTCTCGGGCGGCGCGGCGGGCGCGGGCCCTCCGGCGGGCGCCGTTCCCCCGTTGATCCCGATGGACCAGACGTAGTCGCGCAGCGCGCGCGTCACCGCGTCGGGATCCTCGAGGAACTTCTTCGCGGCGTCATCGCCTCCGAGGATCTGGGCGAACTCGGCGCGGTCCTTCGCGAAGGCCGGCGCGTCCACCATCGCGCCCAGCGGCGAGGTCCGCACGCCCGTGTCCCCCTTCGGGAAGTTCGTCGGCATGCGCGTGCCCGGCATCCACTCGTCCGGCCTCCGGATCCAGTCGTTGATCCAGTCGTGGCGCAGCCGCTTGGCGGCCATCTGGAGGTTCGGGGCGAGGCTGGACTTGTCCTCGACGGCGTTCATCTCCTGCTCGCTCCGGGGATGGCACTGCCGGCACCGGAGCACCTCGAAGACCTTCCGCCCCGCGGCCCAGCGGGCGGGCTCCGTGGCGTACTCCGAGGTCAGGAACGGATACGCGGCGCGGTCGAGGTACGCGAAGTAGCGAGTCAGGTCGTTCAACTCGGCGTCGGTGAAGCCGAAGGTCGGCATGTGGACTTCGAGCCACGGGCGGATCTGGCCCGTCTTCGGGGCCTTCAGGAACGAGAAGAGCCAGTCGCTCTGGACCTTGGCGCCTTCGCCCTGGATCACGGGGGGCGCCAGCGACGGGTCCGCCGCGAGCGACCGGATCGAGCCCCCGAACCCCTCGATGACGTGGCAGCCCTGGCAGTTGTGGTCCTTGACGATCCGCCGGCCGCGCTCGATCGAAGCCCGCTCGCCGCTCAATTCCTTCTTCGCCGCCGCGGAGGCGTTCAGCTTCTGGAACCCGAGAACCGCGGTGACGACGTTGTCGAGCTCGTCGTCGCGGAACCGGAAGTTGGGCATGCGCAGCCGCTCCTCCCAGCCCCGGGCGCGGTCGCGGTCGAAAATGCGCGGGTTGTGGAGCTTCGTGCGGAACCAGTCCTGCCGTGTGTGCGGGAGGTGGAGGAAGCCGAAGTCCAGGCGGTGGACCGCCTTGGAGCCTTCCTCGGTCAGCTCCGTGCCGATCGGCTTGGCTTCCTCGAAGCCGGGGATCCGGTGGCACGCGAAGCAGCCGTAGTGGGCGATCAGTTTCTCGCCCGTGTAGACCTCCTTGGCGTGAAGGTCCATCCGATCGAGGTCGGCGCGCGCGTCGAAGCGCGTCTTGGTGGCGGTCTCGAAGTAGAAGGCGATGTCGTCGAGAATCCTCGGGTCGGTCTGCGGAAGCGCCGCCTGCTCGAAGTGCGGGCTGCTCTTGAGAGTCGAGAGGTACTCGGCGATGTCGAGCGCGTCCTGCTGCGAGAGCCTCAGGTTGGGCATCTTGGTCTCGGGGTTCCACCTCTTCGGATCCGAGATCCACTGGTAGATCCAGTCCTTCGAGGCCTTCGACCCGATGCCGGCGAGGTTCGGCCCGAACTGCCGATACGTCCCCGTCAGGTCGCGCGGCGCGTCGGCGCGCGGATCGACCTGGTGGCAGCCGTAGCACCCGCGCGAAGCCAGGAGCTTCTCGCCGCGCGCCGCGTCTCCCGAGCCCGGCGCCGCCGGCACCGGGGCGGGGTGGGACTTCTCGAAGAGGTATGCGACGACGGAGTTGACCATCGCGTCGTTCTCGAGCTTGCCGCGGACATTCATGTCCTGCTGCGCCTTCGTAGGCTTCTTGTCGCCGGACACGTTGACGAAGTTCTCCTGGTAGAAGAAGCTTGGCATCTTCGTGTTGGCACGGAAGGTATCCGGCGCCATGACCCAGCGCGTCGTCCACTCCTTCGAGACCTTGGACGAGACCTTCTCGAGCGACGGACCGACCCTGGGCAGGTTCTGCTTCTCCAGCCCCTCGATCCGGTGGCAGCCCCAGCAGCCCAGCGACTCGACCATCCGCATCGCGGCGTCGAGCCTCGGCGCCTCGGGGAAGTTCGTCTCGTCCGCGTGGCAGCGGTAACAGCCCGCGTCCGCGTACTTGATCGGGAGGATCGGCATCTCGTTGAACTTGTCGAACTCCCAGTCGTACTTGCGCTTCCAGCGCGTCTCCTCCTTCGAAGTCTCGGGAGAGTGGCCCGCCGACCAGAAGGAGGATGCCCGGTCGCGCCCGCCGTGGCAGGGGGTGCAGCCGAAGTCTCCGACGGGATGGGGCGACTCGCTGCCGACCATGAGGTTGATGCGCGGGTGGGTCTCGTAGACGACGCCGTCCCCGATGACCTTCTTCAGTTTCGGATAGCGGGTCGTCAGCTCGTCGAGGGAGGCCTTCTCGAAGCCCTTGCGGTCCGCGGCCATGTGGCAGGTCCCGCAGCGGTCCACTCGGGGGATCCTCATGAAGTTGACGTCGTTGAAGTGCTCGGGGAGCTGGACCTGCTGGACCCGCAGCGACGGGTTGACCATGTCGAGGATCGGCGAGTTGCGAAGCTTGAAGAGCGTGTCCTGTTTCAGGGTCTCGACCTTCTGACGCGCCAGCTTGTAGTCGGCCGACAGCTTGTCGATCGCGGCCTGCGCCTCGTCGTGCTTGCCGGTGATCCGCTTCAACTCGGCCTTCGTCTCCGCCTCGTCCCGCTTGAACTTCGCGAGCCGGAGGTTCGCGCCGTCGAGCTTCTTCTCGAGGTCCGCAACCTCGCGCCCCGCCTTCGGGGCGGACTTGGGCCGGTTGGCCAGGTTGTCCTCGTAGGTGTACCGGGCGGCGTCGAAAGAGGCCTTCAGGAACTTGGCGTCCTGGTCCGCGCCGTAGAGCTTGGGGTCGAGCTCCTTCAGGTGCGCGTTCAACTTCGCCATCGTGGCGCGGTGGGCTCGCTCGTCCTGCCGGGCCTGGACGAGCTGGGCCCTAAGCTTGTCGCGCTCCTCGCCGTAGGCCTTCTCCCGCGCCTTCTCGACCGCCTCCATGGTCTTGTCGCGGTCGAGGCGCAGGAAGGTCTGCTGGATCGACTTCCAGTCGCGCTTGTAGTCGGCGAGGACCATCCACAGGAACACCGCCGTGAGGATGCCCGCGGACCAGAAGAAGGCACGGTTCAGCCTCGGGATGTTGTAGTGGTGGTCGATCGGCTCGGCCGGCGGCTTGCGGGGCATGGTTCGTTAGCCGTGAACCGTGAACCGTGAGCCGAAGCCCGATGAGCGCGGACCGCCAAGATTACGGCTCACGGCTGACGGCTTACGGCTCACGTCTCTCATATGTTGAAGGCGAACTCGGGGATCGCGACGATGTACTTCAGGTTGAAGATCCAGCGCAGGTACATCTTGATCGGCAGCGCGACCATGATCAGCACAAGGTTGACGGCGATGAGGTAGCGCGCCATGCCCATCTTCTCGAAGAAGCGCCGGAACAGTGTCTTGGAGAAGACCAGCGGCAGGACCAGCACGTAGAAGCCGACCAGGAGCAGCCCGAAGATCTCCCGGAACAGCCAGAAGTTCGGCAATGCCTTTTTGAAGACCTTGATCCAGATGATTTCGGAAAGGTTGATGTTGTTCAGCGGAACGAGTTTGTTGACGTCCCAGAATTCGTAGGGCCCGAAGAAGTTCCAGTTCGGCCCCCTCAGGAAGGTCCCCAGCGCGATCAGCGAGCACCACAGCACGATGAACCCGAGGATGAAGAGGGAGACCTCCCACTTGCGCTCTCGGAACGTGAAGTAGCCGTTCCCCCTCGGGTTCGTGTCGATGTAGGGGATCGCCATCAGCCCCACGATGATGAGCGCCGGGAAGAAGACGCCCGCGAGCCACGGGTCGTAGTAGACGAGCATCTCCTGGAGGCCCAGGAAGTACCACGGCGCCTTGGCCGGATTGGGGGAATCCGTCGGGTTGGCCGGCTCCTCGAGCGGCGCCTTCAGCGCGATGGACCAGACGATCAGGATCGCCATGACGACGACGAGGCAGATGAGCTCGACATAGACGAGGTCCGGCCAGGAGAAGACCTTCTGGGCGGAGTCCTGCCCTTCCACGGTCGGCATCCCCGCGGTGACCCGGCGGTCGTTCTCGTAGGCGCGGTACATCGCGTACCAGAAGAAGAAGCCGACGAGGAAGATCATCCCGATGATCGGGACGTTGTCGGGAAGGGTCGCGACGGCGGCGAAGTTGCGGTCGAGGTAAGACAGGCCGATCCCGCCTCCCAGCATGGCGAAGAGGACGACTCCTCCACGGCGGGTCCACAGAGGCCTCCAGTAAATCGCCGCCATGACCCCGATCAGCATCAGCGTCACCAGGTACTGGGGCGCCGACAGGAAGTTGATGACCGACTTGAGGGCGTTGATCAGGAACATCGGCTAGACCGGGCCCGAGATTCCGCCGTCTTTCCGGACTCGCCAGAAGTGGACCGCCATCAGGAACGCCGCGACGAGCGGGATCCCGACGCAGTGGAGCACGTAAAAGCGCAGGAGCGCGCCGGCGCCGACGAAGCGTCCGCCCAGCAGGCCGAACCGCGCGTCGTTGGTGGACGTCACGAGCTGGATGTCGCCGATCTTCAGCAGGCTCGTCCCCGGGCCCTGGATGCCGACGAGCGGCGTCGCCGAGGCCATGTTGGAGCCGACCGTGATGGCCCAGATCGCCAGCTGGTCCCACGGCAGGAGATATCCGGTGAAGGAGAGGAGCAGCGTCAGGACCAGAAGGATGACTCCGATGACCCAGTTGAACTCCCGGGGCGGCTTGTAGGAGCCGGTCATGAAGACGCGGAACATGTGGATCCAGACCGAGATGACCATCGCGTGCGCGCCCCAGCGGTGGACCTCGCGCATGATCCCGAAGGGGACCTGCTCGCGCAGGTCGAGGATGTCCACGAACGCGTACTCGACGGTCGGCCGGTAATAGAACATCAGGAGCAGGCCGGTGAACGTCAGGACCAGGAAGAGGAAGAAGGTCACGCCTCCCGCGCACCAGGTGTAGCGCATCTTGACGCCGGACTTCCTCGTCTTGACCGGGTGAAGGTGCAGGACCACGTTGCCGAGCATCGCGAGGACCCGCTTGCGGTTGGTGTTGGGGATGCCGACCCGGAAGATGGACTTCCAGAACTGGCTCGCGGTGATCTGTTCCTGCAACTGCCGCCAACGCATTTGAGTTTTTGGTCCTTAGTCCTTGGTCCTCAGTCCTTCGTCCTTAGTCCTCGGATCCCCGACTACGGGCCAGGGACCAGGGACCACGGACCGTCTCATGCCATCTTGATGAACGCCTTGGGATCGCTCCACTGGCCGCGCTCGTAGAGGTAGCGCGTCGCCTTGTCCACGACGATTTGCCCGTCGTCGGGCGAGAGGGTGATCTCCGCCCGCTCGAGAGGCCGGGGGGCCGGCCCTTCGAAGTTGATCCCGGAGATGTAGTAGCCCGAGCCGTGGCAGGGGCACTTGAACTTGTTCTGGGCGGCAAGCCAGTTGGGCGTGCACCCCAGGTGGACACAGACGGCGACGAGCGCATAGATCGTCTCGGTCGAGCGGACGATCCAAACCCCGAACTTCTCCTTCCAGCGCTCGTCCACGCCGAGGCTGTAGGTCGAGGGATCGCCGGCCTTGAACCGCGTCGGCGGCTCGAAGAGGACGTTGGGGAACATGAACCGCATCGTCGCGGTCAGCCCCGCGACCGTCGCGGCCGTAAAGCCGATCCACGCGACCGTCATCCACTTGAGCGTGGATCGGCGCGTGACGCCGTCGACCTCGAGGTCGGGCGCCGCCGCGGTTCCTTCCGCCTGTCTCTGGACCGTTGCCATCCTGCGGGGGTCAGCCTACCAAAACGGCGGGGCGCCGCTCAACATCGTCCAACGACGCCTTCGGCGCGGCGCCCGCGCCCTTGCGGATCGCCTCCGAGGCTGATCTTGCGGCGTCGCGAACGCGCAGGTTCGGGTCCTCGCGCCCGACTTTCTCGACGAGCGGCAGGCTTTCGGCGTCACGGAGCAGGGCGATCGCCTTCAGGGCGTTGATCATCGCGGTCTCGGCCTGGTCGCCGCCGACCTGGATCCGCGCAAGGGCCTCGCGGTCCAGCATCGAGCGCAGCACCGGCAGGCCGGTCGCGTCGTGGAGCTCAGCCAGGGCGATCGCGGCGTTCCACCGAACGTCGGCGACCGAATCTTCGGCGAGGACCTTGAGCCTCGGGACCGCGGCGGCGGCGCCGAGCCGGCCCAGGACGTAGGCCGACATCTTGCGCTCGCCGGAGTCGGAGGACTGCGAGGCCTCGAGCACCGTGTCGAGGGCGCGCGGGTCCGCCAGCACGCCCAGCGACCAGATCGAGTAGAGGCGGGTCTCGGAATCGTTGTCCCTCGCCGAGGCCATCAACGCGGGGACGGCCGCGGGATCGCCGAGCTTTCCGAGAACCAGCGCCAGGTAGCGGCGCACCGGCACGTCCTCGGGGCGGTTCTTCGAGAGGCTCTCGTAGACCCGCAGCGTCTCGGCGGCCAGGGCCTCGCGCTCGGGCCCCGGCTGGACGCGGTTGATCGAGCGGGACAGCTCGAAGGCCGCCTGCCAGCGGCGGTTGGGGCCGCCTCCGCGGACCTCCTGGAGGTACTCGGAAGGGCTCCGGCGGTCGAACGTGATGAAGTTGAAGACGAGGAAGATTCCGAGGGCGCAAGCGACGACGAGGAGCGGCAGCACGAAGAAGCGGACCGCCGACGCCTTGCGCGGGGCCTCGTCCTCATCGGGTGTTTCCGGGGGACCGGGCGGGACGCCCGAAGGCGGGCGCGGTTCTTCGGTCACAGGACGGGCAGGTACCTCCGCGCCTGGGTGATCGGGTTGGGGACGAAGATCGCGTCCTTCTCGCAGACGGTCTCGCAGAGGCGGCAGGAGACGCAGGGCCCAGCGTCCACCTCGGCGATCTTGTGGAAGGTCTCGTGGAGAGGGTCCTCGATCAGGTAGATGCAGTCGAAGGGGCAGATGTCGATGCAGAACTCGCAGCCGGTGCACAGGTCGCGGTCCACGATGGCCTTGGGGATGTCGCGCGGCTTGACCTTCTCGACGAGCTCCCCTTTCTGGTCCTGGATGCAGGAGACGGGGCAGTAGCGGGCGCAGACGGAGCAATCGATGCACCGGTCGGCGTGGATGATGTACTTCTCGTTCTTGTCGCCCGTGATCGTGTGCGTGGGGCACTTGATCTCGCAGACCCCGCACCCGATGCAGGTTTCGGTGATGAAATGAGGCATACCCTTGAGAAAAATACCACATAGGGCCCGGAACATTCCTTCCGACTCTGCGTTTGAAATGGTGGAGAGCCGAAGATGAAAGAAGTGCGCGCGATCGTCCTGGGCCTCCTGGTCCTGGTGATCATCGCCATCGGGATCTCGATCTGGCGGCGGCCCGCCCGGGAGCTGAAGCACTTGAGCGGCTTCCGGGTGGAGGTCACCAAGAACGAGGGAGGCTCGCGCAAGCACGTCTCCTTCCACATCCCCATCAGCGTGGTGGCCCGGGCGGCCTCCTTCATTCCGATCTCGGATTTCGGCGGCGACTGGACCCGCGACTGGAGCGACGGCGACATCACGGCCCGCGACATCCTCGACGCGGCGGACAAGAGCTCGCCCGGGAAGCCTTCGGAGATCGAGCGCGGGCGCAAGAGGATCGAGGTCCTCGCCGACGGCGCCGCGATCGAAGTGACGGTCAAGGACGAGTGGGACAAGGCCGTCCGGATCCGCGTCCCCCGCTCCCTCGTCGAGAGCCTCTCCTCGGAGCGGCACATCTCTCCCCGCGAGATCCTCCGGCGCCTCGACGAGCTGGGCCCCGGCGAGATGGTCGTGATCCACGACCGCGACGACGAAGTCACCATCACGGCTGAGCCCCGTTAGCCTTCGCGCCTCGCGGGATATTCTCGCGGTGATGGCGAACCGCCTGGCGAAGGAGAAGAGCCCCTACCTCCTCCAGCACAAGGACAACCCGGTGGACTGGTACCCCTGGGGCGCGGAGGCGTTCGAGAAGGCGAAGGCGGAGGAGAAGCCGATCTTTCTCTCCATCGGGTACTCCACGTGCCACTGGTGCCACGTCATGGAGCACGAGTCCTTCGAGAAGGAGAGCGTCGCGGAGGTCCTGAACCGCGAGTTCGTCCCGATCAAGGTGGACCGCGAGGAGCGGCCGGACGTGGACGACATCTACATGTCGGCGGTCCAGGCGATGACCGGGAGCGGAGGATGGCCGCTCTCGCTGTTCTTGCTTCCGGACGGGAAGCCGTTCTACGGCGGGACGTATTTCCCGCCGGAGGACCGCTACGGGCGGCCCGGCTTCGTCACCTTGTTGAATGCCATCTCTCAGGCGTGGAAGAACCGCCGGGAGGAGCTCGAGTCGAGCGCGACGGACATGCTGGCCCACCTCGAATCGGGCTCGAAAGGGATCGAGGGAGGCGGCGTCGTCGGGCCGCCCGCGCTCGAGGCGGCGACGCGGTCGCTCCGCTCGCAGTTCGACGCTCGCCATGGAGGGTTCGGAGGGGCGCCCAAATTTCCGCCGTCGATGCGGCTGGACCTGCTCACTCGGTACTTCGTGCGGACGGGAGACCCGTCGTCGCGGGAGATGGTCGATAGGACGCTGGCGAAGATGGCGGCCGGCGGCATGTACGACCAGGTCGGCGGCGGGTTTCACCGGTACTCGGTGGACGCGCACTGGCTGGTGCCGCACTTCGAGAAGATGCTTTACGACAACGCGATGCTCGCCCGCCTCTACCTCCTCGCCGGGCGGGCCTTCGAAAACGCCGACTGCGCCCGGATCGCCCGGGAGACGCTCGACTACCTGTTGAAGGAGATGACGCCCGAATCCGGCGGCTTCTTCGCCGCGCAGGACGCCGACTCGGAGGGGCGCGAGGGTCTCTTCTACGTCTGGGACCCCGAGTCGCTCGAGGCGGCCGTCGGGAAAGAAGCGGCGCCGATCGTGGCCGCGCGCTTCGGCGTCACCGGCGGGGGGAACTTCGAAGATGGGCAGACCGTCCTCTCCGTCGTCGCGGGGATCGGGGAGCTCGCGCAGCAATTCGGAAAACCGGAGGCCGAGATCGAGAAAGTCCTGGCGCAATCGCGGCAGCGGATGTACGAGGTGCGCTCCCGACGGGTCTGGCCGGGCCGCGACGAGAAGCTCCTGACCGACTGGACCTCCCTCGCGATCTCCGCCTTCTCGCTCGCCGCTCGAGTCCTCTCCGAGCCGCGCTACGAGGAGGCGGCCAGGAGCGCCGCGGACCGGATCCTGCGCCGGTGCCGGCGCGGCGGCGAGCTCCTCCACCGCCAGAAGGAGGACGAGGCGGGGATCCCGGGATTCGCCTCGGACTACGCCAACTTCGTCGAGGCCCTGCTCGATCTCTACGAGGCCACGTTCGAGCAGGCCTATTTCCGGGCGGCGGTCGAGCTGCAGGGCGAACTCGACGACCGGTTCTTCGACCCTTCCGCGGGATACTTCCTGGCCGCCGGAGGCCACGACGGCCTCGTCCTGCGGCCGAGGGAGATCTTCGACGGCGCGACGCCGTCGTCCAACTCGGTGGCGGCGATGAACCTGCTCCGCCTCGCCGCGTTCACCGGGAAGGAGGAGTACCGGGAACGCGCGGACCGCGTCTTCTCGATCTTCTCGACCTATCTCGAGCGGGCGGGGACGGCCCTGCCGAGGATGCTCTGCGCGCTCGATTTTCGTTCGAGCGACGTTCCGGAGGTCGTGCTGGCGGGAAAGCCCGGCGAAGCGGTCTTCGAGGCGCTGCGCGGCGAGGTCTTCGAGAGCCCGCGCCAAAACCGCGTCCTTGCCCACGCCGACGGACAGGAGAGGCTCGCGGACGTGCTGCCGCTCGTGGAGTCCCGCGGCTCGAAGGATGGATCCGCGAAGGCGTATGTCTGCCGGAACTTCTCCTGCCGAGCGCCGACGGCGTCGCCGGAAGAGCTCGCGGCCGCTCTCCGTGGCTGAGCCGCAGAAGCCGCGCCGCCGCGGACCGGGGGTGGCGGTCCTGATCGTCGTCCTCTACGGCCTTCTCTTCCTCGCCGGGCTGCTCTGGTTACGCGCGAGAAGCCCCCTGTTTCACAGGCCCGCCGCACGACCCAGCCCCGCCGCGCCGAGCGGATAATGAAATCCGAGATGGCGGGGACCGGGCTGGTTTACGACGAGCGATTCCTGCTCCATCGGGCGCCGTACGAGCATCCGGAGAATCCGTCGAGGATCCGGGCGATCCACGATCACCTGGAGCGGGAGGGGCTGCTGGCGAAGTGCGAGACGGTCCCCGCTCGCGAGGCGAGGGACGAAGAGCTCGCCGAGATCCACACGCAGGAGCTGATCGAGGGGGTGCGGGCGAGCGCGGGCCGCGACTTCACCCAGTTCGACCCCGATACCTACGCCTCCCGCGAGTCCGCTACGGCAGCGTGGCTGGCGGCGGGCGGCCTCTGCGAGCTGGCGATCCGAGTCGCCCGGGGCGAGCTCGCCGGCGGTCTCGCCCTGCTGCGGCCGCCGGGCCACCACGCCGAACGGGACCTGCCGATGGGCTTCTGCCTCTTCAACAACGTGGCGGTCGCGGCCCGGGCGGCTCAGGCCGCGGGCGCGCGGCGCATCCTGATCGCGGACTGGGACGTCCACCACGGCAACG
>DATFQY010000189.1:0-3808 GCA_035263845.1 Thermoanaerobaculia bacterium | reverse complement strand
GCCAGGGGCGCGCAGTTGCGGTGCCGCGGGTGGGCCCAAGAAGCCGCTCTTCGGATGCTCGAGAACAACCTCGACCCGGAGGTTGCCGAGAAACCCGAGGAGCTGATCGTTTACGGCGGAGCCGGCAAGGCAGCCCGAAACTGGGAGTGCTTCGACGCGATCGTCGCGACCTTGAAGCGTCTGGGAAACGAGGAGACCCTTCTCGTCCAGTCCGGAAAACCGGTCGGCGTCTTCCGGACGCACGCCGACGCCCCGCGTGTCCTGATCTCCAACGCGATGCTGGTCCCGGCGTGGGCGACGACGGACGAGTTCCGCCGCCTCGAGGGGCTTGGCCTGACGATGTACGGGCAGATGACGGCGGGCTCCTGGATCTACATCGGAAGCCAGGGGATCGTGCAGGGAACCTTCGAGACGTTCGCGGCGGCTGCCGAGAAGCACTTCGGCGGGCACCTCGAGGGGCGTCTTGTCGTCACCGCGGGGCTCGGCGGCATGGGCGGGGCTCAGCCGCTGGCGGCGACGATGGCCGGAGCGACCGCGCTGATCGCCGAGGTGGAAGGGTCGCGCATCGAGCGGAGACTGCGCACGCGCTACCTCGATGAGCGGGAAGATTCTCTGGACCGCGCGATCGACCTGGCACTCGCGGCCAGGGAGACGCGCCGCGCGGTCTCGATCGGAGTTCGGGCCAACGCGGTGGACCTCCTCGAGCGCCTGAACGATCGAGGCATCGTCCCGGACCTCGTGACCGACCAGACCTCGGCGCACGACGAGCTGCAAGGCTACGTTCCGCGGGCGCAGGGCGGCGAGTCTTTCGACGATCTGCTCGCGCTTCGCGAACAGGACCCGGAGAGCTACACCGCGCGGTCCTACGCCACGATGGCCGACCATGTCCGAGCGCTCCTGGAGATGAAGCGGCGCGGCGCGGTCGTCTTCGACTACGGCAACAACCTGCGGGGCCAGGCGAAGAAGGCGGGCGTCGAGAACGCTTTCGACATCGGCGGGTTCGTCCCTCTCTACATGCGCCCGCTCTTCTGCGAGGGCAAGGGGCCTTTCCGCTGGGCCGCGCTCTCGGGAGACCCGGAGGACATCCTGGCGACGGACAGGGCTCTGCTCGAGCTCTTTCCCGGGAACCGCGGGCTGGAGCGGTGGCTCACGCTTGCTGAGAGGCGGGTTGCCTTCCAGGGCCTGCCCGCCCGGATCTGCTGGCTCGGTTACGGCGAGCGGTCTCGGGCGGGGCTTTTCTTCAACGACCTCGTGCGCGCCGGCCGCGTGCGCGGCCCGATCGTCATCGGGCGTGACCACCTGGATGCCGGCTCCGTCGCGTCGCCGAACCGCGAGACCGAGGGGATGCGCGATGGCTCGGACGCGATCGCGGACTGGCCGATCTTAAACGCCCTCGTCAACACCGCGTGCGGCGCAAGCTGGGTGTCGGTCCACCACGGCGGCGGAGTCGGCATCGGCTACTCCATCCACGCCGGCATGGTGGCCGTCGCCGACGGCACACCGGAAGCCGCCCGCCGCCTCGAGAGGGTCCTGACGGCGGACCCCGGAACCGGCGTGATGCGGCACGCCGACGCGGGTTACCCGGAGGCGATCTCGACGGCGCGCCGGCGGGGAGTAGACCTTCCCATGGCTCCCGCGGTCGGCGAGACCGCCGAGAAGAAGCTTCCGTGAGCCGCCCGGCTCTGCCGTGAAACGCCTTTCCGCGGCGCCCCTGGCCGCCGCGGCCATCGGGGTCGTGGCGCTGCTCTTCCTGGACGGCGATCTCCCGCTTCGCCCGCGCCCCGCCGGCGCTCCGCCTGCCGCGCTCGGCAACGCGGTCCGGGCGGCGGCCGACGATCTCTCGCGCCGCACCGAGGTCCTCGCGACCCGTCCCGAGGTCGTCCGCTCGCTCGCGGGGGGCGGGATCGCGGTCAACCGAATCGTCCTCTTCTCCGCCGCGCGCCAGGCCATGGAAGACGCCGCGCCCGGCACGTGGATCGCGCTGACGGACGTGGACGGGACCGTTCACGCGTGGTGGGGCGACGCCCCGGCGTCCCTCGCCGGGCTCGTCTCCGCCGACGGAATCGAGGCGCGCTGGTCGGCGATGGACCTGACCCTGCTCTACCGCCGCTCGGTCGGACAGGGGCGCGGCGCGTCGATCATCTACGGCGCGCGCACCTTCCCGGTCGAGGCGCCGGACTTCGCGGCCGCTCTCGGCCTGACCGGGAACTCCCTCGCCTGGGAGCCGAGCAAGCCGGCCGCGAACGGCGGAGTGGGCGACAGGGTCCTGCTGCGCGGCGCCTCCGGACAACCGCTCGTGCAGGCGAGGCCCTCCGGCGTCGCCGGACACTCGATGGTCCCGCGTGGCATCGCGCTCGGGGTGGCCCTCGCGATGGCGCTCCTGCTCTTGGGACGAGGCCTCAACCCCGCGCGCACCGGCGCGGCGCTGGCCCTTCTGTTCCTCGCGGCGGAGGCCGCGGCAGGGCCGGGCGCGCTCTCGTCCTGGCGCATCGTGCTCCTCGCGGTCGGCCCGCTGCTCGTGCCTTTCGTCCGCGAGCGGCCGGACGAGGCGGGCCCTCTCACGGGGAGACCCGCGATCTCTGCGACACTGATGGGCTACTGGGGCGCGATCGCCGCCATCTTCGCTTCCGCGGCGGTCTCGCCGCCCGAGCTCGGAGGCCCTCCGCGGCTGATCAACCTGACCCGCCCGGCCGCGCTGACGGGTTTGCTCGCCGCGGCCCTCTTTTCCACGGCGGTGGGCCGGAGGTCGCGCGGGGGCAGACAATGGACCACGGCCGCCCTCGCCGCGACGGCGCTGCCGTTCCTGCTGGGGCTTGCCCTGGTCAGCCCGTCGTTTCTCGCGCGCGCCTTAGTCTTCCTCTTCTTCGCGGCGGCCTTCGACCTCTGGACCCGAGCGTCGAGGGGAATCCTCCAGCCCAACCGCATCTCGATGACCCGGATCTTCATCGGCGCGACGCTCCTGGCCCTCCTTCTCATCGCTCCCGTCTCGGAGCAGCGGCGGGCGGAGCGGTTGCTCCACGTCGCGCACGGCATCGTCCTGCCCGACCCGGCCCACGCTTCCGCCAACGCGGTCTTCGCGGCCGAGCGGGCCGCCGCCAGAGTCGGCCGGATCGACCTGGACCGGGACCTTCCCGCGGGGCCCGAGGACTGCGACCTTTCGGACCTGGCATACCGCATCTGGAAGGACGGCGAACGACAGCCCGGCGCCCCGGTCCTCGCGGCCTACGAGGTCTATGACTCCGCGGGCCTCGCGAGGAGCGGCTTCTCGATCATCCCGGAATGGGGCCAGACCCGTCCCGAGGCTCCCGCCGTCATCGACCGCCACCGCGTCGCGCTCGTTCGCAGGAGCGTGACGCTCGCGGAAGGAGGGAACCGGTGGGGCAGGGTGATCATTACGGTGGCCGACTGGCCCGTGTGGGACCCGCTGCCGCCGCGCATCGAGGTCTACCGCCGACTGGTCCTCGGCGAGCGAGAGTCGCTGCTGGCGACCTCGGCGCCCCGCCCCGTCCTCGCCGGCTACGGTCGCGACGCCGAGCCGCGCGACGAGGGCCCCGCCCTGCCGGCGCCGCTGAAGGAAAGACTCCGGCGAGCGGGTGGCCCGGTTCCCGTGCACCTCCCCTACCGAGGCGAAGAAATCTGGGGAGAGGTGCGCCCGACGTCGGATGGCTACGAGCTCGTCGCCATTCCCGGGCCGGCCGCGCTCGGCCGATTCCTGACGGCCGCTCTGCTGATCCCCGGGGCGGCCCTCCTTTACGGCGTCGTCGGCCTGGTCCTCGTGTGGAAACTCGCCGCGGCGCCGCAGGTCTCG
>DATFQY010000188.1:0-8859 GCA_035263845.1 Thermoanaerobaculia bacterium | reverse complement strand
GCGCCCTCACGCGGCAGGTTCCGCTGACCGGCTCTCTTTCGGTCAGCAGCGGCACTTTCAAGATCGGCGGGCGGGTTGGCGGAGCCTCCTGGCCGGGGCTCATCGACGAGGTCGAGCTGTTCAGTCGCGCACTGACCCAGGCCGAGATCCTGTCGATCTACAACGCCGGCAGTCTCGGCAAGTGCCCGCCTGGCTCCACGCCGACACCGACCGCCTCCGCGACGAACACTCCGACGAATACGCCGACCAGCACGCCGACCAACACGCCCACCAGGACTCCAACGAACACCCCGACGAACACGCCGACGAACACGCCGACCAGGACGCCGACGAGCACCCCCACCAACACTCCAACCAATACGCCGACGAACACGCCGACCAGAACGCCGACGAACACTCCGACAAACACCCCGACGAACACGTCGACCAACACCCCGACCAACACTTCGACGAATACGCCGACCAGAACGCCCACGAACACGCCGACCATCACGCCGACGAACACACCGACCAACACCTCGACCAACACGCCGACCGGCACTCCTCCGAACACATCGACTCCCACCAACACGCCCACCAACACGCCAACGAACACCAACACGTCGACGAACACACCGACGCGGACACCGACCAACACGCCAACGAACACGCCGACGAACACCAATACCCCGACGAACACCCCGACCCACACGCCGACGAATACCAACACCCCGACGAACACCCCGACCCCCACCAACACGCCCACGAACACCCCGACGCCTGGGGGCGGGGGGACGTTCCTGACCGACCTGAGCCCCGCGAAGGTCTGGGTCGGCCTGAAGAACAGCGACGACGTGGGGGTTCGTTTCGATCTTCACGCGATCGTCTCGCTCAACGGATCTCAGGTCGGCTTCGGCGACATCGCCAGCGTCCCGGGAGGGTCGAGCGGGTTCAACAACGCCATCCTGAGCTCGATCCCACTCGTTCTTCCGGTTCCGGTGTCCGTCTCGTCCGGGGACACTCTCGCGATCAACGTGCAGGCCCGAGTCGCTTGCGTCAACAGCGGCCACAACTCCGGAACCGCGCGGCTCTGGTACAACGGCCAGCCGATCGACACGGGCGCGACCCGCGACGCGGGCACGCGCTTCGACGCGACGATCGGCGGGAACAACAGCTACTACTACTTGCGGACCGGCTTCGCCCTCGACACCGCCGCCGGGTCTGCGAAGACCTCCCAGGACGCCCTGGTCATCGGCAAGTGCGGCCCATTCGTCTCCTTCGGGACCTGGACCACGACCCTCCCGTAGCCTCGTCCGGTACGCCAGACGCCCGGCGGATCCGCTCCGCCGGGCGTTTCTCATTTCGCGTCCAGCGATCCCAGGAACTTCCGGAGGGCCGCGAGGTACTCCTGCCCGCCGACGGCGTAGGTGTCGTTGTGCGTTGCCCCGCGGATGACGTGAAGCTCCGTCGGCGGGGGCGCGGCTTCGAAGAGGCGCCGGGTCTGGCGGGGCGGAACGATGTCGTCGTTCTCCGCGGCGACGATCAGCTTCGGGACGCGAAGCCCGCGGATCTTCGCTTCGTTGTCGAAGCGCGTGCGGACGAGAAAAGACGGGACGAAGGGATAGATCGCCCTCGCCATCTCCGGGACGGAAAGGAACGGCGCTTCCAGGATCGCTCCGGCGCAGGGATGCCGCACGGCCATCTCGATCGCCACCGCGCAGCCGAGGGACTCGCCGAAGAGGACGATCCTTTCCGGCGGCAACCCACGCCGCGCGGCCTCCGCGTAAACGGCATCGCCGTCATCGTAGAGGCCCTCCTCGGAGGGGCGCCCGGTGCTCTTTCCGTAACCGCGGTAGTCCACGAGGGCTACGTCCACCGGCAGCGCGTCCACCAGCAGCCGCGCCCGTTCCAGCCGGTGGCTGATGTTTCCGGCGTTGCCGTGGAAGAAGAGCAGAACGCGGCGAGGGCCGGATTGTCCGCCCCGGATCCACCAGCCCGAGAGCCTCGCTCCCCCCGTCGATTCGAGCGAGAGATGCTCGGCGTCGAGGCCGAGGTCGCCCGGCAGGGCCGCGTAATCACGGGTCGGGAAGTAGATGAGCGACGCCTCGAGCGAGCGAAGGAGCAACGCCAGTCCTCCCACGCCGGCCAGGACCGCCAGGACGAAGCCAAACCGGCGAGCCATCATCTTCGCGCGCTACGCCTGAGGAATGATAGAAAAGGCGGCTCAAACCGTGCCAGGAGGGTGACCGATGTCCATGCAGACCATCCCGACCTATGACGATGCGCACCTCGTTTTGAAGCTCTACGAGCTGCGGCGCGAAGAGAAGCTCCGGGCCGCCCGGGAGTGGTTCGTCGGGCGGTTCTTTCCGCGCTCCGGGGCCGACATCGAGACACTCTACGCGGCGCCGGGCAACGAGAACGTCTACTTCCGGATGGTCACGTCCTACTGGGACATGGCCGCCTCGTTCGTGGTGAGGGGCGTGCTGAACGCCGACCTGCTGCTGGATTCCGGCGGGGAGATGGTCCTCGTGTGGGCGAAGCTCGAGGAGCACATCGGCCAGATCCGCGGCAAGATCGTCTCGACGCAGTTCCTCTCCAACCTAGAGAAGGTCATGACGTCCTCGGCCTACGCCCAGGAGAGGCTTGCCGCGGCCCGGCAGACCATGATCCGCCTGCGCGAGCGCGCCGCGTCCCACCCGCCACGGGCATGACTTCGCCAACCCCTTCCGGAACGTGGAACCTGGACTTCGCCGATCTCGGGATGGGGCTCGCGGAGGCCCAGGCCCGCTTCGACCGCCTTCAGGCCAAGCTCGTTCCGCTCTGGAAGTCCATCCAGACGATGAGCCAGGACCCGCAGACGATCGTCGTGATCCCTTCCATGTCGGTGGACGCCGCGGTCCTCTCGGGAGCGCAGATGCAGGCGTACGAGGAGCGGTTTCTGTTCCTGCTCCTGCTTCTCCGGCAGCCGCGCGCCGAGATGGTCTACGTCACGTCCCAGCCGATTCACCCGAGCATCATCGACTACTACCTGGAGCTACTGCCCGGGGTCATCTCCTCCCATGCGCGGCGCCGCCTGCACCTCTTGAGCCCCGAGGACTCCTCGCCGAAGCCCCTTTCGGCGAAGCTCCTGGAGCGGCCGCGGCTGATCGAGCAGATCCGCGGCCTGATCCGCGACCGCGACCGCGCGCACATGGTCCCGTACAACACGACCACGATGGAGATGGGCCTCGCGCTGCGCCTCGGGATCCCAATGTACGGAGCGGACCCGCGCTTCTTCCCGCTCGGGGGCAAGAGCGGCTGCCGCCGCCTCTTCGCGGAGGAGAACGTTCCCCATCCGGTCGGGGTCGAGGGCCTCTCGGGCTTCGAGGAGGTCGCCGGGGCGATCGCCTCGCTGCGCGCGAAGAAGCCCGGGATGAAGGCGGCGCTGGTCAAGCAGAACGAGGGGGTCTCCGGTGAAGGGAACGCGGCCGTGGACCTGCAGGGCCTGCCCGAGCCCGGAGCGGCGGGGGAGCGCGAGGGCATTCGCGAGCGGTTGAAGAACCTGAGGTTCGAGCTGCCGAGCCTGACCTACGACGCCTATGTCGAGAGGTTCCGAGAGCGGGGCGGAGTCGTCGAGGAGCTGATCCTCGGCAAGGACTTCCGAAGCCCAAGCGTCCAGCTCCGCGTCACGCCGCTCCGCGACGTCGAGCTCCTCTCAACGCACGACCAGGTCCTCGGCGGCCCCTCGGGGCAGAGCTACGTCGGCTGCCGCTTTCCCGCGGACACGGAATACGCGCCCGCGATCACCCGCGAGGCCGCCAAGATCGGCCGGCGGCTGGCGAGGGAGGGAGTCATCGGGCGGTTCGCGCTCGACTTCGTGGTGGTTCGCAACGAGGCGAACGGCTGGGACGTCTACGCGATCGAGCTCAACCTGCGCAAGGGCGGAACGACGCATCCCTTCCTGACGCTGCAGTTCCTGACGGACGGCCGCTACGACCCGGAGACCGCCGTCTTCACCTCGCCGACCGGCCGCCGGAAGTTCTTCGTGGCGAGCGACCACGTCAGCTCGCCCCTCTACCGCGCCTTCACGACCGACGATCTCTTCGACCTGGTCGTCCGCCGCGGCCTCCACTTCGACCAGACCCGCCAGACCGGCGTGATCTTCCACATGATGAGCGCGCTCGCCGAAAACGGCAGCGTCGGCCTCACCGCCGTCGGAGACTCCCACGAAGAAGCCGACGCCTTCTACAAGAAAGCCGTCGCCGCCCTGGACGAAGAGGCGGCTGCAGCCCTGGCCCCCCGCCCCCTCCCCGATGCCTAGGTGCCGTAGGGGAGGGGCTTGCCCCTCCCGCCCGGTCGTGTCCAGATACGTAAAGGAAGGTGACCAATGAAAAAACGGATGGTGTTCCTGCTGATCCTCGTGACCGCCCTCGCCGCACTACCTCCCCTCGCGGCCGCCTCCCCGGAAAAATCCGCCTCCAAGCTCGAGGTGACCTACTACTACCTACCCACCTGACCTGTCTGCGCGAAGGTCAAGCCCGCCGTGAGCGGGTTGGAGCAGGAATACCCCGGCAAGGTCAAAGCGCAGAACCTGGACGCGACGACCCCCGAGAACAAGAAGATCATCAAGGACCTCGGCTTCAGCTCCCATGGTCTCGTCATCCGCTCCGCCGACGGAAAGGTCCTCTGGAAGCAGCCCGACCACGACGTGAACATGGACGACGTCAAAAAGGCAGTCGCCGACCTCCTCAAGAAGCTGTAGGGGAGGGCCTTGCGCCCTCCCGCCTCCGGTCGCGGCCTATCCCAACGCGGCGAGGCGATCGATCAAATCGACGACCCGGTTCGAATACCCCCACTCATTGTCGTACCACGCGACGACCTTGAGGTACCCATCATTCTGCGACCGCGTCGAAAGCGCGTCGAAGATGGACGAATGCGGGTTCCCGATGATGTCCGACGACACCAGAGGCACCTCGCTGTACTCGACGATCCGCTTCAACGGTCCCGCCGCCTCCTCCTTGACTGCCCCGTTGACCTCCGCGACCGTGACCGGCCGCGACATCCGGCACGTCAGGTCCACGATCGACCCGTCCGGCACCGGCACGCGAATCGCCATCCCATCGAGCTTTCCCTTCAGCCTCGGAAGGACCTTTCCGACCGCCCGCGCCGCCCCCGTGGTCGTCGGGATGATGTTCTCCGCCGCGGCGCGGCTCCTCCGCAGGTCCTTGTGCGGCACGTCGGCCAGCCGCTGGTCGTTCGTGTAGGCGTGGACCGTCGTCATCACGCCTTCCTCGATCCCGAACTTCTCGTCCAGGATCTTGGCGAGCGGCGCCAGGCAGTTGGTCGTGCACGAGGCGTTGGAGACGATCCGGTGCTCGGGCTTCAGCATCCCGTCGTTGACCCCGATGACGACCATGGCATCGATCTCGTCTTTCGGAGGTACCGTCAAGATCACCTTCTTCGCTCCGCCCGCGATATGACCCTGGAGCTTCTCGCGCGTCAGCAGCACGCCGGTGGATTCCACGACGATGTCCACGCCGAGCTTGCCCCAGGGGATCTTCGCCGGGTCCTTCTCCTCGGTCATGAGGACTTTGCGCCCGTTCACCGTCATCGTGTCCTTGTCGGTCGAGACGTCCTTGGGAAAGACGCGCATGACCGTGTCGTACTTCAACAGGTACGCCAGGTGCGAGTTGTCGTAGAGGTCGTTGATCGCCGCGATCTCGACGTCCGGCCGGTCCGAGAGAATCCGGAACACCGTCCGCCCGATCCGCCCGAACCCGTTGATGCCGACGCGGATCGTCATGCCGCCTTCTCCCGTTTCCCGTCGAGCTCGGCGTACTTCCGGATCAGCTCCACCGCCCGGTGCGCGTAGCCGTAGCCCGCGTCGTACCAGCAGAGCGTCTTGGAGACGTGCTCGCCCATGACCATCGTGGCCAGCGAGTCGAACGTGGAGGAGTAGCTGCTGTAGATGACATCGGCCGAGACGATCGGCTCATCCTCGTAGCGGACGACGTTGCGCCACCGGTCGGTCGCGGCGGCGGTTCGGACGACCTCGTTAATCGCGACCGGCGTGACCTTCTTTTCGTACCAGCAGACGAGGTCGACGACCGAGCCGTTGCGCACCGGCACGTTCATCGCATAGCCGGTGACCTTCCCCGCCAGCTCCGGGAGAAGCTCTGCCACCATGCGCGGCGAGCGGGACTCCTGCGGAATGATGTTCTCGGCGGCCGCGCGCCCGCGCCGCATGTCCTCGGCCGGAACGTCGGCGAGGCGGTGCTGACTCGTGTAGCTGTGGACCGTCGTGAAGAGCGCGCGCTTCACGCCGAAGGCGTCGTTCAGGATCCTCAGGATCGGCGTCACCGCGTGGACGGTGGACGAGGCGTTGGACACGATCCGCTGGCGGCTGTCGAGTTTGTCGTCATTGACGCCCATGACGACCATCAGGTCGAAAGCGTCCGCCGGGGGAGCCAAAGAGAGGACGCGCTTCGCTCCGGCGGCCAGGTGCTTCTCCAGCTCGGCGCGAGTCCGGCTCTTCGATGTCGCTTCGATGACCGTGTGAACGCCGAGGTCCCCCCACGGCGGCTGCGGAGTGTCCTTCTCCGAAATCATAGGGATCTGGCGCCCGACGGTGTAGAGGTTGCCCTCCTTGATCGAGACTTCGTCGGGGAAGCGGCCCAGCACCGTGTCGAACCGCAGCAGGTACTCGAGCCCCTTGTGGTCCGCGATCTCGGAGATCGCCGCCACCCGGATGTCGTCTCTCTTGTAGAGAATCCGGAAGATGTTCCTCCCGATCCTCCCCAGCCCCACCAACCCGACACTCGTAGTCAAGAAAGCCTCCTGGAAGCTCCATCTATACCAGACGCCCCCCAAGGCAGTACAAGATCCACACAGTTCATTTCGATTGCGCTTCAACGCTCCGTGTCGTAGGGGAGGGGCTTGTCCCCTCCCGCCCGGCGGGAGTCTTCGGTCGTGCCCGCCCGGTGTTTTGACAGCTTTAACCAGTCATAGTGTATAATGTAGACCTGACCCCAAGTCGTGACCAAGAGCGTTCTTACGTCCTGGAAACCCACACGAAACAGGCTAGGCCGCCTCTTCGACCTGGCCGGCGTGGACTGCGGCCGAATCGACTACGCCATGAAGGACGGCCGCATCGAACCCTGGGAAATCAACCTAAACCCCACTGTCGGTCGTCGCCCCAACACCCCTTCCCGCGCCGTCCCCGCGGAGGTGCAGCCCTCCGCGCCAGCGCCAAGAACGAGTTCTACCGCCGCTTCCAGTCAGCCTGGGAATCTCTCGACAGCGCTGCCGCCGCCTCGCCTCTCCGCATCGCGTACGACAGCCGCCTCCCAACCGCCCCGCGCTCGCTAACCCTTCCCCCCTCCAGCCATCGTCGTCCCGTGCTGCGAAGATTTCTCCGACCCCTCCGTAAGCCAATCGACGGCTTAGCCGGGTTCTTCTGTCGGATCTTCGTGTCGTAGGGGAGGGGCTTGCCCCTCCCGCCCGGTCGTGCTTTCGTCCGTCCTGACTGTGTCCGTCTCTCTACGCCCCCGCCTGCCCGGAACTGCCACCCGCGCGTGCAACTCCCTGCGTCCGCACTCAATCAACCTCTGGTGGTAATACGCCCGACTCCCCCGAGGAATCTTAAGAATCCGAGCCGCCTCCGCCAACGAGTACCCCTTCCGTATCAGCTCCAAGACCCGCCTCTCCATTTCATTGACGTGACTAGCGACCTGATCCAGCAACTCGTTGACTTCCAGTCCCTCCGCTTCCTTCCAGCTCTGCGGTTCCGGCGCATTCTCCAGCGTCCGCCCCTCCCTCAAGCTCCGCCGGTAGGTCCGCCTCCGGTACCTGAGGATGAAATTTCTTGCGACCGCCGAAAGCCACGGCAGAGACGCAACCATGGGCGGGCCGCCTTGCCTAAGGAGCCACACCCAGATGTCCTGCGCGACATCTTCCGCCTCGGATGGTGCCAACCCCGCGTAGATGCAGCTGGTGAGAATCCGGGCGTAGGACTCACGAATCCACCGATCCGGCTCAGAGCCAGCCGGCGCGCCACTCTGAAGGAAGGACCCCTGCAAGCCCATTCCCAGTTCTCTTGTCTCAACCGGAGATTCGAGGGCATCTTCTTCTCACACTGCACTTTAGTCAAGGAGAAATTCGCGGATGATCTCTCCAGCTCAGATCGGAGAGGGGTCGGAAGTTCAGACCGCACGGCTAGCCCGGGAACCGCCTGCGATTGATAATCCGGTAGGAGAATCTTCAGGCGGTGTCAACCCAGCCTGGAGAGGCCCGCTCGAAGGGAAGCTGAGGTCTGGTCTTCGAAGGAAAAGGGAAACCGCTCTCCGAGAGTGGCTTGACTGAGGCCACTAGCGCCCTGGACGTCAGTCTGCCGGCGCTCTGGGCGGTGATGACCGTTGAGACGAAGGGCTGTGGCTTCCTGCCCGATCGCCGTCCCCTGATCCTCTTCGAGCGACACGTCTTCCGCCGGATCACAAAGGGCCGGTTCGACGGCGAGGCAGCTGATTTGAGCAACCCGGCCCCCGGCGGCTACGGCGCCGCCGGTGCTTACCAGTACGACCGCTTGGATCGGGCCTTGAAGCTCGACAGGACGGCAGCGCTCCAGAGCTGCTCCTGGGGCTTAGGGCAGGTCATGGGATTCAACTATCCCAAGGTGGGCTTCGGTGAGGTCGAGGCGATGGTCACCGCGATGCTGGACTCCGAAGATAACCAACTCCAGGCGATGGTCGGTTTCGTCAAGAGTTTTCAACTCGCGCGGTTCCTGGCAAACAGTGACTGGACAAGCTTCGCCCTCCACTACAACGGCCCCGATTTCCAGAAGAACCGATACGACTGGAAGCTTTCGCAGGCCTACGCCCGCTACGTCGCGGGCCCTCTCCCCAG
>DATFQY010000187.1:0-3682 GCA_035263845.1 Thermoanaerobaculia bacterium | reverse complement strand
GTCGGCGACGGCGTCTCGGACCTCCCGCCCCGCCAACGGGTCGTCGCCCTCCCGCTCTTCGGGGGCCACGCGGAGAAGGTCGCCGTGCCGGCGACCTGGGTCTTTCCCCTTCCCGACGCCGTGGACCTCGTCGAAGCCGCGGCCATGCCCGTCGTCTTCCTGACAGCCTGGTACGCGCTCGCCCGGGCGGAAGTCGGTGCCGGCGAGCGGGTCGTCGTGACCGCCGCGGCAGGGGGAGTGGGGACGGCGCTGCTGCAGCTGATCGCGCTGCGAGGCGCCCGCGCCCTCGCCCTCGCCGGCTCCGAGTCCAAGCTCGCACTCTGCCGCGAGCTGGGATCCGCCGACGCCGGCCTCTACGCCCGCGCCGGCGAGCTCCTCGCCCGCCGCTTCGACGGCCGCGCCGACGTCGTTCTGGACGCGATCGGGGGAAGTCTCTTCCGGCGTCTCTGGCGCCGTCTCGATCGCGGCGGCCGCTACGTCCTCTACGGCTTCGCCGCGGCTTCGGGCCCGCGCGGCGTGGCCCGCCTCAAAGCCGCTCGCGAGCTGCTGGGCATGGGCCTCGTCGCGCCCTATCTCTTAGTCCAGTCATGCCGAACCGTCATCGGCTTCAACCTCTCGCTGCTCCCCGCGAAGACCGGCGAGCTTCGCCGCGCGGCGGCCGGAATCTTCGACCTCTGGACCACCGGCCGAGTCCGCCCGATCCTCGGCCCCCGCTTCGACTTCTCACGCCTCCCGGACGCCCACCGCTCCCTCGCCTCCCGCTCGACGACTGGAAAGCTCGTCATCGAGGTCTCCGGCGGCGGCTAGCGCGCTCCGCTACTCCAGCGGCAGCTCGCCCGTATCCTCGGCGCCGCGGTCGAGGTCAGGACGGCTTGTCAGGACGCGCGCGCACGCGTTCCATCTCAGGATCGCGTCGTCGTTGCCGGCGGGGCGAATCCGCTCCGCGTTCTCGTAGCATTCCATCGCTTCGCGGAGCCAGCCGTACGCCATCGGCCCTGACCGGAGTCCCCCGTGCTGGAGGTGCGCCTTGGCTTGCCTCTCGTAGATGATGCCGGCGTAGTAGGCGCGCTCATAGGCGTCGCGCAATCGAGGGAGGATTTCCTGGGCCTGCTGGATGCTGACGGCGAACCGCTCGAACTGATCGGTGAGGGCCAGGAGGAGGACGACCAGGGCTCTCTGGTTCTCGGGGTCGAGGCGGAGGATATCGAGGCAGATGCTCTCCGCCTCGGCGGGCTCGTTCAGAAGCCGGTACCGCTCGGCCTTCTCGATGGCGCGAGGGATCGACTCCGCGGTGATCGGCTTCAAGTCGAACATGGCGTCTCCCTTAAGTCCGCGGGCGGAAGAGCCGGAGGAACTTCCGGAGCGGATCGTAGAACTCGTCCGCCACCCGTTCCTTGAGCGGGATGATGGCGTTGTCGGTGATCGTGATGTCCTCGGGACAGACCTTCGTACAGCACTTCGTGATGTTGCAGTAGCCGATGCCCTGGGCGTTCTTCAGGTCGCCCGCGCGGCTCTCGACGTCCAGCGGATGCATCTCGAGAGCGGCCGTATAGACGAAAAGACGCGGGCCGATGAACTCCTCGTGGAGATGGTGCTCGCGAAGGACGTGGCAAACGTCCTGGCAGAGGAAGCACTCGATGCACTTGCGGAACTCCTGCACGCGGTCGACGTCGGCTTGCGCCATCCGCCACGTTCCGTCCGGCGCGTCCGGCGGCCGCGGCCGGAACTTCTTGATCCTCTTCTTCGCCCGAAAGTTCGAGGAGACGTCGGTCACCAGGTCCTTGATGGTCGGGAACGCGCGCATCGGCTCCACGGTGATCGGGCGGTCGAGGGGTAGGTCGTTCAGCCGCGTCATGCACATCAGCCGGGGGGTGCCGTTGACCTCGGCCGAGCAGGAGCCGCACTTTCCCGCCTTGCAGTTCCAGCGGACCGCCAGGTCGTTCGCCACGGTGGCCTGGATCCGGTGAATGGCGTCCAGGACGACCATCCCCTCGGAGACCTCGGTGGTGTAGTCCTCGAAGCGCGCTTGCCTCGCGTCGCCCCGCCAGACCCGGAAGGTGGCCGTCGCCGCCTCGCTCATCCCATCTCCTGGATGACCTTCTTCAGCTCTTCGGGCATCTCCGGAATCGGCCGCCGCGAGATCTGGGGCTCGCCTTCCGTGCTCTTTCGGACGACGAGGTTGACCTTCCCGAACGACGCCTCCTTGTCCGGATAGTCCTCCCGGAACTGGGCGCCGCGGCTCTCCTTCCGTTCGAGCGCCGAGCGCGCGACCATTTCGGCGACGACGAGCAGGTTGTCGAGGTCGAGGGCCGTGTGCCAGCCCGGGTTGTACTCGCGGTTTCCCGTCACCCGGACTCTCGCAGAGCGCTGCGCGAGCGCCCGGATCCCTTCGAGCGCGCGCCGCATCTCCTCTTCCTTTCGGACGATGCCGACGAGGTCCTGCATCATGTCCTGCAGCTCCTGCTGAATCGAATACGGATTCTCGCCGCCGTTCGACGCACCGCGCTCGAAGGGCGCCAGCGCGCGCCGCGCCGCCTCTTCCGTCTGCCGCGCGTCGATGCGGCCGGGCGCGTTCTCTTTCGCGAAGCGAGCCGCGAACTCTCCCGCCCTCTTGCCGAAGACGAGGAGGTCGGAGAGGGAGTTTCCCCCGAGCCGGTTCGCGCCGTTGATGCCGGCCGCGCACTCGCCCGCCGCGAACAGGCCCGGAACGGTCGACATCTGGGTGTCGGCATCGACGGAGACGCCTCCCATGACGTAATGGGTCGTCGGCCCGACCTCCATCGGTTCGGCGGTGATGTCGAGGTCCGCGAGCTGCTTGAACTGGTGGTACATGCTCGGGAGCTTCTTCTGGATGTGCTCGGCCGCGTTCGGGAGCCTCTGCTTGATCCACGAGATGTCGAGGAAGACTCCGCCGTGCGGGCTCCCGCGCCCCTCCTTGATCTCGCGCACGATGCAGCGGGACACGTGGTCGCGCGTCAAGAGCTCGGGAGGCCTCCGCGCGTTTCGGTCCCCCTGGGTGTACCGCCACCCCTCTTCCTCGTTGTCGGCGGTCTGTTTCCGATAGGACTCGGGGATGTCGTCGAACATGAAGCGGCGGCCTTCCTTGTTGCGGAGGACGCCGCCCTCGCCGCGCACGCCTTCGGTCACGAGAATCCCCTGGACGCTCGGCGGCCAGATCATTCCCGTGGGATGGAACTGGATGAACTCCATGTCGGCGAGATCCGCGCCCGCGTGGTAGGCGAGCGCATGGCCGTCCCCCGTGTACTCCCAGCTGTTGCTCGTGATCTTGTACGCCCGCCCGATCCCGCCCGTGGCAAGGACGACGGCCTTCGCCTTGAAGAGCCGGAACCGTCCGCGCTCGCGCTCATACGCGAAGGCGCCCACGACCCGTCCGTCGTCCTTGAGCAGGGCGAGTACCGTGCATTCCATGTGGACGTCGATTCCCTGGTGGATGCCGTGGTCCTGGAGGGTGCGGATCATCTCGAGGCCGGTCCGGTCGCCGACATGAGCCAGCCGCGGGTACTTGTGCCCGCCGAAGTTGCGCTGGAGGATCCGGCCGTCCGGCGTCCGGTCGAAGAGCGCGCCCCAGGCCTCGAGCTCGCGGACCCGTTCGGGAGCTTCCCTGGCGTGCAGCTCCGCCATCCGCCAGTTGTTGATGTATTGCCCTCCGCGCATCGTGTCG
>DATFQY010000186.1:0-4405 GCA_035263845.1 Thermoanaerobaculia bacterium | reverse complement strand
CGAGGACCGTTTTCCGAGCGTTCACCGTGACTTTGACCTCCGGGACTGACCGGCACCGGCGGACCCGAACCACGAAAAGTCTCATATCAACTCCCGATTTTTGTCAATTCGACTTTTGTCGGGGGTATCTCGAGTGTCGGTTAACGAGTGCTTGGAGGCAATCGGCGGCTTAGTGCCCGCCGGGAGGTCTCGGATCCTTCCCGGTTCTCCGGGAGAGGCCGGGGGACGGAAGGGGGACGGCGCAGCAATCGCGCGGGACGACTAGCATCCCGTCGCCTAGCAACTCCGTGGTCTGCGAGTGGATTACCAACCGTATCCCGTCGGGGGAGCGCCCTTCAATTCCGGATCGCCCGCACCGCAGGCATCGCTCGACGCGCCCCTCGATCGGAAGCCGGAGGCCCGTCGAAACCCTGGTGAAATCCTCCAGGAAAACCAATGTCCCTCCTTCTCTGGTCAAAGAATAACGCAAGAACAGGGCCATCTTTCGGGGCTTGGGGAACGAGCCCGGCCTTTCGCTAAGCTGCGGGCCGGGGCATGGAAACCGAAAAGAAGCAGCTGGACCTCTTCGGCCCGGCGCCCGCGGCGGCGTTTCGGGGCGGGGCGTTGGCCGAAGCCGTTCGACGCGGCCACGCCGAGGCCGTTGCCATCGCAGAGCGTCTTCCGCGCAAGGTCTTCTTCGGAACGAGCTCGTGGAGCTTCCCCGGCTGGGCCGGGATCGTCTATCCACGCCGCGCCACGGTGGCGCAACTCGCGCGCGAAGGCCTTCACGACTACGCTCGCCATCCTTTGCTTCGGACCGTCGGCATCGACCGGGGTTTCTACGCGCCGATCCCGGAGCCGGACCTCGCGCGCTACGCAGAGCAGCTTCCGGTCGGATTTCCGTGCTGCGCGAAGGCTCCCGCCTCCGTCACGTCTGCGGAGATCGCTGGGAGTCCTCGGGGCAATCCGGAATTCCTCCGCCCGGAGGGGTTCATCGCCGAAGTCCTCGATCCGTTCCGAGCCGCATTTGCGGGACACACGGGCCCGTTCATCCTGCAATTCCCTCCGACCGGCCGGGTCCGTGCCGACGAATTCGCCGAGAGGCTCGAGCGGTTCCTGTCCGCGCTTCCCCGGGAGTTCCAGTACGCGGTCGAGCTGCGGGACCCTTCTTTCCTGACCGAGCGCTATCGCCGGGCTCTCGCCTCGACCGGAGCGGCTCACGTCTACAACTACGCCTCCCGGATGCCGATGCCCGGGGACCAGGCGTCCGCCGTCCCCCTCGGGACCGCTTCGTTCACGGTCATCCGGCTGCTCCTGCCGCCGGGAACCCGGTATGACGATCGGCGGGAAGAGTTCGCGCCTTTCAACCGGATCGTCGCGCCGGACCCGGAGATGCGCGAGCACGTCGTCTCGCTGACCCGCGCGGCTCTCTCTCTCGGTCGGGACGTTTACGTTCTCGTCAACAACAAGGCGGAGGGCTGCTCGCCCCTGACTGTCCGGGCCCTGGCGGAGATGCTCGCGGAGCCGTCTAGAACCGAGCGACCGTGAAGCCGGCGTTCAGGGCGATCCAGAAGTTGATGCCGTCGCTGCAGGCCCCGATGGGCTGGGTGAAAGTGCCGGTGGGCACGTTGCCGATCGGCGAGAGATCGGCGGCCTTCCAGAGGGAGAGACTCTCGCCGTTGTTGTTGGTCACGAGAATCCTCTGTCCATCGAACGCCGCCACGGCGGGGGAGTCGAGGCCGTTGCCGGTCAGCGTCGCCAGCAGCGCTCCGTTCGACGCGCGGACGACGGTCACCGCGTTGGCGGTATCGGGGACCCAGATGTTGCTCCCGTCGAAGATCGGATAGAGAGGCCCGGGACTGACGGTCACCGTTTGGAGAATCGATCCGGAGCTGTCGAGCTTCAGCAGCGTCCCGGCGGGGTTGTCCGTCATCCAGATGTTCGAGCCGTCGAAGAGCGCCCCGGCGAGCGCCTGGAAGCCGGTCGACACGGTCGTGGCGCTCCACGGCGTCGACGGCGCGGGGACGACGATCGAGAGCGAGCCCGAAAAGTTCGCCGTCCAGATGCGGCTGCCGTCGAAGGCGATTCCCGAGGGGCTCGACCCAACGGTCGCCACGGTTGTAACCGCTCCGGCGGGCTTGGTCGGATCGAGCCTGTAAACGGCGCCCGTGGGATTCGTGTACCCGGCCGCGAAGATCCGTCCCATGGCAACCAGGATCCCGTAAGCGTTGGTCGCGCCGGTCCAGCTATCCAGGAGCTTGCCGTCCTTGGCGCGGACTCGGGAGATACTGCCCGAGAACGACGAGACCCAGATGTCCGCTCCGTCGCTCCTCATCAACGTTGGGCCGATCGGAACGGTCGTCAAGGCGAGCGCAGAGGAATCCTGGGGAGCCCAGAACTTCGAGACCGCCGCTCTCGCGCCGCCTCGCTTCAGAACGTTGTCGACCGTGCGCGAGAGGAAGGCGGCCATCTGCAGCCGCGTGACGGTCCCCGTCGGATCGTAGGTCGTCGCCGTCGTCCCGGTCGTGATCCCCATGTAGAAGATCTCCAGGACGAACGGGCAGAAAAACCCGTCCGTCACGTCGGTGAAGGGCCCGCAGACGCCCAGGGCGGCGGTCGCGGCCCCGCAGGCGACCGCGGCCGCGATGCAGAGCGCGGCGATCCTCGTCTCGATTGCCCGGGGCCTCATGGAGCCCCAGCATTATCGCCGATCAGCCCGAGGTCTTGAGTTTCTCGATCGACGTGATCTGGAGGCCCTTGACTCCGTTGCGCGTGACGGTCTTGCCGGTGACCTTCACGGGAACGTCGGCGAGGCCCGCGACGCGGTCCTTGACGGAGACGGGCTTCTCTTCGAGGAGGACGTAGAGAGTTCCGTCGTCGGCGAGGAAGCCGGCCGGCAGCCCGCGCTTGATGCAGGAGTTGGCGCAGGCGGTGTGCTCCGCGACGCGGACGCCCTCGAGGTAACAGTGCAGATCCACGACAGTTCCCTGGAGAGTGACCTCGACGGGTTTCTCCTCTCCCATCAGGTACCGCGTCCCGGCAACGAGGGCGGCGAGCACGAGGACGACGATGGCGGCGATAACGAATTTCTTCCTCATGGGCTCTTCTCCTTTCGGGAGCGAGCGTAAGGAGGAGGACCTTCCCGCGCATGTGCCGGACGTCACGATTTCCCGGGGCGGCGGGCCATGACTTCCGGCAGGGGTCCGGCGCGACCTGCGCGCCTATACTCGAAACGGCATGGCGGGCTTCCCTGTAGGGGCGGGCCTTGCGCCCGCCCAGCGGCGTCTTCTGCGGACGAGCGGGTTCGTGCTCTGGGGGATCGTGGGACTCCCGGTCGCGCTCTTCGAGCTCACGGGGCCGCATGGGCCCCGCCCGCTCCTTCCGAGCGCTTCGTGGGCGGCCGCGTACCTGCTGTTCGGGGCCTGCCTGGCCCTGGCGACCTCGCGGCGCCGCGCCGACTCGGCAACGGAAGCTCCGCTGCTCCTGGCGGCTGGCCAGGCGGCGGCAGTCCTCGCGCTCGTGGCGCTTCCGCCCTGCTTCGGCCTCGAGGGCGCTCTCCTGGTGGTCGTCGCGCTGGAGCTCGGCGCGTGGCTTCCGCGCCGGACGGCGGCGGTGTGGATCGTCCTCCAGAGCGGCGCCCTTCTCGCGATCGTCTGGCTCCACTGGAACTGGCACTGGGGAGTCGTCCTGGCCGGCGCCTACCTTCCCTTCCAGCTCATCGCCTACGCGACGGCGAGGCTCCTCGCGGAGGAAACGGCGAGCCGGCAGCGTCTCGAGGCGGCCAACGCGGAGCTCGAGGCGACCCGGGAGCTTCTCGCCCAGAGCGTTCTCATCGCCGAGCGCGCCCGTATCGCGCGGGACCTGCACGACCTGCTCGGCCACCACCTGACCGCGCTGTCGCTGAACCTCGAGGTCGCGAGCCACCTGTCCGAGGGGGACGCCCGAAAACGCGTCGAGACGGCCCAGTCGGTCACGAAGCTTCTCTTGGGCGACGTGCGCGAGGCGGTCGGAACGCTCCGCGAGGCGCGCGGGCTGGACCTCCCCGCCGCTCTGCGGAAGCTCGGAGAGGGCATGACGCGGCCCCGCGTGCACGTCGACCTCGCCGGGGACTTCTCGATCGACGACACCGTCGCCGGCGAGACGGTCCTCCGATGCGCCCAGGAGATCGTGACCAACGCGGTCCGCCACGCCGCCGCCGAGAACGTGTGGTTGGAGATCCATCGCAGCCGCGAAGGAATCGCGCTGCGCGCGCGCGACGACGGCCGCGGCGCCGCGTCGGTCCGGTCCGGCCATGGTCTGTCGGGCATGCGGGAGCGCCTCGAGCAGCGCGGCGGCCGTCTCTCGGTCGAGACCGCTCCGGGCCGCGGCTTCTCGGTCGAGGCGGTCTTGCCGGTGACGCAGGGAGCGTCGTGATCCGCGTCGCGCT
>DATFQY010000185.1:0-10926 GCA_035263845.1 Thermoanaerobaculia bacterium | reverse complement strand
GCGCCCTCGAGGGCCGCGCGCAGGGCCGGGAGCATCTCGGTCCCCCCGTTGGCCTGGAGCTTCGCGACCCATCGCTTCGCCTCTTCGACCTCGCCGGGCAGCGCGCGGCGGCTGTCGCCCCAGAGGCGGCTCATGTTGCTGTTGAATTCGATGACGTTGAAGCGGTCCTCGGGGTTCAGGCGGTCCAGGGCGAAGAAGAGCGACTTACGCGCCTGCTCGATGGAGTCTCCGTACATGGAGCCGGAGGTGTCGAGGATGAAGATCGTTTCGCGCGGCAGGCGGGCCGACGGCACGGCCGCGGCGGCGGGAGGGAGCATGACGAGGACCGTGTAGATCCGCCCGTCGAGGTTCTCGGTGAATAGCGACGGGCGGGGCCTATCGCCCACGTCCGGCTCCCACTCCAGGACGAAGTCGCGGTCGGCCGCCGCCGGGGAGGCCATCGCGACCGTGTAGGCGGCGTCACCGATGGGCGCCGCGGCGACGGTGTGCGTCGAGCTGTCGAGCTTGCGGAGCCGCACGCCGGTTTCGAGCTCGACCTGGAGCCTCACCGGGTTGATCCGCTTCTCCTCGGGACGCAGGACGGCCGCCTGGATCCGGCCCGGGTCCTCCGCCGCGGCCCGGGCATTCGCCGCGCGGGCGGCGCCGGTCACCGCGGGATCCGGCGGCGCGGCTGCGGGGTCATAGCGGGGCGCGACGACCATCGGGAAGCGCAGCTGGAACTTCCCCTCGTCGAAGCGGAGTGTCTCCTGGTATTCGATGTCGACCTGGACGATCTCGTTCGGGCCGATCGAGGCGACCGAGGCGGTGAAGATGTTGGGGCGCTCCTGCTCCAGGAGCGACGCCTTCCTGCCCTCGGACTTCGCCTGCTCGTAGATCTTCTTCGCCTCGACCCTCTCGCGGATCTCCGCCTCGATGACCCTCTGCCCCGCCGTCAGCCGCATCCGGTCCACGGCCGCGTTCTCGGGAAGAGGGAAGACGTACAGGGCCTCGACGCAATCGCCCGCCGTGTTGGCGAAGCTCTGCTTCACGCTCGCGCGGGCGACGATGCCGGTCACCCGGATCGAGACCTCCGTGTCAAGCGCCGGCGCCGGAAGGAACACTCCGGGCTGGTCGGTCTTGATCAGGAGGCTCCCCGACCGCACTTGGTCCGCGCGGACCGGTGGGCCCAGCTCCGTAGGAGTCTGGGCCTTGCCATGGGCCGCGAGGCAGAGAAGAAGGAGAAATCGAACAGCGAAAAGTATCGGAGACCTGTGCGCGCATCTGTGAACCATGGCGACCCTCCCGCGAAGAGAAGACCTCGCCGCCAGGAATCCGTTCCGCCGCCGCGAAGGAAATACGGAGGCGGGTTGTGGCGAAATTGTGGCGGGCGGTTGTGCCCGCCCGAGATGTCTGCTTAGACTTCAAATGGCAATCATCGATCTTCAATCTTCAATCGCATGCAATCCCGCACCGAGCTCGTTGCCGTCGTAGACGACGAGAAGAACATTCGCGAGACCGTTGCGTTCGCCTTGAAGCGCGAGGGCTACCGCGTCAACACCTACGCCGACGGCGCGGAAGCGTGGGCGGCGTTCCGCCGGGAGCTTCCCGACCTCGCGGTGCTCGACATCCTGCTGCCCCGCATGGACGGCCGGGAGCTCTGCCGGAAGCTTCGCGCGAAATCGGAGACGCTCCCGATCGTCTTCCTGACCTCGAAGGACGAGGAGCTCGACCGGGTGCTGGGCCTCGAGCTCGGAGCCGACGACTACCTCTGCAAGCCGTTCTCGATGCGCGAGCTCGTTGCTCGCGTGAAGGTCCTCTTCCGCCGCGCGGCGCTGGCGTCGGACCCTTCGCGGCGCGAAGAGGCGAAGATGCTGCGCGCCGGATCGCTGGAGATCGACGGGCTTCGCTACACCGCGCGGTGGAGAGGAGAGCCGCTCGCTTTGACCGTGACGGAGTTCCTCCTCCTCCAGGCGCTCGCCCGCCACCCCGGGCACGTCAAGACGAGGCAGCAGCTGATGGAGGAAGCGTATCCGAACGATGCGTACGTCTCCGAGCGGACGATCGACAGCCACGTCAAGCGGCTGCGGCGCAAGTTCGAGTCGCGCGACGCCGCGTTCTCCGGCATCGACACGGTCCACGGCCTCGGGTACCGCTGGATCGAAGCCGGCGCCGAGTAATGGGACTCTTGCGCCTCGGCCTGCGGCTCCTCCTTTTCAACCTTCTGCTGGTCTCTCTCACGATCGCCGGCTTTCTCTACCTCGTTCCCTGGGCGGCCGTCGTGGTATCGGCTGCCGCGGCGCTGCTGCTGTCGGTCTTCTTCGCCGCGGCGATTACAGGGACGCTCGAGGATCTGACAAGGCGGCTCGAAGACCGGCAGCGCGCGACCGAGACCCTCGCCTCGGAGGTCGCGCACGAGCTGAAGAACCCGCTCGCCTCGATCCGCTCGGCGGCGGAGATGCTCCACGAGGTCCGCGAGCCGGAGGAGCGAAGGCGGTTCGCGGCGGTCATCCAGGAGGAGGTCGCGCGGATGGAGCGGCAGGTCTCGCAGCTGGCGGAGATCACGCGGATCGACGCGCGGCTGGAAAACGAGGAGCAGGTGGCGGTCCCGGTCAACGGGCTCCTGGCGCAGGTCGCGGAGAGGTTCCGGCTCCGGGAGAACGGGCGCGTCAAGTTCGAGCTCGAGGCGCCGGAGGAAGTCCTCACGGTGCGAGCCTCGCCGGAAAGGCTGACGCAGGTTTTCGAGAACCTCCTCGACAACGCGGCGGGCTTCTCCCCCACGGGCGGAGCGGTGCGGGTGGCACTCGAGAGGTCGCGTGACGGCGGCGCGCTCATCCGGGTCTCCGACGAGGGGCCGGGGATCCCCCCGGAGCACCTCTCCCGGATCTTCGACCGGTTCTTCTCGCACCGGCCGGGCGAGGAAGGCCGCCGCGCCCGGCTTCACCCGGGGCTCGGCCTCGCCATCGCAAAGGCGATCGTGGAGGGCTACGGCGGGAGCATCGCCGCCGGCAACGCCGGCGCGGGCGGAGCTGTTTTCACCGTCCGGCTTCCCTCTTCCCGGACCGGCATCTCCCGCCAGGTCATGGGTCGATCGTGAAGTTCGTGACGCTGGAGTCCACGGTAGCGCTGACCGCCGTGGCGACCATCCCGATCTCGCGATAGACGGTTCGAGCCGGAGAAGTCAATGAGGGTGGCCCCTCACCGGCTACGGCTTGTAGAGCAGGAAGTTGAAAGCGTTGGAGAGGAACTTGGCCATCGCGCCGCGCGTGACGTCGAGCAGCGGGCCGTAAGTGCCGTCCGGGAAGCCGGAGATGACGCCCTTGGCCCAGAGGAAATGGGCGCCGCGGCAGAAGATGTCCGAGGTCGTGACGTCGGTGAAGTGGAGGTTGGGGGTAGCCGGGTCGCAGGAGTAGCTTAATCCGGTCACCGGGTCGGGACCGTAGGAGAGGGGCACCGCCGCGTCACTCCCCGTCATCGCGCGCGAGACGAAGAGGGACATCTGCGCCCGGGTTACGACGTCGCCGGGACAGAACATCCCGGGCTGGCATCCCGTCGTCACGTTGGTCGCATAGATGTAGTGAACGTACCGGCAGAACGGGTTGTCGGGACGGACGTCGGTGAAGAGCGACGTCCCTCCGCCGACACAGTTGTACGGCTGGCCCTGCGCGGTTCCCGCCTGGAGGACGTTGGCGTCTCCCCCGGCCTGCGAGCGGGCGATGAACGCGGCCATCTGGAGCCGGATCACGGAATCGTCCGGGCAGAAGGTCGTCGCGGTGCATCCGAACGTCACGCCGTTGTGCAGGATCCGCTCGATGAACGGGTAGAAGACGTGCGTCTTCGGAACGTCCACGAAGCTCAAGCCGACGTGAATGCTCCACGCCTTGGGGGGCGCGCCGCTGGACGGCGTCTCGGTCAGCGTCGCGTCCCAGTGAGGCGAGGGCCGGATGGCCGGGTTCGAAACGGTGACTTCGTAGCAGTTGCCGGTCGCGGCGGAGCAATCGGTCGCGGCGCCCGGGACCATCAGTCCGTAGTCCGCGGTCCCGTCGTTGACCGTGTAGGTGGCGCCTGCCGGCCCCGTGAAACCGGCCGCTCCCGTGAGCGGCATGATCGCGCCGCTGTTGTTGACCCAGGACGGGCGGGCGAAGACCCGCTCTCCCGGCTCGAGGATCCCGTTGCCGTCGGAGAAGCCGCCGTCGGCGGCGGGATCCACCGCGAGGCCGACCGGCGCGACCTTGACCGAGTTGACCGCGGCCAGCGCGTCCACGCGCCCGTAGCCGAAAGAATTGTTCGGGATCACCGTCGAGGAGATTCCGCCGCACGTCTGCGGCGGGCTGACCGTCACCGCCGGGTTGGCGGTGCTCTCCAGGACCGCCTTGGTGCCCTCGATGTCGCGCACCAGCTGCGGCCGGGCCGACCAGAGCAGCGCGACCACGCCGACGACGTGAGGGCCGGCCATGGAGGTCCCCGATAGCGTCGTGTACGCCGTGTCGCTCGTCGCGTAGGACGAGCGGACGGAGACCCCGGGCGCCGAGATCTCGGGTTTCAGGAGGTTCGGCATGTAGTACGTGCTCGGCCCGCGGCTGCTGAAGCCGGCGAGCGTGTTGGTGATGTCGATGGCGCCGACGGAGAAGGCGTCGGCGTAGATCCCCGGAGGATTGAGGACGGTCGAGCAGGCGGGGCCTGCGTTCTGCGCGGCGGCCTCGACGAAGATGCCTGCCGCCTCGGTGTTGTGGACGATCGTCTCCAGCTCCGCCCCCGTCGAGCAGCCTTCGCTCACCGGGCAGTCCCAGCTGTTGTTGATGACATGCGGGCGTTTCGTGGGGTCCGGGTTGCCCCCGGCGCTGTTGGTCGGCGCGATCATGAACTGGAAGCACTCGGTGTAGCGGGCCGGCGTGCCGTTGCCCTGGTCCATGTTGCGGCAGCCGATCCACTTCGCTCCGGGCGCGACTCCGATCTGGTTGGTTCCGCCGTCGTCGCCGGCCGCAGTGCCGATCGTGTGGGTGCCGTGGCCGTTGTCGTCGCAGGGGGCCGGCGAGTCGTTGCCGCAGGGGTTGCCCGAGGAGTCGTGGATCGAGTCGTGCCAGTTGTAGTTGTGGTCGGCCGTCGAGCCGTTCCAGCCGCGGTAGTGCCCCTTCACCGCCTCGTGGGTCCAGCGGTATCCGGTGTCCTGCCCGCCGACGACGATCCCCTGCCCGGTGAACCCGAGCGCCCAGACCGCTGGAGCGTTGACGTTCTGGACTCCCCATTCCGTCGTCTCCGGAGCGGCCGGCGCCGTCGCCAGGTTCGCGATCGCCGGGTCTTCGATCCCGCGCACCGGTCGGTTCGAGTCCACGCGGGCGACGTCGGAGCGGCCGGCGAGCTGTTCGACGAGCGCCCGGTTCGCCTTGACGGCGAGCATGTTGGCGGCCCAGAAGGAGCGGTAAGCCGCGCCCCGGGCCTCGAGGAACTTCCTCAGGGGCGCCTGCGTCCGGCCCGCATGCTCCTTCAGCGTGTTGTAGACGAGCCAGCCCCGGGCGTCGTGGTCCCGAATGCGGCGGGCAGCGCCGACGTCGGCCTGGTCCGCGAGAAAGACGATGACCTCCGCGCTCGCCCCTCCGGCCGTGTCGGTGAGCACCTCGGGAGCGATCTTCCCGTTCGCGGCGAAGGAGAACGCGGCCGCGAGAAACGCCGGCAGCGCCAGAAAGAACGCGCGGAAACGTGGCGCGACGGGCTTTCCGGAACGAGTGGACAGGCAGCGAACATAGTCCGCCGCCTCGCCAAGTGTCAACACGTCGCTGCGGGCTACACGTCGCTTTATGGCTTGTAGAGAACCAGGTTGAAGCCGTTGGCCAGGAACTTGGACATGGCGCCGCGCGTCACCAGGCCGCCGGGCTGGTACGAGTTGTCCGGGAAACCGGAGATCACGTCCTTCGCCCACAAGTAGTGCGCGTGGCGGCAGAAGATGTCCGACGTCGTGATGTCGATGAAGTGCAGATTCGGCGAGGCGGGATTGCACGAGTAGCTCCGTCCCGTCACCGGGTCCGGGCCGTAGCTCACCGGAACCGCCGCGTCGCTTCCCGCGACCCCCCGCGCGATGAACAGCGCCATCTGGCCCCGGTTGACATCGTCGCCCGGGCAATACTGCCGCGGAGGCGTCGTGACGCAACCGGTCGTCACGCCCGTCGCGAAGATGTAATGGACGTGGCGGCAGAATGGGTCCGTCGGGGAAACGTCGGTGAACAGCGAGGTGCCGCCGTTGACGCAGCTGTAGGGATTCCCCTGCGCCGAGCCGGACACCGGGACGTTCGCGTCCCCGCCGGCCTGCGCCCGCGCGATGAACGCCGCCATCTGGAGGCGGAAGACGTTGTCGTCCGGGCAGTAGGTCGTTCCCGTGCACCCGGTCGTGACGCCGCTGTGCAGGATCCGCTCGACGAACTGGTAGAAGACGTGGTTCCTCGGAACGTCCGTGAAGCTGTCGCCGATGTGGAGGGTCCAGGCTTTCGGCGCCTCCCCGGTGGACGGGGTCTCGGTGACCGTCGCGTCCCAGTGGGTGGACGGCCGCGCCACCGACGGCGCCAGAGACTTCGAGGCGCCCGTCACGCTCGAGACGCCGACCGCGTAGCAGTCTCCCGTCGCTGATCCGCAGTTGTTCGTCGCCCCGGGCGCCACGAGGCCGTACGCCGCCGACGAATCCGTCAGCGTGTACACCGGGCCGGCGGGTCCCGTGAAGTTCGAGGCGGTCCCGGTCAGGCCGATCGTGCCCACGCTCACGTTCTTCCAGGACGGGCGGATGAAGACGGTCTCGCCCGGCTCGAAGATCCCGTTGCCGTCGGAGGATGTGCCGTCCGGCACAGGATCGACGCGGAGCGCCTGCGCCGAGGCCGACGGCGAAACCGAGAGACTCGTGGGCAGCGGCCACACGAAGGCGCCCCGCCCGCGCGTCCAGACCGATAGGGTCGTCGAGCCGCGGTCGATCTGCATGTCCCAGATCATCGAGCTCGGAAGTCCGTTGCTGAACCGGTACCAAACGGGCGAGGCGACGGTGACGTCGTTGGTGTAGTAGAGGCCGATGTCGGTGCCCGCGAAAACCTGCTGGGGGACGTTCGGGTTGACGATGATCGAATCCACCGGGATGTTGGGAAGGTTGCCGCTCTTGTTCGCCCACGTCGGCGATGCACAGGAGGCGTCGCACGTGACCTGGAAGACGTGGCCCGGGGTCGCCGGCGTGTTCTGGTCGAATCCGCCCATCGCGGCATAGCCGACCGGGATGTTCGCCGCGCCGACCGACGGGTCGAGTGCCACGCCCAGGATCGGGCGGTTGGGCAGGACCGAGTTGGAGCCGGTCACGTCCACCCACGTCGCCTGGGACGCGCTCCCCGTTCCGAGGTTGAAGCCAATCCAGGCGTTGCCGTCGTTGGTCCCGACCATCGCCACGCTCTGGAACTTCGGCGAGTATTTCAACTGGTTGATGAACGAGCGGCCGTCCAGGGTCTGCTTGGTCATGTTCTGGCTCGAGGGATTGTTGGTGACGTACCAGCTCGAGTTGTTCATGGAGTTGTTGCCACCGGCGACCGTTTCCCAGACCCGCGTCGATCCCACGATCAGGTGACCGCAGCCCCCGGGCACGCCCGCCGCGGCGCAGTCGTCCCCACCGGCGACTCCGCCGTGGAACAGGTCGTACGGCACGATGAAGGACCTCGTGTCCGCGGTCCAGGAGCCAGTCACGCTCGAGTAGCTGGCTCCCGCGGACGTGCAATTGCTCGTGCACCGGTACAGGCTGCCGCTGTTGCCGCCCTGGAAGATGCGCAGGCTGCTGCCGGTGCCCACGGGGTCGATGCGCGAGTAGAAGCCGTCGCCGCCCAGACCCATCTGCCACTGCACCGGCCCGGTCGGGCTGCCCCCGAAGGTCACCGAGCTAGAGCCGTTGTCCTGCGCGCCGCCACTCGCCTGGGGAGAACCCGACGACGCGAAGCTGCCGCTGATGTCGCCGGAGTAGAACTCGATCGTGTTGAAGCCCGAATCCATGTTGAACCAGGACGGAGAAACCGAGGAAGTGGCCGTGTCCGCGCTGGTGGTCCCGTGCACGCCGCCGTCATTGCCGATCAGCATGATGCTCGAGGAGCCGGACACGAACGCGATCGCGTGCTGGTCCACGTGGACGGGTCCCGCTGGGCCCGAGTAGGTGTAGCCGCAGGTCGTATCGTTGAAGCTCGTCCCGGTTCGCGTGGCGAACCAGACATCGAAGGTGCTGATGAAGACGCGGTCCGGGTTGTTGGGATCCACCGCGATCGCCTGGTCGTACCAGTTCTGGGAATAGTCGCCCGCGGAGCTGGCGCCACCGCAGGCCCGCAGCGACCCTCCCGCCGACCCGGCCAGGAACGACCAGGACGTTCCGCCGTTGGTCGAGGCCCAGACGCCGAGCTGGCAGCCGTTGGTGTTGCCGCAGCCGGAGTTGTTGTTGAACGCGATGGACTGGACCTGCGCGTAGAGGACGTTTGGATCGCTCGGCGCGACCGCGATCTCGACGCGGCCGAGCTGGTTGCCCGTGCTCGTGCTGACGAACGCGGTGCCGCTGCCCGCGTTCATGTTCGCGCCGGTCGAGTAGGGGCTGCCCGAGACTGAGGTTCCGAAGACGAACCCATTGGCGTTGCCGGCGATCGAGGCGAAGTCCGTCGGGCAGCCGCTGACCGGCATCGTTCCCTTGTAGATGCCATTGGCGCCGTTGTTGCCCAGGTCAGATTGCACAGGGGTCGCGAAACCGCGCGGGCCGACCGCGGCGAGGATCCTCGTCACGCCGGAGCCGACGTTGGTCAGCTCGAGACCGGTGATGTCCTGGCGCTGCGAGGAAAAGCCGTTGGTCAGGCAGGGCCCCGTCCAGTTGGCGCCGCCGTCGTAGGAGAGGTAGAGGCCGGTCTTCGTCCCCGCCGCGACCCGGTTGCTGTCGTTGGGGTCCACGCGGACCTTCCCCACCGACTGATACTGCGGGAACTGGCCCGCCGGCTCGGGGTAGGGCGACCCGAAAACGCTCGCCCCGAGCACCGTCCAGCTCGCTCCCCCGTTTGTGGACTTGAGGATGCCCTGGCTTCCCATGGAGAAGGACCCGAAGTTCAGGTCGCCCGTGCCGGCGTAGATCGTGTTGTGGTTGTTCGGGTCGATCGCGAGCGTGTCCACGCTCGTCGTGGAGACGAGCGGGTCGTCGGTCAGGACCGACCAGGTCGTCGAGCCGCTGCAGCAATTCGTGGTCTTCCAGACTCCCCCGCCGACGGACGCGGCGTACGCCACGATCGAGCCGTTGACGGTCGTCGTCGGGTCCACGGCGATCGCGTTGACCCGTCCCTGGGTCGTCGAGTAGTTGAAGCAGCCGACGCAGCCGGTCATGTGCTCCGGCGCTGGGCCGAGCGCGGTGAAACCGGAGGGATCCAGCGCCAGGGGCGAATCGAGGCTGTACCGGGGGGTGGCGCCCGCGGGGATCGCGCGCTCGATGGCGGCGTCCTGCGCCACCGCCCCGCGGACCCAGGCCGGATCGAACTTCCCGGTCGGGTACCCGACTCGGTCCGCCCAGTAGAGCTCCCGCTCGAGAAGCCCGCCTTCCTTGAGCTCGTCGCCGGTGACGGAATAGCGGTTCGGTCTTTCCGGCCTTCCGGGTGGCGAAGGCTTGAACAGCCCGCCGAGAACGAAGACTAGTCCAAAGAGCCCGAGTCCAAAAACCAAACGGCCGCAGAGTGTCTTCATGGGAACCCCGTACGATTCAGTTCGAGGCGGGCAGTCTAGACGAGGCGCCACGGACCGTCAACGGCATCCGGTTCCGACGCAAGGTCCGGCCCCGGTCAGGGACTGTAGAGGGTGAAGCCGAATCCGTTGGAGATGAATTTCGCCATCGCTCCCCGAGTGACGAGGAGGCCCGGGCCGAAGGAGCCGTCCGCGAAGCCCGAGATGACGTTCTTCGCCCAGAGATAGTGGGTGTGGCGGCAGAAGACGTCGGAGGTCGTGATGTCGGTGAAGAAGAGGTTCGGGCTCGCCGGGTTGCAGGAGTAGCTGCGTCCGGTCACGGGATCCGGTCCGTAGGTCACCGGTACCGCGGCGTCGCTCCCGGCCACCGCGCGGCCGATGAACAGCGCCATCTGGCCCCTGGTCACGTTGTCCGAAGGGCAGTACTGTCGCGGAGGCGTGCTCACGCAGCCCGTCGTCACGCCGGTGCCGAAGATGTAGTGGACATGCCGGCAGAACGGGCTGTCCGGTGCGATGTCGGTGAACTGAGAGAGGCCCCCGGCGACGCAGTTGTAGGGGTTGCCCTGCGCCGATCCCGAGACCGGGATCTTGGCGTCGCCGCCGGCCTGCGCGCGCGAGATGAAGACCGCCATCTGGAGTCGAAACACGTCGCTGTCGGGACAGTAGGCCGTCAGCGAGCAGCCGCCGGTCACGCCGAAGTGCAGCAGCTTCTCCACGAATGAGTAGAAGACGTGGCTCTTAGGGACGTCCGAGAAGCTCTCGCCGACGTGGAGCGTCCAGATCTTCGGGGGATCGCCGTCGGAGAGCGTTTCCGTCAGGGTCGTGTCCCAGTGCGTCGAAGGCCGGGGACCGGCCGAGATGCTGACCTCGTAGCAGTTGCCGGTCGCCGTCGCGCAGTTGTTCTCCTGATCCACGGCCAGCGGCCCGTAGTCCGCCGTCGCGTTTCCGATCGAGTACACCGGGCCGGACGGGCCCGTGTAGCTCGACGTGATGCCCGTCAGGTCGATCGGGTCGGGACTCACGTTCTTCCACGATGGGTTCACGATCACGGTCTCTCCGGGCTCCAGGATCCCGTTACCGTCGGACTGCCCCCGGTTCGCCGACTGGTCCACGCCGATCCCGACGGCCTGCGCCACCGTCGTCGGCGTGACGGTGGGCGTGGGCGTGACCGTCGCCGTGGGCGCCGGCGTCGAGGTGTTCGTGACCGTCGGGGTCAAGGTCGGCGTCAGCGTGCTGGTCGGC
>DATFQY010000184.1:0-4852 GCA_035263845.1 Thermoanaerobaculia bacterium | reverse complement strand
TTCTCGGGCGCCAGCCAGGCCTCGCTCATCGGAGCGATCCTGCACGTGGATCCGCAGCCGATCTCGATGGTCCAGCCGACCACTCCGCCCGCGCTCGATCGCGTCGTGAAGACATGCCTCGCGAAGGATCCGGAGGAGCGATTCCAGACAGCCCACGACGCGGGACTTCAATTGAAGTGGATCGCGCAGGGCGGCTCCGAGTCCGGGATCCCGGCGCCGGCCGCCGGCCGCCGATCCGGCCGCCGGAGCCTGATCGCCGGTTTCCTCGGCTTTCTCGCGGGCGCCGCGCTGGCGGCCCTCGCCGTCCGGGCCTTTCTGTCGCCTGCCGCGCCGCCGCTGAGGCAGCCGTCCCGGTTCGAGCTCACCACGAGCGCAGACCGTCAGGTCTTTACCGCGCCATGGAATCCCCTGGCGATTACCCGCGACGGCCGGATGATTGCCGCGGTCCTGAACGAGAGCGGCGGATGGCGGATCTTCCTGCACCGGTTCGAGCAGGCCGGCTGGACGCCTGTCGCCGGGACCGACGGAGCCACCGCGCCGACGTTTTCTCCCGACGGCCGCTGGATCGCATTCCAGGCGGGAGGAAAGATCAAGCGCATCGGGGTCGCCGGCGGAACTCCCCTGGTCGTGTCCGAGGGCGGGACCTCCTACGGGATCGCGTGGGGAGACGACGATGTGATCTGGTTCGGCGCCAGCGAGGGCATCATGAAGGTTCCGGCGTCGGGAGGAAAACCCGAGGTCGCCGTCCCCGTTCAGGCCGGCCAGTTGAGGCTTCTCCGGCCGCAGGTCCTTCCAGGCGGAAAGAGCCTGATCTTCTCGGCCCTCACGGCTGGAACGCCGCCGTCTCGAATCGAAGCCGTTTCCCTCGACACCGGCCGCCGCAAGACCCTGGTGGAAGTCGGTTTCCAGCCCTGGTACTCGGCGACCGGTCACCTGATCTACATTCCCTCGCAGCTTGGCGGGGTCCCGATCGCGTTGCCTTTCGACGCACGGCGCCTGGAGGTGACCGGGCCGCCAGTCCCGGCGCCGGACGAAGCCATCGCGAGCTTCGCCCTCTCCGAGACAGGGACTCTCGCCTACATCGCCGCGATCGGAGGGCAATTCAATTCGCTCGCCCTTCTGGACCGGACCGGGAGGGTGCAGCTGCTCCCATCGCCGCCGCACGTCTTCGAGCAACCTCGCTTTTCACCGGACGGCAAATCCGTCGCCGTGTCCACCCGCGAAGGAAACCCGGACGTCTGGATCTACGGCCTCGACCGCGGAACTCTCCTGCGCTTCACGACCGATCCGGAGGAGGACGAAACGCCGGTCTGGTCGCCCGACGGCCGGCGCATCGCCTTCCGCCGGGGTCTGAAAATCCTCATGAAAGCGGCGGACGGCGGGGGTCCGGAGGAGACGGTCGCGACTTCCAACCTCAACTGGCACATCGGCTCCTTCGCACCGGACTCCAGGGCACTCGTCCTCTATGCGCTCGGAAAAAATGGAGAGGACATCTTCACCCTCCCGCTCGACTCCAAGACCGGCCCGACGCCGTTCCTTCAGACACCGGCAAATGAGAAGGCCCCAGCGATTTCTCCCGACGGCCGGTGGATCGCTTATTGCTCCGACGAGACCGGGCGGGAAGAGATCTACGTCCAGGCGTATCCCGGGCTCGGCGGAAAGGTCCAGGTCTCCACCGAAAGCGGCGCCGAGCCGGTCTGGGCCCGAAACGGCCGCGAGCTTTTCTACCGACAGGCGGACAAGATGATGGCGGTCGAGGTCACCACGCAGCCGTCGTTTTCCGCCTCCACTCCCCGGTTGCTTTTCGAAGGCCGGTTCACGCGGGGACATCGGGGCCACACCAACTACGACGTCTCCCCCGACGGTAACCGTTTCCTCATGATCCAGGGGCAGGAGTCGGGATCCTCTCCGATCCACGTCGTCCTCGACTGGTCCACGGAGCTTTCCCGCAGCGCCCCCGCGAAATGACGCTGTCAGCGGGCTCCCGTCTGGGACCGTATGAAGTCCTCTCGCCGATCGGCGCCGGCGGGATGGGCGAGGTGTACCGCGCCCGCGACACCCGGCTATCGCGCGAAGTCGCGCTGAAAGTCCTCCCCGCGGATCTTGCGGACGACCGCGAGCGGTTGAGCCGCTTCGAGCAGGAGGCGCGCTCCGCGTCCGCGCTGAACCATCCCAACATCGTCGCGGTCTACGACGTCGGCCGCTCCGGCGAGACCTCGTTCATCGCGATGGAACTCGTCGAGGGCAGGACCGTACGCGATCTCCTTGCCTCGGGGCAGCTCGCGTGGAAGCGCGCGCTCTCGATCGCCGCGCAGGCGGCCGATGGGCTCGCCAAGGCGCACGCGGCCGGCATTGTTCACCGGGATCTGAAACCTGAAAACCTCATGGTGTCCTCCGACGGTTTCGTCAAGATCCTCGACTTCGGCCTCGCCAAGCTCGTGGACGAGAAGAAGTCGAACCTGTCCGAGGCGCTGACGATGGCCGGACCGCAGACGGCGAGCGGCGTCATCCTCGGAACAGTCGGTTACATGTCCCCGGAGCAGGCGAGCGGGGCGCCGCTCGACTTCCGGTCGGACCAGTTCTCCCTCGGCGCGATCCTCTACGAGATGGCGACCGGCAAGCGCGCCTTCTCGCGCGCGACCGTCGTGGACACGCTCTCGGCGATTCTCCACGAGGAGCCGGAGCCGGTCGCGGCGCTGCGCCCCGACTCTCCGGTTGCGCTGAGGTGGGTGCTCGACCGCTGTCTCGCCAAGGAGCCCGACGAGCGCTACGCCTCGACCCGCGACCTGGCCCGCGACCTCGCCACGCTTCGCGATCACCTCTCGGAGAGCGGTGTTTCGAAGCCGGTCGCGGTCCGTCCGGGCAAGCGCCGGGGGCTTCCCTTCGTGGCGGGCCTGATCGCGGCGGCCGCCGCCGGATCTCTCGTCACTTTCGCTCTTCTCAAGACCTCGCTCGAGCGAAAGCCGCCGCCGTCCTACCGTCAGATCACGTTCCGGCAGGGCACGATCCGCTCGGCGCGGTTCTCTCCCGACGGGCAGACGGTCGTTTACTCCGCCGCCTGGTCCGGTCAGCCGCTGGAAGTGTTCGCCGTGCGCCCGGGGTCTCCCGAGTCCCGCTCGCTCGGCCGGCTCGACGCGAACGAGCTGGCGGTCTCCTCCACGGGGGAAATGGCTCTCATCGTCAAGAACAAATACCTGGGCCTCTTCCCCGGCGTGGGCACTCTCGCGCGCATGCCGTTCGAAGGAGGAGCCTCTCCGCGCGAGTTCCTTGAGCGTGTCTCGTTTGCCGACTGGTCTCCCGATGGAACCGCGATGGCGGTCGTTCGCGACTCGGAAGGTATCCAGCGGCTCGAGTACCCGGTCGGGAAAGTTCTCCACCAGACCGGCGGGTGGATCAGCCACCCACGGATTTCTCCCGATGGGCTGCGGGTCGCTTTCCTGGAACACTGGCTGACGGGAGACGACCGCGCCAAGGTGATCATCGTGGATCGGGCCGGCCAGAAGATGACCGGCGCCACGACGTGGTCCACCGCCTGGGGCGTTGCCTGGCCGCCCGACGGAAAGGAAGTCTGGTTCACGGCGATCAGGACAGGCGCCCAGCGCGAGCTGCGGGCTCTTTCCCTTTCGGGGGCGGAGCGGCTCGTCGCGAGAAGCCCGGCGATGCTGACGCTCTACGACATCTCGCGAGATGGACGCGTTCTCCTCGCGCACGACACTCTCCGCTTCGGCATCATAGGTCTTGCCCCCGGCGCAACACGGGAGACGGAGTTGTCCTGGCTCGACATCCCCGTCATCGGGGACATCTCGGCGGACGGCCGGAAGATCCTGTTCGAGGAAGTCGGCGAGGGCGGCGGCGAAGGGTACTCCATCTATGTTCGCGGGACCGACGGATCTCCCGCGGTGCGGCTGGGCTCCGGCCACTTGCCGAGGTTCTCGCCGGACGGGAAGTGGGTCGTGGCCGGAGATCTTCATACTGGCCAGTTGATCCTGCTGCCGACGGGCCCGGGCGAGCCGGCGACCGTGACACGGGACAAGCTCGAGCATGACTCCGCGGAGTTCCTGCCGGATGGAAAGAGAATCGTCTTCGCAGCCGGCGAGCCGGGCAAGGGAAGGCGGCTCTACGTCCAGCCGACCTCTGGAGGAGCACCCGTCCTCCTCTCACCCGGGGGAGTTCAGATCCAGGGCCCGGTCTCCCCGGATGGCCGATACGTGGCCGCGATGAGCGCGGAATGGAAGCCCGTGCTCTGCCAGACGTCGCCCGGTGCCCTTCTCGCACCGATCCCCGGCACGACATTCGCCGAGGGCCCGATCAAGTGGAGTTCGGATTCGAAGTGGCTCTATGTGAAGACGGGCCTGGTGCCGGCCAGGGTTTTTCGTGTCGATCCCTTCTCGGGAAAGAGAGAGCTCTGGAAGGAGTTCGCCCCCTCCGACCCGACGGGCGTCGTCGACGTCCAGGGAGTGGTGATGACGCCGGACGCCTCGGCCTACGCCTACAACTACGTCCGCATCCTCTCCGACCTATTCGTCGCGGAAGGCCTTCGATAGTTCGTTAAACTCGCGTCTTAAAACACGTGAACCTTTCCAACGGTACCCGGCTGGGTTCGTACGATGTCCTCGGCCCGCTCGGCGCGGGCGGGATGGGCGAGGTGTACCGGGCCCGCGACACGCGGCTGGACCGGACGGTCGCGCTCAAGGTCCTGCCCGAGGAGTTCTTCGAGGACCGGGACCGCGTCGCGCGGTTCGAGCGGGAGGCGAAGGCGCTGGCGGCGCTCAACCACCACGGGATCGCGGCGGTTCACTCCTTCGAGGAGCTGGAGGGCCGGCACTTCCTCGTCATGGAGCTCGTCGAGGGC
>DATFQY010000183.1:0-11708 GCA_035263845.1 Thermoanaerobaculia bacterium | reverse complement strand
GCTCGCCGGTTCGCGCAGGGCACCCCCGGCGTGCCCGGCCTCTACTCGTGTTTGCCGGGGCTCGACATCCTGCTCGAGGTGGGGCCCGAGACGATCGCGGCGGAGTCGCGCCGCCGCACGCAGCGTATGGTCGAGTTCGCGCTGGAACGGGGCTGGCCCCTTCGCAGCCCGAGCGACGCCGCCGACCGAGGAGGCTCGGTCATGATCGGCGCGGCCGATCCCGAAAAGCTCGAGGAGGAGCTCGCCCGGCGAAGGGTCTCCGTGGACTGGCGGCCCGGCGTCATCCGCGTCTCGCCCCACTTCTTCAACACCGACGAGGAAGTCGAGGAGGCGCTGGCGACCCTCTCAGAGCTTCTCTGATCCGCTCGCGATCCCGGCCGGGTCGAAGCGGACGGCGGGGCTTCCGGAGGGGTGGAAGAGGCCGTAGAGCGAGAGCGGGCCGGCGCCGGTGTTCTCAACGCAGTGCGGCTGCCGGCGCGGCAGGTAGAGGCAGCTTCCGGCGGCGATCGGCGCGGACTCGCGGCCCGACCAGAAGCGGCCCTCTCCCTCGAGGATGCAGACGACCTCCTCGTATTCGTGGAAGTGGTCCGGCGCGCGGCCGGGGGGAACGAACCCGACGAACTGCGTCGTCTGGTCGCAGCCGACCTTCGCGTCCACGAGCACCCGGAACCACCGGCCGTCGCCGGCCCTCTCGACCGCCTGGTCCTCGAAACACACGACCGGAGTTGCGCCCCCGCTGCCAGGGGAGGCGGCCGTCGCCGCCGCGAAGGACAGGCCGGGGCCGGGATCGGGACAGCGCGAATCGAGCAGGCGGAGCGCCTCGCGGCCGGAGCTCGCGATCTCGATCTCCTGGTGAGGGCGGACGAAAACGCCGGTCCGGGTAACGACGTCGTGCCGCTTCCCGCCGAGGTGGACCTGTCCCTCTCCGGCGAGGACGAAAAGGACCTCGTCGCAGGCGCCGTTGCGCCACGACGCCGAGGCACCCGCGTCCAGCTCGAGCGCGGTCAGGGAGATCGCCTTCGCGCCGCTCCCCCGCCCGACGAGCCTCCGGATGGCGACCGCTCCTTCGCGGGACGCCGTCCCTTCACGAGGCCCGAAGACCCGGCAGCCGCCGGCCAGCTCGACGACCATCGGCCTAGACTATTCTTCCCGCATGGCGGACGCGAAGTCGCACGGCATCGACGCGACCAACCAGGAGTTCGTCCGCTTCGACCAGGTCGCCAAGTCGCAGGAGTATCGCCTCGCCGAGGCGGCCGAGGCCGAGGCCTTCGACAACGAGTTCGTCATCCGGACCTGCGACCTCGGCCTGTTTCTTCGGGGCGGAGCAGAGGGGAAGCGCCGGTTTGCCGAGGAGCTCGGCTCCGCGCTCCGCGAGATCGGCTTCGCGATCCTCGAGGGGCACGGCATCGACCCGCGCGTCCACGAGGAGGCCGCCCGCTGGACGCCCGAGGTCTTCCTGCGCCCGTCGCTCCAGGAAAAGCTGCGCTTCCGCGCCGCCCGGCACGGCTCGGTCAACCAGGGCTACTTCCCGGTCAAGGAGACGAGCGACATCCATCCCGACCTCGTCGAAGGATGGGTCTTCTGCCGGCGCGCTTTCGACCTGCCGGGTGAGCCGGCACGGGTCGGGGACTTCTGGCCGGTGCCGGAGGCCGAGCCCGTCTTCCGGCGGATGTGCCTCGGGCAGGAGAAGCTGATCGCGCCGATCATGCAGAGCCTCCTGGCCTACCTCGGCTGCGATCCCCACCTCTACGACGCGCGCCTGGAGAAAACGAACTTCGGCCTGCGGCTGAACTACTACCCGCCGGTCAGCGCGGAGGACGACGCCTCGGGAGCGGCGCGCCTGCTCGGACACGAGGACGTGGACCTCTTCACGTTCCTGCCCGCCCCGAGGGTCGAGGGGCTTCAGGTCTTGAACCGCGCCAACGGGAAGTGGATCCGCCTCGACGCCCCGCCCGGCACGATCATCCTGAACACCGGCGACTACATGCAGCGGATCACCAACGACATCCTGCCCTCGACGACCCACCGCGTCTCCAAGCCCCGCGACGCGCGTCTGCGGGGCGAATCGCGCGTCTCCTTCCCGATGAACGTCTACCTGCGCGAGGAGGAGATCCTCGAGGTTCTGCCCGGCCTCCCGAACCCGAAGTACTCGCCGGTCAAGGCCATCGCCTTCCACACCCGGATCACCAGCAAGTACTACGGCGAGGGCTACGCCGCCGACGTCTGACCTAGAACGCGGACGTGTCCGCGAGAGAGACCTGGGTGCCGAAGGGGTTCGTGTAGGTCTTCACGGCGCCCGTCTGGGTGTCGGTGATCGTGATCGTGTAGGCCACGTTGGTCAGCGCGCCCGAGAAGAACCAGAACTTGTTGTTGACCGCCCTGCCGTCCACGAGCTTGACGATCAGCTCGATGTTGTTGGAGGAGAAGAACCAGAAGTGGCCGGTGTCGCCGGTGATCGCGGTGGCCATCCCGGCGCCGCTCGTGCCCTGCGGCGGTACGCTCCACTCGACCCGGACCTGGAACCGGCCGCCGTTCAAGCAAAGCGTGGTGGAGTCCGGGGTGCACCCCGCGTCCGCGCCGGACAGACTCTGCACGATTCGATCGGCCGGGACTGCGGGAGAAGCGGCCTCGATGTCCGGCGGCTCGGACACGAGCCCCGGGAAAGCGTCGGTGTCCGACGCGCTGGTCAGGTCGCCCGACGAGTTGGAGTACGTCTTGACCGAGCCGGTCAGAGTGTCCGTCACCGTGATCGTGTACTCGACGTTGGAGAGCGCGCCGAAGAAGACCCAGAACCGGTTGTTCAGCGCCCGCCCGTCTACCACCTTCACGATCAGCTCGACGTTGTTGGCGGAGAAGAACCAGAAGTACCCGGTGTCGCCGGTCAGCGCGACGGCGTTTCCGGCGCCGCTCGTCCCCTGCGAGGGGACCCGCCAGGCCACGGTGACCTTGAACCGCCCGTTGTTCAGGCAAAGCGTGTTGACCGCGGCGACGCAGCCGGGCGCGACCCCGGTCGTGACCCGCCCGATCTTGTTGGCGTTGATCTCCGTGAACCAGATGTTTCCGTCCGGACCGGCGGCGATCTGCCGCGGGCTGGTGAACCCGGCCGAGACAAAGATCTCCGTGAGGGCGCCGGAGGTCGTGATCCGCCCGATCTTGCCTCCGGTTCCGGCATACCAGAGCGCGCCGTCCGCCCCCAGGGTGATCCCGCCCTGGGTCGAGGCGCTGGCCGCGGAAAACTGCGTGAGGACGCCGCCGGGCGTGATGCGATTGACCTTGCCGGTGCTGGTGAACCAGACCGCGCCGTCGGGGCCCAGCGTGATGCCGGTGAGCTGGGTGTCGCTGTTCTCCCCGGGGATCGTCCACTCCGTGATGCAGAGCGACGGATTCGCGGCGCACCCGTCGAGCTTCGTCAGGTCGATCCGCGCGACCCGGGCGGTTTTCGACGCGTGATCGGTCTCGGTGAACCAGACATTCCCGTCCGGCCCCGCCGTGACCCCTCCGAACGTGGTCGCGGGAAGCACCCCGGTGAATACGGCGACCGTGTTCGGGTCGGAGGGCGATACCCGCGCGATCTTGTTCGGGGTCCCGGTGAGCCAGAGGTTCCCGTCCGGCCCCGTGGTCAGGAACTGTCCTCCGAAGGTCCCGTACTTGGTCGCGACGCCCGCCGTCGTGATCCGGAAGAGCCCCCCGGTGAACCAGAGCGCCCCGTCCGGCCCGGAAACGATGGCCAGAAGCCCGGCCAGGATGCCGGGAACCTGGAATTCCGTGATGACGCCCGCCGGCGTGATCCGGCCCACCTTGCCCGAGTTGCTCTCGGTGAACCATACGTTGCCGTCCGGTCCGGCCGCCACACCGAACGGGTTGCTCACCGCAGTTGGAACCGGGAATTCGGTGACCTGCTGGGCACGAGACGGGTCTGCCGCTCCGAGGAGCGCGAGAACGAGACAAGCAGCGACGGAGAACCGCCGGGAACCCGGAGCGATAAGCGAACTCATCGGACCCTCCCGCCGGAGAAGACCCTCGGCTACCACTTAAGAGTCGGAGGAAGCCGCCTTTTTCCCACCCGGCCGCCAGTCCGGAGGGTCAAGACGGAATAGACTTCGCCGCGAGCTTCATGCGGGGCCGCGTTTTTCTTGCGGGTTTCGTGGGACTACTCGCGGGGTCCCTGAGCGCCGAGGAGCCTCTGCGGCTGGAGGCCGGCCGGGCCCTCGAACGCGAGCTCGCGCCGGACCAGGTCCACGAGCACCGGATCGATCTGGAGGCCGGGCGGTCGGCCACGATCGTGCTCGTTCAGCGAGGCATCGACGTCGTCCTGGAGGCGTCCGATCCCGGCGGCCGGCCGCTCTGGAAGATGGACGCTCCGCTCGGCGCCTGGGGCGAGGAGCGGGCGGCCCTGGTCGCACGGCAGAACGGCGAGTACTCGATCCGCGTCCGCTCGCTGCACGCGGGATTGAACGGGCGCTACCAGATCCGGGTCGAAGACCTGCGCCAGACCACGGCGCGGGACTCCGCGCTCGAAGCGGCCCAGGCCGCCTGGTCCGAGGCCTATCGGCTCGATCACGAGAGGACGGCTGAGTCCGCCCGGCTCGCGCTCGGGCGCTACGAGGAGGCCGCCTCGCTCTGGGCCTCGGCCGGCGATGCCCGGCAACAGGCGATCGCGCTGCTCGGGGCGGCCCGCGTCCAGAAGTTCGTCGGGGCGACGGACGACGCCCACGCGACCGACCGGAAGGTCCTGGATCTCGCTCGCGGCTCGGGGGACCGGGAGATCGAGGCCAGGGCTCTCTTCCGCCTCGGAAGGTTCCTGTTGTCCGCGGGCGATCCGGCCGAGGCCCTGAAGCTCTTTCAGCTGGAGCGTTCGATCGCGCGGGCGCGCGCGAACCCCCAGGAGGAGTCCCTCGCCGTCGACGCTCTCGGACAGGCCTACTGGCTGCTCGGCCGGTATCAGAGGGCCCTCGACTCCTTCACCGAATCGCTCACCCTGATGCGCGGAATCCCGGACGTCCAGCCGCAAGGCCGGGCGCTGACCAACCTCGGACTGGCGTACCAGGAGCTGGGCGAGCCGGAGAAGGCGATCCCGCACTTCCGCGAGGCGCTGGCGCTCTGGCGCGAGGCCCGGCGGCCCGACGAGCAGGCGCGGATGCTGCGGAACCTCTCGCTGGCGTACTCGTCGCTCGACCTCCACGGCAAGGCGCTCGAGACGGCGCGGCAGGCCCTGGCGCTGGCGCGCTCGATCGGCCACCCGGCGGCGCAGGCGGCCGCCCTCGACCGCGTCGGGTTCGAGCGGCTTCGTCTGGGCGAGAGCCAGGGCGCGTGCGCGGACCTCGAGGAATCCCTCGCCCTGTGGCGCGGGACCGGCGACGTCTCCGGCGAGGCGGCGACCCTTCTGAACCTCGGACGCGGCCACGTCGAGCTCGGCCGTCCCGAGCAGGCGCGCGAGGAGTGGGAGGAAGCGATCGCCATCTCTCGAAGAAGCGGAGACCGCCGCGTCGAGGCCCTCGCCCTGGCGGAGATCTCTCGTCTCCAGCTCTCGCTCGGTGATCTCGACGCGGCGAGGGAAGCGGTCGGCCGGTCGGTCGAGCTCCTCGAGTCCATCCGCGGAGAGCTCGCCGAGCCTGCCCTTCGCCGGTCATTCCTTTCGTCCGAACAGGGTCCCTACGAGATCGCGGTGGATGTCCTCCTCCGCCTGGATGAGCGCCGGCCGGACGCCGGCTTCCGAGCGCTGGCCTTCCAGGCTTCCGAGCGGGGCCGCGCGAGGGCGCTCGCCGAAGCGATCGCGCAAGGGCGCCTCGATCTCTCGGGAGACCCTCCGGCCAGGCGTCGCCTCGAGGACCCGCGGGACAGGGCCAGCCTCGAGGCCGGCCGGCCGGCTGAGGGCGGACGACTCGGCGAGGCGGAGGAGTGGGAACGGCTGATGGGCCAGTTGCGGCGCCGGCGTTCGGCGGCGGTCGAGTATCCGGAGCCGATCTCCCTTCCCGCCGCCCGGAAGCTGCTCGCGGCCGGGACCGCGCTCGTTTCGTATGCGGTCGGTGCAGACCTGACGACGGTCTTCGTTCTGACCGAGGAGAGGCTCGACGGGTATCGGCTCCCACTCTCCCGCGTTTCCCTCGCCGAGCGCGTGGAGAACTACGTCGGCCTGATCTCGCGCGACGACCGGGACGGCTGGCGAGCGCAGGCTTCCCGGCTCTATGCGGACCTGGTGGCTCCCTGGCGCGAGCGACTGGCTCCCGCGGTTGCACGGCTCATCATCGTGCCCGACGGACCTCTGCACTCGCTTCCGTTCGAGACGCTCGTCGCGGGCGGCCCGGGCTCGCGCCGCCTCGTCGAGGGCTACGCGATCTCCTATGTCCCGTCCGCGACGGTGCTGGGAGAACTGGTCGCGGCGCGAGGCGTCCCCGCGGCCGGCGCCGCGGCGAGCCTTCTCGTTCTCGCGAGCCCGCAGGTCGCGCCGTCGATCTCCAGGGCCGGAGGGACCATCGACGACCAATCCTTCGATCTGACGCCCGTTCCCGGCGCGGCCCGCGAGGCGAGGCGGGTCGCCGCATTCGGAGGCGCGGGCAGCCAGACGCGCATCGGCAGGGACGCGCGGGAGTGGTGGGTGCGGACTTCCCCGCTCGAGCGGTTCGGAGTGATCCACTTCGCGACGCACGGGCTTTTGAACCCGCGGGCGCCCTCCCAGTCGGCTCTCCTTCTGGCCGGGGAAGGAAACGCCGAATCCGGCGACGGGCTCCTCCGCGCGCGCGATATCGAGCGGCTGCGGCTCTCGAGCGAGCTCGTGGTGCTCTCGGCCTGCCAGACGGCGCGGGGACGGATCCTGCCGGGTGAAGGCGTCGAGGGGCTGGCGCAGGCCTTTTTCCACGCCGGCGCGAAGTCCGTCGTCGCCAGCCTCTGGGACGTGCGGGACGCCCGGACCGCCGGTTTCATGGAGGATTTCTACCGCCGCCTGTCGGAGGGACTCTCCAAGGCGGAATCGCTGCGGCAGGCCAAGCTCGACCAGCTCGCCGCGGAACCGGACCTGGCTCCGCGCTACTGGGCGCCGTTCGTCCTGCTCGGGGATGGACTCGGAAGGATCCCGTTGGCCCGCCAGCCTGGTTTTCCGCCAGCCACGTACCTCCTGCCCGGCGCCGGTCTCGCGGGAGCGCTTGCGGCCCTCGCCTGGCGGCGGCGTTCCGCGCGGAGACTCAGCGGCGCAGCGTGAAGGAGAAAGGCCCCAGGCGCTCGGCCCCGGTCGGCATGCGGACTTCGACGCTCCAGAAGTAGGCCTCGCCGGGCTTCAACCGCGAGCGCATTGCCTGAGGGAGCTCGACTCGAAGCGCCGTCCCCGCGTCGGCTTCCCAGAGCCGGTCGCCGCCGGCCGCGAAAAGCCTGACGGAATAACCCTCGGCTCCCGGCCGCGGCGGCCAGGCGAAAGCGTCGGGCGGGCCCGCAAGATTGGATCCCTCGGCCGGTGTCACGCCGGGACCTTCCCGGGCGCGGCCTCGGAATCCTTCCTCGCGGTCCGACGAGCGCCACAGCAGCGCGGCGCCCACCGCGGCGACGAGGACTGCCGCCGCAGCCGCCCATCGCAAGCGCGCGGATCGGGCGGGACGGGATTCCCGCGAGACCTCCCGATGCGTTCGGGCCAGGATCTGGAAGTTCTCGGAGCATCGCCGGCAGGAGACGACGTGGTCGGCGAGGCGATCCTGCTCCAGAGGCGGCGGCTCTCCCAGCGCGAGATCGGCCAGTGCCTCGGCGTCCAGGCACCGCTCCGAGCCCGGTGTCTGAAGGTCCCGGTAGGCCCGGGTCAGGGCTTCTTCAGCCTCTCCCGGCGGCCGGCTCACGCTTGGTCACTTTCATCTCTTTCTTCAGCGCGTCGATGCCCCGGTAGATCCGGTGACGCGCGACCGATTCGCTCCATCCGAACAGGGTCGCCACCTCCGTGTGGTTGAAGCCGGCCAGGTGGGCTCGGATGGCGCGGGCCTCTTCCAGCGGGAGCTTTTCGAGGATCTCGGCCAGGAGCCGCGAGCGCTCGGCGGGCAGAAGGTCCCCGAAGGCTCCGTCCGGTTCGGCCGGCAGCGACTCTTCCCGCGCGGCGATCGAGACTGTCTCGGGCACGTTCTTTCGAACGACGGCCAGGGCGGTCGTCAAGGCCGTCTTGTAGATGTAGGAGACGGGATGCTCGATTTCTTTCCCGCCCTGAAGCCTTTTCCAGAGGGCGGTGTAGACCTCCTGCTCGATGTCCGGGATGAGCGACCGGTACTTGAGCGCGCAGACCCGCCGGATCGCACCGGCCACCACGCGCGAGTAGTCCCGGACCAGCCCTTCGAAATCCTGGGCCATCGAAGCCGTCAGATGATCCTACCTTCCGGCGGTCTCGACGTTTCTTAATCCCTCGCTCCGCTACTGTTTGAAGACGTCGACGACGACGGCGACGGCCGGGACGGTGCCCCGGTTCTCCGCCCAGTGCTTCGTGGTCTTTCCCTCGGCCCAGCTGTCGCCTTCCTTGTGCTCGCTGACCTCGCCGCCTTCCCGAGTCTCGGTCAAGGTCCCGTGGAGCAGGTACGCCAGGGCCGGCCGATCCTTGTGGGAATGCATCGCGAGAGCGCCGCCGGGCTCGATCGTCATGAGCCGCATTCGAAGCTGGCGTCCCTGCATCCCTTCGATCTCGGGACCCAGGTCGAGCGAGGTCAGGACCGGCGCCTTTATGCCCTTGTTCTCCGTCGGCGGGGATGGACGCTCCTGGGCGAGCGCCGCGCCCATGATGGCCGTTCCCAGAAGGATCAGAACCAGTCGACCAGGACGAAGCTCTTGCATTGCTATCTCCTCTCTCGAAAGCGACTGTAACGCGCTCCTCAAGACCAGAAGCGATCCTCGGTCCGCTCGTCCCCCTGGAATTCGCGAAACTCTGTGGCTTTCTGATTCACGAGCCGCCAGACGTGGATCTCCGGAAAGGCCGCGGCGCGGCCGTTGCGTTCCGCCTTGACCGTCACGAGCGCCACGACCACGTCTCCGTCGCCGAGCACGTGATGAACGTCCATGGAGAAGATCCCCCCGGAGAGCTCCAAGGTATGTCGGAAAAATCCGAAGACCTCGTCGTGGCCCTTGTAATCGCCCGACAGCGGGCTGTGACCCGGGACATGCCACGTGATTGCCGGGTCAAAGGCCTGGAGAACGGCGGGGACGTCGCCCCTGGCGAAATCGTCGTATGCCTTGCGGACGATGGTTGCGTTGCTCGGGATCATGGTTCCTCCAATAGGGTACTGGCGAAGCGGACGCCGAACCCGTCCGGATCGGCGATGGTGAAGTCGCGCAGGCCGTAGTAGCGGTTGCCGATGGGAACGACGATCCGCGCTCCCATCTCGTTGGCCGTCCGCCAGTGGCGGTCCACGTCGGGGACCATCACGCGGACGTTGGCGAGAGGAAAGGGCGGGGGAGCGCCGGGCTCGACCGGGCCGGCGTCTCGAAAGGCCGAGAGCTCGGCGAGGAAGAGGCGGTGGTCTTCCCAGGTCAGCTCCACGAAATCGCCGCCGTCGCGGAGGAGCTCGAAGCCCATCCGGCGATAGAACTCGGTGGAGCGCCGGATGTCCCGGACGAGGATCTCGGTGACGAGTTGCTCCGTGGCGTCGACGTACCGATTCATCCCGACCTTCTTCCGACGCAGGCAGACCTGTCGTCCGTTCGCGGATCTCACGGGGTCCGAAAGGGCCGGGGCGCCGGCGTGGCGTGCCTGGGAAGGACCGTCACGCCGGGCGGAGGAGTGGGCGTTGGTGTCGGCGGGAGAGAGACGCCGGTGAGCACTCGGCCGACCCGGTTGCCGACGGACTCCGTGAACCAGATGTTGCCGTCGGGGCCGACGGCGATGCCTTCGGGGGAGGTCGAAGGGCTGGGAACGGCCGAAGCGAAAGGCAGGTCGCTGGAGGGGCTCATGTGACCGATCCGGTTCAGCCCGGTCTCCGTGAACCAGAGGTTGCCGTCGGGGCCGCTGACGATGCCGACCGGGTTGGATCCCACCGCGAGGAACATCACGATGAACTGGCCGTTCATCGCCATCCTCACAACGCAGTCCTGGCCCCGGTCCACGACGTAGAGGTTGCAGTCTCCCGCCGGGCCGCGAGTGATACCGCCGAGGTTGGAAGCGAGCCCGGTGTTGGCGAGCTCCGTGACCGAGCCCGAGAGGTCGATCCGCCCGATCCTGCCGATTTGCTCGGTGAAATAGAGGTGGTTGTCGCCGCACGGCCCGGCGGTGATCCCGCGCGGCTTCGACCCGGCGGTGCGGACCGGAAACTCGCCGAGGAGGCTTCCGCTCGTGTCCATCTTCCCGATCTTGTTGGCCGCCGGCTCGGTGAACCAGAGGCTGCCATCGGGGCCGGCGGCGATGGATTCGGGAGCGCCCCCGAGGGAGTACTCTCCGATGAGGGTCCCGAGCGGGCTCAGCTTTCCGATCTTGAACGATCCGGCCTCGGTGAACCACAGGTTGCCGTCCGGGCCGACCGTGATCGCGAGCGGCGAGCTGCCGTCCGGGAGGTCGATCTCCTGCAGCAGGATCCCGGCCGGAGAAACCTGCGCGATCCTGCTCCGGTCGGCTTCGGCGACCCACAGGTTCCCGTCCGGCCCCGCGACGATTCCCTGAGGCTTCCCGTAGGCGTTCGGGAACTCCTGGATGGATCCGACCTGGGCGCGCAGAGCGGTTGGAGCGAGAACGAGCAGAAGGATCCCGGCGGCGCGTGGCATGACGGCACGCATGGTCCGGAAGAACTCTACCGCAGCCAACACCGCGGTTCTCACCGGTCGAAATCCTAGCGGAGGACTTCAGCCGTCCTGGACGCGCGGTTCTCCACGGACGCCGGCCAGATCAGCACTCCTGTCAACTCGAGCAGCCGGACCCTTGCGGTCAGGAGGCCCTGCGCCGCCGCGGCTTCCTCGTCCTCGGCCTCGCCGACGGCGATCTCGCGCAGCTCGACGGCGTCGGGCTCTCCCCGGCCCTCGTCGGCCAGGGCGCGGGCCACGCGAAGCTCCTCCCTGGCGACCGCGGTGGCCCGGCCGGAGAGCGCCGACTCGGCCCCCGCGCGGACGAGGTCCGCCTCGGCCCTCTTGACCGCGAGCTCCAGCTCCTTCTCCCGAACGGTTCTTTCCGCCTCGGCCCGCGAGAGCCGCGAGCGGGCTCCCGCCCGCGCCTCGGCGAAGCGCCCGCCCGACCAGAGAGGAAGGATCACCGAGACGCCGACGGTGAAGTTGTTCTCCTTGAAGTTGACGAAGTACTGGTCGAAGTTGTTGTAGCTGGCGAGCCTCAGGTACTGCGCCTCGGCTTCCACGATGGGGCGCCAGGTCTTCTCCGCCAGCGCCGCGGACTGCGAGAGCGCCGCGATGCGATCGGAGATCGATTTCAACTGCGGGTCGGCGGAGCGCGCCGCGGCGAGGTGCTCGCCGGCGTCGGCTTCGCGGAACGCCTCCCGCGGGTCCTCGGAAAGGACGAGGGCGCGTCCGGCGGGCCAGTCGATCAGGCGCGCCAGCTCGAGGCGATCGAGGTCCAGCTCCGACTGGCTGTCGAGAAGCTTCTGCTTGGCCCGGGCGACCTGGAGGCCCGCGCTCTCGACCTCGAGGTCGGTGCGGCGCCCCTCCCTCTTCAAGACCGTGGCCCGGCGCAGGATCGCCTCGCGCGACTCGACGCGGCGGCGGGCGCTCTCGACCTTCTGCTGCCCGGACCAGACGCGCGCGTACGAGAGCGTGACGGC
>DATFQY010000182.1:0-10584 GCA_035263845.1 Thermoanaerobaculia bacterium | reverse complement strand
CGACGCCGCGATCGCGGAGCCGATCCTGCGCGAGATCGCCTCCCGCGTGGAGTTCCTCGAGCGCGTCGGCCTCGGCTACCTCGCGCTCGACCGCGCCGTACCGACGCTCTCGGGCGGCGAGTCCCAGCGCATCCGCCTCGCGACGCAGATCGGCTCGAAGCTGATGGGCGTCCTCTACGTGCTGGACGAGCCCTCGATCGGGCTCCACCAGCGGGACAACCGCAAGCTGATCGACACGCTGCTCTCGATGCGCGACCTCGGCAACACGGTGATCGTCGTCGAGCACGACGAGGAGACGATCCGCTCCGCCGACTGGGTCGTGGACCTTGGGCCGGGCGCGGGGACGCACGGCGGCCGCATCGTGGCGCAGGGGACGCCGGACGAGCTCCAGGACTTCCCCGACTCCCTGACCGCGCGCTACCTCTCCGGCGAGGAGGAGATCCCGACGCCCTCGGCGCGCCGGTCCGGAAGCGGCAAGTCGCTGACGGTCGTCGGAGCGAAGGAGCACAACCTGAAGGGGATCGACATCCGGTTCCCGTTGGGCGTCATGACTGCCGTGACCGGGGTCTCCGGCTCGGGAAAATCGACGCTCGTCAACGACATCCTCCACCGCTCGCTCGCCCGGGCGCTCCACGGCGCCTCAGAAAAGCCTGGCCGGCACGACCGCATCGAGGGGCTCTTCGAGATCGACAAGGTCATCAACATCGACCAGTCGCCGATCGGGCGGACCCCGCGCTCGAACCCGGCGACCTACACGAACGTTTTCAACCCGATCCGCGAGTTGATGTCACGGACCCCCGAAGCCCGGGCGCGCGGCTACGAGCCCGGACGCTTCTCCTTCAACGTCAAGGGAGGGAGGTGCGAGGCGTGCTGCGGCGACGGGCAGATCAAGATCGAGATGCACTTCCTGCCCGACATCTACGTGACGTGCGACGTCTGCGGCGGCAAGCGCTACAACCGCGAGACCCTCCAGGTCCACTACAAAGGCAAGTCCATCGCCGACATCCTCGCCCTGACGGCGGAGCAGGCGCTCGAGCTCTTCGCCAACATCCCGTCCATCGCGACGATCTGCCGCACGCTCGTGGACGTGGGCCTGGGCTACATTCAGCTCGGCCAGTCCTCGACGACGCTCTCGGGTGGAGAGGCGCAGCGCGTCAAGCTCGCCAAGGAGCTCGCCCGGCGCTCGACGGGCCGGACACTGTACCTGCTCGACGAGCCGACGACCGGGCTTCACTTCGACGACATCAAGAAGCTCCTGGGAGTCCTGAGGTCGCTGACGGAGCGCGGCAACACGGTCGTCGTCATCGAGCACAACCTCGACGTGATCCGCAGCGCCGACTGGATCATCGACCTCGGCCCCGAGGGAGGCGACGCCGGCGGCCGGATCGTGGCTCAGGGGACTCCGGAGCAGGTCGCCGCCGTCCGCCCGTCGTACACCGGGCAGTTCCTCCGCCGCGCGCTCTCGCCGGACCGCAAGCGCCTGCGCGCCTGAGGGACCGCGGCCGCTACGGCCTGCGGATCAGGAAGAACGCCGCCGCCAGGAGCGCCAGCCCCAGCACCGCCAGGAGCGGAGAGGACAGCGTCGGGACCGAGACCCGGCCCTGCGTCGGCGTGGCCGTCACGGCCACTCCCGTGGGCGTCGGGGTCGGGTTGGAGACGATGTTCTCGCCGAAGATGGCGAGGCCGGCGAGGAGCGTTCCGCCCGCCTGCGCGATCTGCGAGCTGAAGCTCAGCACCGGCGGTCCGACGGGAGTCAGGTTGAACTTGTAGATGATCCCCGTCCCGATCCCGCCGCTCCAGAAGTGCGTCCCGTCCGGGTCCAGGTTCAGGGCGAAAAAGAACGTCTCGCCCGCCGCCGTGTACGCCGGCGTGATCTCCGTGCCGGCGGAGTTGAATCGCTTGACCGACGCCGCGGCCGCCACCAGGACGTCGCCGTTGGGGAGGATCCGAAGGGCGTAGAAGTTCGGGCCGGCGTTGGTGAAATTCGGCAGCGCCGTGTTGGTGCAGACGTTGAACCGGTGGATCGACGGGCCCTCGTCCGTGTAGAACATCGTGCAGCCGTCGGCAGCGAGGTCGATCCAGTCCGAGCGCGGCGTGTCGTAGTTGGCGGCCTGCGTCCCGGACGGGAGGTTCAACTTGAGGATGTCGCCGGTGCCTGAGACCTCGCTGACATACATGATCGCCCCACCGGCCGTGATCAGGCAGGACTCCGGCAGCGAGTTGAAGGTGCCGAACGTGGCATTCAGCAGCGTCCCGTTGTTGCTGAACTTGCTCATCGTGTTCTTGTCGAGGTTGGTCCCGTACATGTTTCCCGCCGGGTCGAAGCACATCCCGGTCGTCGCGTCCTCGCCGGCGCCCACGGCCTGTCCGTCATCGAGTGTCTCGAGCAGGGTGCCCGTCGGGCTGAAGTGGTTGAACTTGCCCCGGCCGACGCCCGCAAAGACGTCTCCGACGCTGAACGGGACGGCCGCGAAGAGGGAGGGCGCTAAGATCAGGATCGTTGCCGTGATGGAGAAGAGAAATCGGATGAGAGAGGACCTCATCGTTCTGCTCCTTTCCTTCAGGGGTGTACCGCGATGAGGTCAAGCTACAGCCGCCAGATAACCCTGTCAAGGCGGGATCGCGTCCGCGCGGCCGGGGCCGCGGTCTTTTTCGCGGCAGCCGTTGCCGCGGGAGCGACCCCGAAGCCGTCGAGGACTCCCGCGCCGCCGAAGACCCCGGCGCCGCAGGCCCGGCTGGACTTCTCCGGGATGTGGGAGCTCGACGAGAAGGTCAGCGTCAACGTCTCGCCGCAGATGAAGGGCGCGGTCTTGTCGGTGGAGCAGGAGGGAAACCAGATCCTGATCTCGCCCGTGCACCGGGAGGGACGCGCTCGCCAGGACATCCTCGCCGAGGCGCTCGTCGTGGACGGCCGACCCTACGAGAAGTCGCTCGGCCCGGCGGGAATGGGGCTCGTCACCGCGGGCTGGTCGCCCGACGGAAAGTCGCTCTGGATCGAGGTCGAGGCCGGCCCGCCCGGCAACCGCCGCGCCGCCGTCCAGCGCAGCGTCTGGAAAATCTCGGAGGACCGCACGGTCTGGGTGCGCGAGAGCACCTCGACGGCCTCGGGCCGCTCGTCCCATGCGAGGCTCGTCTTCCGCCGTGCGAAAGAGGAGAAGGGGAAAGCGACGCCATGAGCCGTCTCCAGCCCGAGCCCTGGCGCGTCAAGGTCGTCGAGCCGATCCGCCTGATCGGCCGGGAGGAGCGGGAGGCGCGCCTCGAGGGGGCCGGGTACAACGTCTTCGGCATCGCCTCGGAGGACATCTACATCGACCTGCTGACGGACTCGGGCACCTCCGCGATGTCGGACTCGCAGTGGGCGGGCCTCATGCGGGGCGACGAGTCCTACGCCGGCGGTCGCAACTACGCCCACTTCGAGCGGACGGTCCAGGAGATCTTCGGCCTTCCGTTCGTCATCCCGACGCACCAGGGCCGCGTGGCCGAGAACCTCCTCTTCTCGACGGTGCTGAAGCCGGGCGACATCGTCCCGAACAACACCCACTTCGACACGACCCGCGCCAACATCGAGGTCAACGGCGGGACCGCGCTCGACCTCGTCGTCGCCGAAGGGAAGCGGGCGAAGGGACGGCACCCCTTCAAGGGGAACATCGACCTCGAGCGTCTCGACCAGTGCCTCACGGAGAACCGCGGCCGGGTGCCGCTCGTGATGCTGACGCTGACGAACAACTCCGGGGGAGGCCAGCCGGTCTCGCTCGGAAACATCCGTGGCGCCCACGACGTCTGCGCCCGGCACGGCGTTCCGCTGCTGATCGACGCCTGCCGTTTCGCCGAAAACGCCTGGTTCATCCGGGAGCGCGAGCCCGGCCAGGCCAACCGCCCGGTCCGCGAGATCGTGCGCGAGATCTTCGACCTGTCTGAAGGCTGCACGATGAGCGCGAAGAAGGACGGCCTCGCCAACATCGGCGGGTTCCTCGCCCTTCGCGACGAGACGTGGGTCGAGAAGTTGAAGAACATGCTCATCCTGATCGAGGGCTTTCCGACCTACGGAGGCCTGGCGGGGCGCGACCTCGAGGCGGTCGCGCTGGGCCTGCGCGAGGTCCTCGACGAGAACTACCTGGCCTTCCGGATCGGCCAGGTCACGGCGTTCGGCGAGGCGCTCGTCTCCGCGGGGGTCCCGGTCGTCGAGCCCATCGGCGGCCACGCGGTGTACATCGACGGCCGCGCGTTCGCGCCGCACCTTCCGCCGGAGCAGTACCCGGCCGAGGCGCTGACGATCGCCCTGTACCGGGAGGGCGCAGTCCGCGCGGTCGAGATCGGGGGCGTGATGTTCGGCCGGCCGGACCCGCAGCGCCCGGGCCGCGAAATCCTGCCCTCGCTCGACCTCGTGCGGCTGGCCGTGCCGCGCCGCGTCTATACGAACACGCACCTCGAGTACGTCGCGGAGGTCGTCCGGGAGATCCACCGCAACCCCGACAAGCTCCGCGGCGTGCGCATCGTCCACCAGGCCCCTGTCCTGCGCCACTTCACCGCCCGGTTCGAGCTGGTGTGAGGCGGGGAGCTAAAATGCTCCCTCCTTGATCACCGGGTACAACACCGACGTCCCGCACAACAAGCGGGTGTTCCACGTCCAGACGGAGGACAAGGGGGACGCCACGCCGGAGATCGAATCGCTGGTGTACGTCGGGGGAGAGATCCTCGCCACGCAGCGAACGTCCTACGCCGAGGTGGTCGAGTCCGGCCGCGATGACCGCGTCATCCAGGAAATGCTGGAGCGGCAGCACCGGACGGTGATCGCGTCCATCCAGCAGGGCCGCTTCGACGGGCCCGACGGCTCGGTGCACGCTCCCGACGGCATGTCGGCTCCGGGCGGAGAGGGCTTCCCCGCCGCGGGCGCGGGAGAGCAGGCGACGGCGGGAGACCGCACGCTCGACCAGGTCATCCTCGAGTACCTGGCGGCCGTGATGACGCACGAGCAGATCGAGTGCTCCTTCACGCCCGTTCCGGACTTCATCGCCGGGCGCGAAGCCGCGATGCGCATCCGGGCGCAGTCCTCGCAATCCCGCCAGCCGGTGACCGGCGCGTCGGTCCAGGTGCGGATCCTCACGACGGCCGGGAAGGGCGGGATGGTCTTCCAGGGAGTGACCGGCGCCGACGGCGGCTGTCCCGTCACCTTCCCGGTGCCGGACCTGCCCGAGGGGTCCGCCGCCGCCGTGATCCGTGTGAAGTCTCCGATCGGCGCCACCGAGTTCAAGTTCCCGGTGAAGGCGAAGCGATGAGCGCTGCGGCGACCGAGGTCTCCGTCCGTGTCAACGGCGAGGAGCTTCACCTGCCTCTTGGCGCGTCGGTCTCGCAGCTGCTCGAGCGGCTGAAGGTCTCGACGCCGCGGGTCGCCGTGGAGCGCAACCGGGAGATCCTTCCGAAGGCTTCGTACCCCTCGACTCTCCTCGAAGACGGCGACTGTTTCGAGGTGGTCGAGTTCGTCGGCGGCGGTTAGATCCGGACTCGGTTAGAATCTCGTCCGAACGTCTCACATGACACTGTCTGCGGGCTCGCGAATCGGTCCGTTCGAGATCGTCTCGACCCTCGGGGCGGGCGGAATGGGAGAGGTCTATCGCGCGCGCGACGCGAGGCTCGGGCGCGACGTAGCCGTGAAGGTCCTGCCCGGCGAGCTCGCCTCCGACGCCGACCGCCGCAAGCGCTTCGAGCAGGAGGCCCGCTCCGCCTCGGCGCTGAACCACCCCAACATCATCACGATCCACGACATCGGCTCCTCCGACGGGGCCTTCTTCATCGCGATGGAGCTGGTAGACGGCAGGACGCTGCGGGAAATCCTGGGCGCCGGCGCGACGCCGACGCGCAAGATGCTTGACCTCGCCGTGCAGGCGGCCGACGGCCTCGCGAAAGCCCATTCCGCCGGGATCGTCCACCGCGACCTGAAGCCCGAGAACGTCATGGTCTCCAGGGACGGCGTGGTCAAAATCCTGGACTTCGGCCTGGCCAAGCCGGTGCTCGGAGACAAGGCGGGCTCCGCGATCGTGACGATGGTCGAGGAAACGCGGCCCGGGACGGTGCTCGGCACCGTCGGTTACATGTCGCCGGAGCAGGCGAGCGGGAGGCCGCTGGACTTCCGGTCCGACCAGTTCTCCTTCGGCTCGATTCTCTACGAGATGGCCACCGGCCGGCGCGCCTTCGAGCGCAACACCTCGGCCGAGACCCTGACCGCGATCATCCGCGAGGAGCCCCTCCCTCCGGCCCAGATCAACGCCTCCGTTCCGGCGCCGCTTCGGTGGATCCTCGAGCGCTGCCTCGCCAAGGACCCGGACGAACGCTACGCCTCGACGCGAGACCTCGCGCGCGACCTGCGCAGCCTGCGCGACCACCTCTCCGAGGCGGCGGTCGCGGTCTCCGGCGAAATCGCGCCGGTCAAGCCCGCGCCGACGAAGAAGACGGGCCGCCTCGTCCGAGCCGGGTTGGCGGCGCTCGTCGTCGTCGCGGCGCTGGCCGCGGGGATGCTGATCGAGAGGCGCGTCGCCGGCTACACCCCGCCGTCCTACCAGCAGATCACCTTCGGGAGCGGCACCATCCGCTCCGCGAGGTTCGCGCCGGACGGGCAGACGCTCGTGTACAGCGCGTCGTGGGACGGCAGCCCGCTCAAGCTCTTCCTCAAGCACCCGAGCAGCCCGGATTCGCTGCCGCTCCAGCTTCCCAGCGCGAACCTCCTCGGCATCTCTCCCTCGGGCGAGATGGCGATCGCGCTCGACTGCCGCTCCACCCACCCCGGCATCTGCTCAGGCACGCTGGCGAAGGCCGCGCTAACGGGCGGCTCGCCGCGCGACGTGGCGGAAGGGATCCAGGACGCGGACTGGTCCGGCGACGGCTCGAACATGGTCATCGTGCGTGACGTCGGCGGGAAGGCTCGCATCGAATACCCGATGGGCAAGGTGCTCTACGAGACGACCGGCCACGTCAGCTACGCGCGCCTTTCCCCGAAGGGAGACCGGATCGCGTTCCTCGACCATCCGTTCCCGCTGGACGACGCCGGGACCGTGGCGATGATCGACCTCACCGGCAAGAAGACGACGCTGACCGGGAAGTGGGCGAGCGAGCACGGCCTGGTCTGGGCGCCCTCCGGCGACGAGGTGTGGTTCACCGCGACCGAGGCCGGCGCGAACCGCTCGCTCTACGCGGTCACGCCTTCGGGCAAGCTTCGGGTGGTTACTCGCGTGCCGGGCGGGCTCAAGCTCCACGACATCGCGCGCAACGGCAAGGTCATGCTCACGCGGGAAAGCCCGCGCGTCGGTATCCTCGGGATGCTCGAGGGCGAGACGCGGGAGCGCGACATGTCCTGGCTCGACTACTCCTTCGCCTCCGACATGTCCGACGACGCGAAGGTCCTCCTCTTCGACGAGGAGGGAGAGGCGGGCGGCGCCAACTACACGGTCTACGTCCGCAAGTCCGACCACTCTCCGGTCGTGCGCCTGGGCGAAGGAAACGCGCTGGCGCTCTCGCCCGACACGAAGTGGGCGCTCTCGATCATCCCGACGCCGGGCTCGCCGTTCCTGCTGCTCCCGACCGGCACGGGCGACCGGCGGGAGGTCAAGATCGAAGGCGTCAGCCCCGAGCAGGCGGCCGACTGGATGCCGGACGGGAAGAGCATCCTCTTCGCCGGCAGCGAGCCGAACAAGGGGATGCGCCTCTGGCTGCAGTCCATCGACGGCGGCAAGCCCCGCGCGATCACGCCGGAGGGCATCACGGCGGCGCTGCCCGGCTTCGCCCTCACGCACGACGGGAAGCTGGTCGCGGCGATCGGCCCCGATAGAAAGGCCATGCTCTTTCCGACAGACGGCTCATCGCCCAAGCCGCTTCCCGGCCTCGAGCCGGGCGAGTTCCCGCTGCGCTTCACGCCGGACGGCCGCTCGCTCTACGTCTGGCGGCGCGGAGACGTGCCGGTCCGCGTCTTCCGGGTGGACGTCCAGACCGGCAAGCGCGAGCTCTGGAAGGAGCTCCTTCCCGCCGATCCCGCCGGAGTCGAGCGCATCTCCAACGTTCTCGTCACTCCAGACGGAAAGGGCTACGCCTACTGCTACGCCCGCCTCCTCTCCGACCTCTTCGTCGTCGAGGGATTAAAGTAGCTCCACGGAAAGCTTCGCGGCGAACGGTTCTTACCTGCCGATCTCGTCCCCTTGTCATCCTGAGCGCGGCGAAGGACCTGCTCCGGCACTCGGAATGCCGCCTTCCGCGCCGAAGACCGCGATGAGTCCCGCCCTTGCCGCGCCGCGCCGGATCGTCTATCCTCTCGCGTCCCGAGTGGGCCGTTAGCTCAATTGGTAGAGCAAGAGACTCTTAATCTCTAGGTTGTAGGTTCGAGTCCTACACGGCTCACCACCGTCGCTCCGCACCGCCGCGGGATCTGCGCCTGCGGCGCACCGGCGAGCGGCTCGCCTGTGGGCTCGACCGCTCGCCTGATCCCGCTCTGGTGCTCCGCTCCCGCGGCGGCAGGCTCCTCCTCGCCTTCGCTCGGAGACTCATGCCGCCGCGAAGGCACCCTTTGCGTCGCTGCGCGCCGCGCAGCTTGAAACGGTCTCTCCGTGCCGTAGGGGAGGGGCTTGCCCCTCCCGTCCCGTGGCACCTTGCCTTGGACCCGGTTGAGGTGAGATTCGACTGGAAATACGCGAATACACGATCGACCCCTCCCGAACTCTCTTTGACGGCGTCAAAGTCTGGGTCACGGACGACGTCGCCGGAACGCTTTTGAAGCTCAATTCGAGCGGGGCCGTGATCCAGACTGTTACCGTGGGGTTGAATCCGTATTGGCCGATCTTCGATGGCTCAAACATCTGGGTGCCCAACCACACGTCGAACTCCGTCTCTGTCGTGCGCGCTTCCTCCGGCGTCGTTCTCACAACGCTGACCGGCAACGGCTTGAACGGTCCCTACCAGGCGGCATTCGACGGCGAACGCGTCCTCGTGACCAGCCTCGGTGTCGGTAACGGTGTCGTGTCACTCTGGAAAGCAGCCGACCTGACGGAGATCGGCAACACTCTGACCGCTGACGGCGCCAACTTCTGGATCACCCTTTTTGAGTCTAACCATCTCGCCCGGTACTGACGAGCGAGAGCCAGGCTGTCCGTGTCTTGTCCGTGAACGGGTGCGGACGGGACCCGACCCCTGCCGGGTCCTCGTCCGCTAAATCGCTGAATAAGTGGAATGGGTCGGGTCCTGATGAGGGTCGGCGGTTCGAGTCCCGTCGACCGCTAACCCACGGGAACCCTCGCAGCCGGTCGATCTCTGAATAGCTCCGGTAGTCAATGCCGAGGGACACGCTGCGGGCCTGATCCAATCCCCGGGCGCCCGCACGAAATGACCCTCTCCGGCCGCTTCTTGCGCTCTCTGGGACAGGAGACCGGAACAAAGCCAGCGTGAGGTCCCGAATTCTCCGGAAGGAGCGCCGCAATGACACATGATCGACCGGGGCGTAGTCCACTTCTTGCCGTGGCTTCGATCCGAGCCACCGCGCCCTCTCTTGACGCCGAAAGGTCAATGAGGACTTTCCGGTCTGGCCGACGCTGCCTTGCCCTCCTCTCAGTGCTGTTGACTCTCCTGCTCGCGGGTTCGACAGGCGCTCTGCTGGGCGTCTGTGGCCCCTTCACCGACGTGGCCGCTGACGCTTTCTGTCCGTTTGTCCTGGAGATCTTCTATCTCGGAATCACGACCGGGACGACCGCCACGACCTACGACCCGTCGAGCAACGTCGGTCGGCTCCAGATGGCAGCGTTCCTGTCGCGCGCTGTGGACGGTGTCTTGAAGCGCGGAAGTCACCGGGCGGTTCTGGACAGGTTCTGGATGCCCCAGAACTCGACAGTCTTGGGCATCACGACGCTCGGGGCGGCCGCGACCGAGCATCTCCGGTTCGACGGCGCGGACGTGTGGGTGGGCGGTTTCAACAGCAACACGGTCTCGCGCGTGCGCGGGAGCGACGGGAGGCTGCTGGAGACCTGGACGGGCGCTGGAAACGCCGCGGGAATCCGCGTGGCAATGGGACGCGTCGTAATCGTTGGCCAGCAGTCCCCGGGCAAGCTCTACTCGATCGACCCGACTCAGGTAGCTGGCGTGGTCACGACCGTCGTCAGCACGCTGCCGGCGTTCCCCATCGGGCTCGCCTTCGACGGAGGGCGCTTCTGGACCGCCAACAACGGCTCGGCATCCGTCTCGATCGTCACGCCGGGGACGAGCATCCCCTGGACCGTGACGACGGTCACGACCGGTTTCTCGGCTCCGATCGCCGCGCTTTTCGACGGGACCAGCATCTGGGTCACCGACGGACCCAACCTCCTGTTGAAGTTGGACTCCGCGGGAGCGATCCTTCAGACGGTCACGGTCAGCGTCACGCCGCAGTATCCGGTTTACGACGGATCGAACCTCTGGGTCCCCGCCTCCGGCTCCGGCACCGTCAGTGTCGTGCGCGCCTCCAGCGGAGCGGTCCTGTTGACGCTGACAGGCAACGGCCTCTCGAGCCCGATCGAGGCGGCCTTCGACGGAGAGCGGGTTCTCGTGACGAATCCGTTTGCGAACGCCGTTTCTCTC
>DATFQY010000181.1:0-3559 GCA_035263845.1 Thermoanaerobaculia bacterium | reverse complement strand
GAGCTCGCGAGCTGATCGGGGCTGAAAAAGGGCGGCTGAGGCCATCAGCCGCCCGCTCCTGCGGCGAGGGATCGCTTCAGTTTTACTCAAAGACGAACATGTCGAAGAGGTCGCCAATCGCCGGCATGTTGTCCGGCACGTAGAGATCATTCTTGTGCATCGGATTCGGCAGGTTGTCGCGGCTGCGGAGCGTCAGAGGCTTCAAGCCCCAGTTTCGCTCGATGAATTTCACGACCGAGGCGTGATCGGAATAGGAGTGAACGACCTTGCCTCCCTTAGAGTATTCCGAGACGACGATGAAAGGAATTCGGGGGCCGTCGCCGAAGAAGTCGATCGGTTGAAAGAACCCCGAGTCCCAGTAACCGCCCCCTTCGTCGAACGTGATGAAGATCGCCGTGTTGCCCCGGAGAGCTTCGTTGACCTGGACCTCGTTGACGACCCGTTCGACCAGCGCCTCGAAGATGTCGAGCTTGGAGCTGGCCGGGTGTCCGTCGTCGAAGCTGTCCGGCTTCAGATAGGAGACCGCCGGCAGGCTCCCGGCTTCGAGATCATCGAAGAAGTCCGTAGCATCCTTGATGTGCTTCTTCCTCTGGGCAGGATTGCCCATGATGGATTTCGCGTACTGGAAAGGATTGCAAATGTCGCAGTACCAGTCTCCGCCGGTGCCGATGAGGACGTCGAAGGGGTCCGTGGACCCGTTGTCGAAACGGACGGCCGCGTTGTACCCGCCGCCGTAGAAGGCCCAGCTGACTCCGGCGTCATTCAGGGCGTCGCCGATCGTCCGGAGAGACGAGGGGGGGACGGCCGTACCGGCCTGGATCGCGGCGGTGTTGACGTCTCCGTTCGACAGGAAGCCCGGCCGCGTGTTGTTGATCATGTAATAACGCCCGGGCTCGCAGTTCGACGCGGTGAGATTCGGTTGCCACGGCAGAGAAGCCAGATAGCTCATGATTGGCAGGAAGCCCGGCTGCGTCGAATCGCACTTCGTCCAGCGTTTGTCCTTCACGTAGGCGTCGTTGCTCGGGCCTGACGGAGTCGGATCCGCCACCTGGCCTGCAGGAGGCGTGTCCGGAAGACCCTTGACCGGATCCCAGGGGATCGCGTCCGCGGTACCGAGCATGATGTGCTGCACCGCCGTGCCGCCCATCACGGGCTGGTGGTAGTTGTCGCTCATCGTGTACTGGTCGGCGAGCCGCTTGAAAAGGGGGGCGTCTCCCGCCTGGACGTTGTAGAAGCCCATGGAATTGCCGCCGGAGTCGTCGCCTCGCGAGATCCCGACGTACGGGTAGAGATCGTTCAGGCAGCCCGAGGGATTGGACGCCGTCGCCGTCGTGACGTCGCAGTCCGACTGCTGCCACATGTGGAAGAAGCGATGGACCATGTCCCCCGTGTAGCTGTCGTAGGGGAGAGTCGCTCCGGTGATCTGAAAGCTCGTGTTCGGCAGGGCATTGAAGTTCGTGACCCGCGTGTCCGGCTCGGCGCACGGGGACGGAGGCAGCGTCGGATCAGCCGTACAGTTGGAGAGACCGGTGGCACCGGTTGTCAGGAGGTGCAGGTCGCCCAGGTCGAGGGCGCCGGACAGCGTATGAAGCTGAGCGAGCGAAAACGTGTTCTGGTCGAAGGGCGGAGCCGATGGGACAGGAGCCTTCTGCAGCTGCGCCAGTGTCACGGGCAGCGGCGGGGCGAAGCCCGCTTCGGGCTTGGGCAAGGGCGCGTAAGCGGTCTTAGAGGGACTACTCAGCTTGGTCGTGCTGATGAAGTACGAAACCGGGCTGATCGTGCCGATCTGAAACTGCTTCGCGAGGTCTTCTTGGAGGCCAGGCGAGCCGTCGGCTTTGACGATTCCTCGGGAGAGGAGGTTCGACACGGTTTGGCCCGCCTTCGGTTGATAGGTGCCATAGATGTTGTCGAAGGTGCGGTTTTCGCCGATCACGATGATGACGTGTTCGATCGGCGTCTCCGTCGTCCTGCCCGCCACAAGAAGTTGGACGCTCTCGGCGGCGTACGAAAGCGGCGCGACGAATTGTCCGAACCAGAACACCGCGAGACCGAGAGCGAGGTTCCTTTTCCTGCGTTTCTGCATGGAAAGTTCTCCTGAAAGAAGGTTTGCTCATCCACTGGACATGGCCGGCCGGCCGAGGACGAGGCTTTCAACCGAGCGTGAAGTCTCGGTTAGCTTTGCGTAATTGTTCCCGGGGACTCGAGTAACGGAACTTGAGGTGCGTGCTCGCCGTGGGCGACGTTCGATGCGGCAACATCAAACGCGTCGACACGGCGGTAGGTGAAGGCTCGATCGCCATTTCGTTTATCCATCGCGTGCTGGCCGAGCAAGCCCGTCGCGCTTTGGTCCCATCGGCCAGCTAGACGAACCAGCCCCAGGATCGAGGCTGCTTCGCGGATCCCCACGAGGCTGGACAAAGACAATGCCGGCCATGCAGCACGACGCTGTGCTCTAGCGTTCGGGAAACGCCTACGACGTGATCTTCGACGTCTCGCGCGCGGCGATCGCCGCGATCGGCGGGCTGGCGTCGGTCGCCGAGGAGACATCGAGCTGGCCGTACCAACATGACCGCGACCTGACCGGATTCATCGACGGAACGGAAAACCCCACCCTGATCGAAGCCCCGGACGTGGCCGTCATCCCGGAGGGAAGCCCCGGCGAAGGAGGAACCATCCTGCTGCTCCAGAAGTGGGTTCACGACGCGACGGCGTGGGAATCCCTTCCGATCCCGCAGCAGGAGCGGGTCATGGGACGGGCGAAGCTGGACAGCGAAGAGCTCGAGGACTAGGCCCCGGATTCGCACGTCTCCAGCACCGACCAGAACCGCTTCGGAAGGTCTTCCGGCGCAACATGCCGTATGGAACCGTCACCGACCACAGCACCATGTTCTGGGCTTCAGCGCCGACCAGCGGCGCCTTTTCGCGATGCTCGAGAGCATGGCGTGACTCGCCGCGGGGTCCGCGACGCCCCGACCCGTTACACGCGGCCGCTCACGGGCGCCTACTACTTCGTTCTCTCGACGGAGAGCCTGCGTCTGAAAACCGCGCGCGCCGTCCGAGAACGGCTAAAAACTCCGCGTGGGATCCGTGCCTTGAGCTCGGTCGGCAGTCATCCGTTTGGGCCGGGTTCGAGAACTATTTCGACTGGTCACGCAGGCGGCGGGCCGCTTCCGCGCGCATCCGCTGCATCGCGTCGGTCTCTTCGTCGGAGTAGCGCTCTTCCTTCCAGGGGTCGGCGTGAAGGTGGTAGCCGTTGACCTCCCAGAAGCCGGAGGCGTTGGCGTCCAGAAACTCGAAGGCTCGGATCCACTTGGCGCTCTTCCAGAAGTAGAGCTTTGGAAGCACGAGGCGGCACGGGCCGCCGTGCTCCCGTGGCAGATCCTGCCCGTCGTGACGTCGTCGAGGCAAGTCGTCTCGATCGAGCACGAGTACGGCGACGGCGGCGTGGAGAGCCCAGCGCCTCATTGTCAGGGCCAGGATTCCGGCGGCGAGGTAAAGCACCCCTAGCGACGCGCCAAGCGCGGTAGACAGAACAGTCGCCGAGGTCGCCAGGCCCAGA
>DATFQY010000180.1:0-17662 GCA_035263845.1 Thermoanaerobaculia bacterium | reverse complement strand
TGCGGATGTCCGGCGTCAGGTCGGCGACCTCCAGGCCGAGCTTGCCGGCGGTCGCGCCTTCCCGCTCGGATCCCCCGCGGAGGGAGGACTGGCGCTCCTCGGCGGCGGCCGTCATGCGCCGTTCCGCCAGGCTGACGTTCGCGCTCATCGTGCGGCCCTCGCGCAGCCAGGTCAACCTCACGGAGGTGCCCGGCGCCTTCGAGGAGACGTAGTTGATCAGGTCGCGTGTGCCGTGCACCGGCGTGTCGTCCACCTTGACGATCGTGTCGCCCGGCTTGATCCCCGCCCTCGCGGCCGGCTGGTCCGGCTCGGCCGACTCGACGAACGCGCCATCGAGCGACGGCAGGTGGAAGGCCTGGCGGATGTCCTGGTCCACGCTTCTCACGGACACCCCGAGGAGGCCTCGCGTCACCTTCCCGCTCTTCTCGAGCTGCGGGAGGATCCCCCGGGCGATGTTGATCGGGACGGCGAACCCGATGTTCTGCGCCGGCCGGACGACCATCGTCGCGATCCCGACGACCTGGCCGCCGACGTTGATCAGCGGCCCGCCGGAGTTGCCGAAGTTGATCGCGGCGTCCGTCTGGATGAAATCCTGGAGCGAGCCGGCGTTGGCGTCGTCGGAGAGGCCCGAGCGCTCCTTGGCGGAGACGACGCCGACGGTGACGGTCCCCTCGAAAGTCATCGGGTTGCCGATCGCCATGACCCAGTCGCCGACCTGGAGCTTGTCGGAGTCGCCCAGCGAGATCGCGCGAAGCTTCCCGGGAGAGGTGACCTTGATGAGCGCGACGTCGGTCGCCGGGTCCGTGCCGACGACCTTCGCGGTGAGGACCTCGCGATCCTGCAGGCGCACCTGGATCTTCTGCGCGTTCTCGACGACGTGGTTGTTGGTCAGGATCATTCCGTCCTCGGAGATGACGAAGCCGGAGCCGCCCGCGACCTGCTTGCGCTCTCCTCCCGGCGACCCGGGCTGCGGCCCGAAAAAGAACTCGAAGGGGCTTCCCTGGAAGGGGGACGCGCGGCCGGTGTCGCGGACGACCTCCGTGGAAGTGATCGAGACGACCGAAGGGAGCGCCCCCTTCGCGAGCTGGGCGAAGGAGGGGATCGTCACGGTGGCCGCGGGCGGATCGTCTTTCTTCGCGGCGGCCCGCGGGGTCAGGTCGAGCGTCCCGGTCAGGATCGCGCCGGCGACGATGGCCGCGGCCGCGACGGCGAGGTACGAGACGGCGCGCGGCGTCCGATGGGTGTCCGCCTGTGGCGGAAGGGGATGGCTGCTCATGAGATCCTCCAGTCCGAGCGTTTCAGAAGAACTTGCAAGAGACGTTCCGCTGGCGGGTCTTTTGCACGCTTTCTGGAGCGACGAAAGGAGTTTCCATGCCCGAGTACAAGCTTCCCGATCTCCAGTACGACTACGGCGCGCTCGAACCGCACATTTCGGGCCGCATCATGGAGTTGCACCACGACAAGCACCACGGCGGCTACGTGAAAGGGGCCAACACGACCCTCGAGCAGCTCGAGGAGGCCCGCGATAGGGAGGACTTCACGCGGATCGGCGCCCTGGAGAAGGCGCTCGCTTTCAACCTGTCGGGGCACGTCCTGCACTCGCTTTTCTGGCAAAACCTGACCCCGAAAGGGGGCGGGCGGCCTTCCGGCGAGTTCGGGAAGGCGATCACCCGAGACTTCGGGAGCTTCGAGAAGTTCCGCAAGCAGCTGACGGCGGCCGCCTCGACGATCATGGGATCGGGGTGGGGCGCGCTCGTCTGGGAGCCGGTCGGCCAGCGCCTCCTGACGACGCAGATCTACGACCACCAGTCCAACCTCGCGCAGGCGGGAGTGCCGATCCTGGTGCTCGACGCGTGGGAGCACGCGTACTACCTGCAGTACCAGAACCGCAAGACCGATTTCTTCGAGATCGTCTGGAACTGCTGGAACTGGGAGGACGCCGCCGCCCGCTTCGAGGCGGTCAAGTCCATGAACGTGGAGTTGTCCGGAGTCGTCGCGTAGTTCCCGGCCCTTAGTCGGCGAAAAGGTCGGGCGGGCGGGTCCTGCCGCGGGATACCCCCCGGCTGGGCTCGGGCCGGGGCAGTGGAGATCGCTGACGATTTGTTCCCTCGCCGGCCCTCCGCGCAGGCGGGGGGCCTCCTCCCGCGCCACCCGTCCGCCCTCGCACCTCGGCGTATCGGCCTGGCGTCGTGGGGAGGGTTAGGTGATCCAGCCCCGGGAGACGAAGTCGGAGAAGGTGATCGCCAGCAGGATCGCCAGCCAGAAGAGTCCGCCGAAGATCACGACGCGGGTCAGCTTCGGGCTGTATTTCGCGTGCATGAAGTAGAGCACCACGAGCGACGCCTTGAAGCACGCGATCGCCAGCGCGACCACGGTGTTCCATGGCCCCAGGTCCACGCCCGAGATCAACGTCGTCGCCGCCGTCATGACGAGGAGCGTGACGAACACCGTCACATAGATCTTGACCGGAACGACGTGCTCGCTCAATGCAGGTGCCTCCCGATGAGATACAGCAGCGGGAACAGGAAGATCCAGACGATGTCCACGAAGTGCCAGTACAGCCCCGAGATCTCGACCGGCGTGTGGTACTCGGGCGTGAAGCGTCCCCGCCGCGCCATGAGCAGGAGCGTCGTCAGGATCCCCAGCCCCACGATCATGTGCAGGGCGTGGAGGCCTGTCATCGCGAAGTAGAGCGAGAAGAAGAGCTCCGCCGGCTTCGCCTCTGCCGGAACCGGGTAGTGGAAGCCGGGCCCCGGGAAGAGGTGGTGGTGGATGTGGTCGGTGTACTCGACCGCCTTGATCCCGAGGAAGCCCGCCCCCAGGATCATCGTCGCGACCAGGAACCCGATCAGGAGCCGGCGCCGTCCTGTCGCGGCGCTGTGCACCGCCATCGCCATCGTCAGCGAGCTGATGATCAGGACCGCCGTGTTGGTCGTGCCCAGCGCGATATCCATGTGCAAACTCGCGTGCGCAAAGGCGCGCGCGTTCGCCCATCGGTAGATCATGTAGGCGAGGAAGAGCCCGCCGAAGAAGAGGATCTCGGTCACCAGGAAGACCCACATCCCCAGGGACGCCGCGTCCTTCTGCTGCGCCATCGACTCGAAGTGGTGCTGCAGTGCGCCGGGAGGAGTCCCGGCGGAGGCGTGCTCGTGCGCGGCGTCAGCCAACGACTTCGACCTCCTCGTGCGAATAGACGTACGGGTCCTCGGTCACGACCGGCGGCGTCTCGAAGTTGTCGGTCGGCGGGGGAGAGGTCGTCTTCCACTCCAGCCCCGTCGAGCCCCACGGGTTGGCCGGCGCGTTTCTCCCGTACCGCATGGACCAGACCATGTAGATGAGCGGAATGATGTAGCCGACGCCAAGGATCGACGCGCCCGCCGTGGACATGACGTTCAGGACCTGGAACTCCTCGGGGTACGCGTGGTAGCGGCGCGGCATCCCGAGGTACCCGAGGATGAATTGTGGGAAGAACGTCAGGTTGAACCCGATGAAGATGACGAGCGCGGCGAATTTCGCCCACCCTTCGGGGTAGAGCTTGCCGGAGATCTTGGGCCACCAGTAGTGGACGCCGCCGAGGTAGCCCATGATCGTCCCGCCCACCATGATGTAGTGGAAGTGGGCGATGATGAAGTACGTGTCGTGGACGTGCACGTCCACGCCGAGCGAGGCGAGGAAGAGCCCCGTCAGCCCGCCGATCGTGAAAAGCCCGATGAAGCCGAAGGCGTAGAGCATCGGCGTGCGGTAGGAGACGGATCCCTTGTACATCGTGGCGGTCCAGTTGAAGACCTTTACGGCCGAAGGGATCGCGACCAGGAACGACAGGATCGAGAAGATCAGCCCGGCGTAGACCGACTGGCCCGACACGAACATGTGGTGCCCCCAGACGAGGAAGCCGAGCACCGCGATCCCGATCGAGGCGAACGCCACGAACTTGTAGCCGAAGATGTTCTTGCGCGAGAAGGTCGTGACGAGCTCCGAGATCACCCCCATCGCCGGCAGGACCATGATGTAGACGGCCGGGTGCGAGTAGAACCAGAAGAGGTGCTGGAAGAGGATCGGGTCGCCGCCGAGCGCCGGATCGAAGAAGCCGAGATGGAGGACCCTCTCCGCGAAGACCATCAAGATCGTCACGGCGACGACCGGGGTGCCGAGGACGATGATGAGGCTGGTCGCGTACGAGGACCACACGAAGAGGGGAAGGCGGAACCACGTCATCCCCGGCGCGCGCATCGTGTGAATCGTCACGATGAAGTTCAGGCCCGTGAGGATCGACGAGAAACCGGTGATGAAAATCCCCACCGCGGTCGCGATGACGTGGGAGTTGGACGACGCGGTGCTGTAGGGCGTGTAGAAGGTCCACCCCGTGTCCACGCCGCCGTGCACGATCGCCCAGAAGGTGAAGAGCGCGCCGACGACGTAGATGTACCAGGACAGCAGGTTCAAGCGCGGGAACGCGAGGTCCTTGGCGCCGATCATCATCGGGATGAAGAAGTTCCCGAGCACGGCCGGGATCGCGGGGATCATGAAGAAGAAGATCATCGTGACCCCGTGCATCGTGAAGAGCTTGTTGTAGGTCTCCGCCTGCACGAAGTCGCCCTCCGGCGTCAGCAGCTCCAGCCGGATGAGCAGCGCGAAGAGGCCGCCCAGGAAGAAGAAGACGTTGATGGACGCGAGGTAGAGCAGCGCGATCCGCTTGTGGTCACGCGTCAACAGCCACGACCTCACCCCGTAGGCGGAGGTCAGGTAGTTGTCCCGCGGTTCTGGCGGCTCGGGTTCGTGGACGGCGGCGGACATTACTTCGGATTCTCCTTCCCGGAAGGCGTCGGCGGCGCGGCGCGATTCGACGGCGGCAGCTGGGCAGAGGGCGAGGCCTGCGGCTTCGAAAGCGATTTGATGTAGGCGACGAGCTGGAGGAGCTCTTCCTCGGAAACCAGGCCCTGGAAGGTCGGCATGATCGGCTGGAAACCCGCGACGGTCTTGGCGTTGGGGTTCAGGATTGACTCGCGCAGGTAGCTCTCGTCGGCGACGAGCGTCCGGCCATCGGCGAGCTGGACCTGCTTGCCGAAGAGCCCCTCGAGGTTGGGGCCGCGGGCCAGGGAGTCGGGTCGGTGGCACGTGTTGCAGGCATGCCGCTGGAAGAGCTTGGCGCCGGCCGACGCCAGCGACTCCGAGGTCGCCCCGCCCGACAGCCAGGTCTGATACTCGCCGGGGTCCATCGCGTGGACCCAGCCGATCATCCCGGAGTGCTTGGTGCCGCAGTACTGCGCGCAGAAGATCCGGTAGCGGCCGGGCTTTGTCGCCTCGAACCACGTGGTCGTGTACTGCCCGGGCACGACGTCCTGCTTCATCCGGAAGGCGGGCACGAAGAAGTCGTGGATGACGTCCTCCGAGGTCATCGTCAGGCGCACCGGCCGCCCGATCGGAACGTGCAGCTCGTTGATCTCACGCTGGCCGTCGGCATGCTGGACCTTCCACATCCACTGTTTGCCGATGACGTTGACCTCGACGGCGTCGTCGGGCACGCGGTGCATCGCGAAGAAGATCTTCGCGCCCCAGAAGAAGAAGGAGAGCGAGATGAAGAGCGGGATGACGGTCCAGGCGATCTCGAGCTTCATCGATCCCTCGAGCCCGCGCGGCAGCTCGCTCTCGGAGCGGCGCCGGTAGCGGATCGCGAAGACGATGACGGTGAGCGCGATCAGCGTCGCGAAGAACGCGCTGACGGCGAGGAGATAGAAGTAGAGCGCGTCTACGCGCCCCGCCATCGTGGACGCCTGCTCGGGAAAGAGCGGGAGGGTCTGGCCCATGGTTTAGCCGGCCCTCCGCGCCGCCGCGCCCTCGATTTTGGATTGTGGGCCGTTGAGCTTGTCTCTGCGCCACATCACGACGAGGAAGGTCGAGAGGATGACGACGGCGGCGACTCCGCCGAAGCGAACCATCTTCATGATCGCCGCGCTGTAGCGGCCGATCTTCGGGTCGTAGTGAAAGCAGAAGAGCAGGATCTGGTCCACGACCGAACCGATCCTTCCTTGCGACGCCTCGACCATCGCGAGGCGCAGGTCCCGCGGGCCGTACTCGATTCCGTAGAAGTACCGGGAGAGCTTGCCCTCGGGCGTCGCGACGTAGATCGCCGCGGCGTGGGCGAACTGCCCGGTGCTCTCGTCGAAGCGGTAGCGGAACCCGGCCGCCTTCGTCACGCGCTCGATCGACCCGGCCCCGCCTGTCAAGAAATGCCAGCCCGCCTCCGCGCCCGGCCGCTTGTAGTCGTCCACGTACGCCTTCTTCTTCGCCGCGGCATCGGGCGGCCGGTCGCGCGGATCGAAGCTGACGGCGACGACGTCGAAGTCCTTCCCGGCGTCGAACGGCAGGACTCGGAGCGAGGAGACCAGCCCGTTGAAGACCTGCGTACAGAGCATCGGGCAGTTGTAGTAGGCGAGGACGAGGAGCACAGGCCGCTTCCCGAAGTACTGCCCCAGCCGAACCGGCTTGCCGGCCTCGTCGGCAAAGAGCGCATCGAGGGGAAGCTGCTGCCCGAGCTTCTGGTCGATCCCGACGTCGCGGAGCATCGCCGGCCTCGCCGTGTCCGCCCCGGGAACATCGGACCGGAGCGACACGAGGCAGATCATCAGGATCACTCCCACCCTTGTCATCCTGAGCGCAGCGAAGGACCTGCCCCACACCAGCCGCGTGGCGACCGAAGCAGATTCCTCGGCCGCTACGCTTCCCTCGGAATGACAAGGGGGCGCGTCTTCCTGATAACTCGTTTCCAAGCTCATCGCTTCGGCTCCGGGGGTGCGGGCGCCGGCGCGGCGCCGGGCATGGGCATGGGCATCGGGATGTTCGCGGCCATGGGCTTGGAGGGAGGCAGGCCCCGCTCCACGACGATCTCCATCGCGCGGTCCACCGGGATACGCACGAACCCGCCCGGCTTGTCCACCCAGGCGTAGCTCGTCAGGATCGCGTCCTCCTCCGCCCGGAGCTTCTGCCGGGGAACGAGCGGCAGCGCCTCCAGCCTTGGCTCCGGCGGCGTGCGCTGCAGGCTCGCCGCCACGGCCGGCGCGATCGGCTTCTGCGCCGCGTCTTCCCTCGTCGCCATGATCCTGAAGAGGACGTACATCAGCCCGGCGAGGCCGATCGTCACGACCGCCAGCCAGAAGGCGAAGATCAGCGCGCCGCGGGTGTTGACGTCGCGGCTGCGTTGGACGGCGTCCTGGACGGGCTCAGTGCTCTGCATGTGCTGACGCCATGGCGAACTCCGGGTCGTTGACGGGCAGCAGAGGCCTCTCCTCGAGCTGCCACAGGAAGACGGCGAGCCACAAGCCGCCGATCCCGATCGCGGCGGCCAGGTCCAGCCAGTGGAGTTGGAAGTGCGCGGTCAGGGGCGACTCCCCGGACTGGGTGAAGACCGGCCGCACGAGCCAGAAGACATCCACCATCCGCATCGCGACGACGAGCGTTGCGACCGACGCGAGGAGCCTCGGGTTGCGGTTGGCGCTCTCCGGGAGCAGGAGCAGGAAGGGGAGCGCGAAGTGCAGGACGACGAGCGCGGCCCCGACCCATCCCCATCCTCCGGCGAGCCGCCGGAGGTACCACGGGATCTCCTCCGGCAGGTTGCCAGCCCAGATGATCAGGTACTGCGCGAAGGCGACGTAGGACCAGAACATGACGAGGGCGAGCAGGAGCTTGCCGAGGTCGTGGAAGTGCCGCGTCCCGACGTAGCCCGCGAAGGGGGCCTGCCGCGAGAGCAGGACGAGCAGCGCCGTGACGAACGCCAGCGCGTTCAGCGCCTGGCCGGCGATGTAGAGGACGCCGTACATCGTCGAGAACCAGCGCGGCTCGAGCGACATGACCCAGTCGATCGAAGCGAAGGTCATCGTCAGCCCATACGCGACGAGGCCCCCGGCGGAGAGAAGCTGAAGCTTGCGCGTCAGTGCCGGGCTGCCGGCGCGGTCCTGCTCCAGCGACCACCGGTTCAGGAAGTAGGCGACCGCCAGCCAGACCGCGAAGTAGACGACCGTCCGCGCCAGGAAGAAGGGGACGTTGAGGTACGCCTCCTTGGCCTGGAGAAGGTGGTCCTTCGCGACTTCCTCCGGCCTCGCCCACGGGTAGAGGTGCTTCATCCCCAGGGCGACCGGGAGGAAGAGGACTGCGATCAGGGGAAGCGTCCGCGTGCCCGACTCGAGCATCCGACGGATCGGGATCCCCCACGCGCCTCCGGTGGAGTGGTGGAGCATCACGACCGCCAGGCAACCGAGGGAGAGCCCCGTGAAGAAGACGTAGGCGAAGAGGTACGCGCGGAAGAGCGCGTCCGGTGCGAGGAAGTAGCCGGCCGCGCAGGCCGCGAGAGCGATCACGCCGGCGATCAACGCGGGCCGTCGGACGCGGTCGATCGAGGCGGTGATGGCGGGGGAGGCGCTGGCGTTCATCGGACCACCGGCTTGTTGCGGCTTTCCTGGCCCATCTCCCGGACGGCCGCCGGGGTCGGCAGCGGCGCGGGCGGCTGGTCCAGCGCCCCTCTCTTGTCGGCCGGGACATCGGAGACCGGGGCGTGCTGCGAGAACTGGAGCGCCTTGACGTAGGCCGCGATCGCCCAGCGGTCGCCGACGTCGATCTGCGAGGAGTAGTCCGGCATCGCGCCGAGCCCGTTGGTCATGACGTCGAAGAAGTGGCCGACGGGCGCGTCGCGCAGCCGGTCGATGTGGAACGAGGGAGGCGGCTGGTACCCGCGCCGCACGACCATGCCGCGCCCGCTCCCGGTGCGGTCGTGGCAGGGGGTGCAGAAGATGTTGAAACGGTCGCGGCCCCGGGCGAGGAGCTCCGCCGTCAGCGGCATCGGCAGCGTGGCCACCAGGTCGTGTCCCTGCCTGCCCTGGTAAAGCTTCTGGTCGCTCCGGAGCCACCCGCGCGCCACGGTCCCCTCGGGCAGGGCCCGCGCCGCCCGCTTGTCCGGGAAGAACTTCGATTCACCGAGCGGCTTGTACTTCGCCTGGTCGTACATCTCCTGCCTACACGCGGCGGCGGAAACGGCGGCAAGTACGAGAATTGCAATCCGCCGCCGCAGGTCCAAAGTCCAAAGTCCAAAGTCCAAAGTCGGGCCTCTTCCTTGGACCTTGGACCTTGGACCTTGGACCAACGCTCTCACCTTTCGACCTCGTTGACCTCGCGGGCGCCGAGGCTCCTCAGGAACTCGGCGGTCCTGGCGGTGTCGAACTTCGGGTCCGTAGACTCGATCGCGAGGAAGAACCGGTCGCGCGACGCCAGCGCGAAGCGGGGCACGGAGAAGACGGGGTGGAAGGGCATCGGAAGCCCGTTCAACCCGAGCATCCCCAGGACCGCCGCGATCGCGGCGAAGAGAACTGTCAACTCGAACGTGATCGGGATGAACGACGGCCAGCTCGCGAGCGGTCGCCCGCCGACGTTGATCGGATAGTGGACGACGGCGGAGAACCACTGCATCCCCAGCGCGGTCGCGCACCCGATGGCGCCGCCGGCGAAGACGATCAGCGGAAGCTTCGTCCGCGGAAGCGCCAGCGCCTCGGTCAGCTCGTGGATCGGGTAGGGCGTGTAGGCGTCCATCCGCGTGTAGCCCGCCTCGCGGGCGCGGCGGGCGGCCTCGATCAGGTTTCCCGGCGTCTCGAACTCCGCGAGGAGCCCGTGGAGCGGATGCGGCGGCCGGCGCGGCTTCACGGCTCCGGCTCCTTCACGGCCTCGGCTTCGGGCACGAGGGTCCGCATCTCGAAGATCGAGATCATCGGCAGGAAGCGGATGAAGAGGAAGAAGAGCGCCACGAAGAATCCGATCGTGCCGATGTAGGTCGCCCAGTCGAAGCCCGTCGGGTAGTACATGCCCCAGGACGAGGGGAGGAAGTCGCGGTGGAGGCTCGTGATGACGATGACGAACCGCTCGAGCCACATTCCGATGTTGACGATGACGGCGATGATCCAGAGGCCGAGCGGCGAGGTCCGCACCGACTTCCACCAAAGGAATTGGGGCGTGACGATGTTGCAGAGCATCAGCCCCCAGAAGATCGGCGCGTACGGCCCGGTCATCCGGTTCCACATCATGAACTTCTCGTAGGGGCTGCCGCTGTACCACGACATGAAGGCCTCGATCATGTAGCCGTAGCCGACGATCAAGCCGGTCGCGAGAAGGATCTTCGCCATGTTCTGGAGGTGGCGCAGGGTGACGAAGTCCTCCAGCCGGTACACCGCGCGGAGCGGGATCGCGATCGTCAGCACCATCGCGAAGCCGCCGTAGATCGCGCCGGCCACGAAGTACGGCGGAAAGATGGTCGAGTGCCAGCCCGGGATGATGCCGATGGTGAAGTCGAAGGACACGACCGTGTGGACCGAGACGACGAGCGGCGTCGCGATCCCCGCAAGCAGCAGGTAAGCCATGTCGTAGCGGTGCCAGTGCATCGCGGAGCCGCGCCAGCCCATCGCCAGCATCCCGTAGACGATCTGCGGGAGCTTCTTCTTCGACCGGTCGCGCAGGGTCGCGAGGTCCGGGATGAGCCCGACGAACCAGAAGAGCAGCGACACGGTCGCGTAGGTCGAGACCGCGAAGACGTCCCAGACGAGCGGGCTCCTCCACTGCGGCCAGAGCGCCATCGTGTTGGGGTAGGGGGTGAGCCAGTAGGCCAGCCACGGCCGGCCCAGGTGGAGGATCGGGTACATGCCCGCCTGCGCGACCGCGAAAAGAGTCATCGCCTCCGCGAACCGGTTGATCGAGGTGCGCCACTCCTGCCGCAGCAGCAGCAGGATCGCCGAGATGAGCGTCCCCGCGTGGCCGATCCCGATCCACCAGACGAAGTTGACGATCGCGAATCCCCAGCCGACCGGTGCGTTGACTCCCCAGATCCCGACGCCCCGGACGAAGAGCGTGCCGATGGCGAAGAGCATCAGGATCGTCAGCAGGAACCCGATGCCGAACCCGACCGTCCAGAACATCGGAGTCTTCCGCGTCAGGACGATCGAGGAGATCTTGTCGGTGACCGACCCGAAGGTGTGTCCCGGGCCGATGATCTCCCGGTCCGTCGGGCCGCCCGGCGTCGTCGGCTCGAGGTCGCTCACGAGGTCTTCCTCTCGACGTCCCACACCCCGGTCTTCTCGAGCGAGGGGTTGGGGTTGCGGACCGCGGCGAGGTACGTCGTGCGCGGGCGCGTCCCCAGGTCCTCCAGCAGCCCGTAGTTGGCCGGGCTCTTCCGCGCATTCGAGACCTCGCTCGAGGCGTCGGCGAGATCTCCGAAGACGATCGCCTTCGCCGGGCAGGCCTGCTGGCAGGCCGTGACGATCTCCCCGTCGCGCACGCGGCGGTTTTCCTTCTCCGCGCCGATCTTCGCGACCGTGATCCGCTGGACGCAGTAGGTGCACTTCTCCATGACCCCGCGCCAGCGCACGGTCACCTCGGGGTTGGCGAGCATCCGCATCGAAGGCGGACGGAACTGCGTGCCGTAGTGGAAGTAGTTGAAGTGCCGCACCTTGTACGGGCAGTTGTTCGCGCAGTACCGCGTCCCGACGCAGCGGTTGTAGACCATGTCGTTCAACCCCTCGGCGCTGTGGACCGTCGCGCCGACGGGGCAGACGAGCTCGCAGGGGGCGTTCTCGCAGTGCATGCAGGGAACGGGCTGGTGGTACGTGGCCGGGTTGGCCTCGCTCCCTTCGAAGTACCGGTCCACGCGGATCCAGTGCATCGCGTGGCCGCGCGAGACTTCCTTCTTGCCGACCGTCGGGATGTTGTTCTCGGCCTGGCAGGCCAGGGTGCAGGCGCCGCAGCCGGTGCACGCGTTCAGGTCGATCGCCATCGCCCATGCGTACTCGTGCGGCGGGTAGTGCGCGTACATGGACTCCTCGGGCCCGGGCGCCTCCTCCATCTCGTGGGCGAACTCCGGAGTCTTCTCGAATTCCTCGAGCGTCGCGGCGCGGACGATCGCTCGGCCTTCCATGTTCTGGTGGTGCTGGGTCGTGACGAGCGCGTAGGTCCGGCCCGCTTTCGCGATCTCGAGCCCCGACCCGCCGGCGAGCGCCTTCGAGGACTGCAGCGCCGACGCGGAAAAGCCGGTCTTCGATCCGAGCGTTCCGGCGTGCGTGCGGCCGTAGCCGAAGTGGAGGGTCGCGGAATCCTCCGCGTGCCCCGGGACGATCCACGCGGGAGCCTCGACGGAGCGCCCGTCCCAGGTCAGCCGGAGGACGTCCTCGCTCGCGACGTTCAACTTCTTCGCCGTCGCCGGGGCGAGGAGCACCGCGTTGTCCCACGTCAGCTTGGTGACCGCCTTGGGCAGCTCCTGGAGCCACCCGTTGTTGGCGAACCTCCCGTCGTAGACGGTGGGGTCGGCGCGAAATTGGATTTCCAGATCAGTGCGGCCTCCGGCTTCGTGCCGTAGGGGAGGGGCTTGCCCCTCCCGCCCGGTCGTGCTTCCTGCCCTCACCGTCTTCCGCGCCGACGCGCTGCCTTCGATGACGCCGTCGTGCAGCGCCCGGCGCCACGCCCCCTCGAAATCCCCGCCCATCCGGTCCTTCCAGTAGTCGCGGACGATCTCGTAGGAGGTCCGCTCCGGCTGGCTCGTCAGGGCCGCGATCACCTCGTGCGCCGTCTTGCCGCCATAGAGCGGCGCGATCAACGGCTGCAGGATCGACGCGGTGCCGTCGAAGGCCCGCGCGTCGCTCCACGACTCCAGGTAGTGCGCCTCCGGCACGTGCCACCGGCAGAGCGTCGACGTCTCGTCCTGGTGGAGCGAGAGGTGGGCCGAGACCTTCACCTTGTCCAGCGCCTTCGCAAACCCCAGGTCCCCGGGGGCCGTGAAGGCCGGGTTGCCCCCGACGATGACCAGCGTCTCGACGGCGCCGGACTCCATGTCGGCGACGAGCCGCCGGAAGGAGTCGGCGTGCGACTCCGGCTTGACGGGGATCGGCTCGATCCAGGAAACGGTCTGGCCGGTGTTGCCGAGCGCGTCGTTGAGGGCGTGCGCGATCGCGTGGACGGCCGGCGGCTGGTAGTCGCCCGCGACGACGAGGCTCTTTCCGCGGTGCGCCTTCAGGTCCTCCGCCACGGCCTGGGCGAACGGCGAGGCGGACGAAGCCCCGCCGCCTCCTCCCCCGACGAGCGCCGCGACCGTCCGAGCGAACGCCTCGACCTGGGAGGCGCGCATCGGCAGGCGGTGATCCGCCGAGGCCCCCGTGACTCCCGGGGCCGCCTCGACGCAGTAGAGACGATTCATCGCCGTGCGGTTGCGCGTGCGGCGGCGGGCCGCGAAATCGGCGACGGACTTCAAGTGCCCCGGCCCACAGGAGAAGAAATCGGCGTCGAGCGACAGGATGACGTCGGCCTTCGAGACGTCCAGGACCGGGTCGAGCGGCTGGCCGAAGGCCATCGCGGCTCCGGCCCAGGCGTTGTCGCGGTTGGCCGGCTCCCACTGGTGCCACTTCGCCTCGGGCAGCTCCATCAGGAGCGCCCGAAGCTGCGCGCCGAGGGTGGGGGAGCCGACGGTCTCGGTCAGGATCCGCAGGCCCGCGCCCTTCTTCTCCCGCGCCTTCTCGACCGCGAGGCGCATCGCCGACAGGAACGCGGGCCACGCCCGGATCTCGCCCAGGTACGTCAGCGACTGCGACCGGTCCGGATCGTACAGACCGTAGATCGAGGCCTGGGAGAAGAGATCGGTCGCGCCCAGGGACGCGGGGTGAAGCGGGTTGCCCTCGACCTTCGTCGGCCGCCCCATGTGGCTCTCGACGAGGAGCCCCGTCGCGTAGCCGGAGAGTGGCATCGCGGTCGCGAAGAAGAGCGGCGTCCCGGGCTTGATCTCCTCCGGCTGCCGGACGTACGGGATGATCTTCTCCGTCGGCTGCCGCGTGCACGCCGTGAGCCCCGCGAGCGCGAGCGACACCCCGCCGAACTTGAAAAGCTCTCGCCGGTCCATCCCCTTGGCCCACGCGAGCGCCTCCTGCGAGGTCTCCTCGCGCCGCTCGATTCCCTCGAGCTCCTCGAGGCTCCTCCAGAACCTCGGCCTCTGCGGCTGCGGATAGACCGGAAGACTCTTCATCGGTGACACGTCGAGCAGCTCTCCAGGACCGCCCTGCTTCGAAGCCCGTACTGCTTGACGAGCTTCATCCCGTATTCCTCCCGGTCAACTCCCGCCGGCGGCGCCCATCCCATCGTGAAGACCTCTTCCTTGGGGCGGATGAACTTCTGCGGGTTGCGGTGGCACTCCAGGCACCAGCCCATCTGGAGGCGCGCGGCCTGCCACATCAGCGGCATCTGGTCCACGCGGCCGTGGCAGGTCTCGCAGCCGATTCCCTTGTTGACGTGGATCGAATGATCGAAATAGACGAAGTCCGGCAGGTCATGGACCCGCGTCCACTCCAGCGACTTCTCCATCCGGTAGCTTTCGCGGACCGGCTCGAGGTACGGGCTCTGGAGCCAGATCTGGGCGTGGCAGTTCATGCAGGTCTTCGTCGGCGGGATGCCGGCGAAGGCCGTCTTCTCGACGGTCGTGTGGCAGTAGCGGCAGTCGATCCCGATCGCCCCGGCGTGGTGCGCGTGCGAGAACTGGATCGGCTGCTCGCGGGCGACGTTCTGCTGAGTGGTGTAGGGGGATGCCTCGAGGTCGTAGAAGATCCAGAGCGCCAGGCCCAGAAGGAAAACCGCGCCGAAGATCGACGCGCGCGAAATCGTATTGGTCGAGCGATGAAAGATCTGCGCCATTCAGCGCGTTCCCTCCCTCCCGGACTCGCCCAGATGGCGCGTAGTCTATTTCAAGAGTTGAGGGAAACCCGGCAACCCTGTCATCGTGAGGGAGGCAAAGCGACCGGAGGATCTACGTGATGGAGCCGCGCTGTGCCGTTTCCAGAACCTCGGCGAGATGCAGCGTCTCCCTTCCCGTCGCCTGCTCGATCTGCTCCCGGCACGAGAACCCGTCCGCGATGATCAACGTGTCACGCGCCGCCCGCCGCACCTCCGGCAGCAGGACTCTCTCGCCGCACCGCATCGAAACGTCGTAGTGCTCCCCCTTCTCGAACCCGAACGCCCCCGCCATCCCGCAGCACCCGGAATCCAGCACCGCGACTTCGATCCCCATCCTCCGGAGGATCTCCTCCTCGTCGGTCGTCTTCATGATCGCGCGCTGGTGGCAGTGCCCCTGGAAGATCGCCTTCCGCGGCAGGGGAGGCGGCCGGTACCCCGGCGCCCTCTTCGCGAGGAACTCCGACAGGACGAACGTCTGAGCTGAGAGTCTCGCGGCGTCGGGGTCGTTCGGAAAGAGCCCCGGCAGCTCGTCCCGAAAGACCGCCGCGCAGGAGGGTTCCAGCACGACCACCGGCATCCCAGTGCGAATCTCCTCGCGAAGCCCCTCGAGCACTCGACGCAGGAACTTCCGCGCGAGGCCCAGCATCCCGTAGTCGTACAGCGGCCGCCCGCAGCAGAGCAACCGGCGCGGAATCCCGACGCGGTATCCCGCCGACTCGAGAACCCGGGCCGCGGCGTGAGCCGTCGCGGGACGGAAGAAGTTGTTGAAGGTGTCGGGAAAGAGCAGGGCCACCGGCCGGGACTCGGGACTCGGAACTCGAGACTCGAACGAGGAGCGGAAAGGTGTTCCGGCGAGGCGCGGGATCTTCCGACGCGGATCCATTCCGGCGGCGAGCCGGGCGAGCGAGGCGGGACCGGGAGTCTGCGTCAGGAAGTTCGCGAGCCGGGGCGCGGCCGACGCCGCTCGCGCCCACCAGGCGATCAGCCCGAACGCATAAGCCGACCGGGGGCGAAGCCGCCCCCTCCAGTAGTGCGACAGGAACTCCGCCTTGTACGTCGCCATGTCCACGCCGACCGGGCAGTCGCTCTTGCATCCCTTACACGCCAGGCACAGGTCGAGCGCCTCATAGACCTCGCGGCTCCGCCATCCCGCCGTGATCGTTTCGCCGGCGAGCATCTCGAAGAGAAGCCTCGCCCGGCCGCGCGTCGAGTGCTCCTCTTCACCCGTGACCATCCAGCTCGGGCACATCGTCCCGCCCGACGGCCGCCGGCACTTCCCCACGCCGACGCAGCGCAGGAGAGCCCGCGGAAAGTTCCCTCCGTCTTCCCGGTACTCGAACTCCGTCTCCGGCGGCGCGGCCGTCCGGCTGACCGCCTGTCGGAGGTTCTCCGTGATCGCGTAGGCGTCCACGACCTTGCCGGGATTCAAACGACCTTCGGGATCCCAGATCCGCTTGAATCTCCGGAACGCTTCGACGAGCTCGGGGCCGTACATCTTCGGAAGCAGCTCCGCCCGTGCCTGCCCGTCGCCGTGCTCGCCCGAGAGCGATCCGCCGTAGGAGACGACCAGGTCCGCGGCCTCGTCGAGGAAGCGTCGGACCTTCGCCACGCCTTCCTTCGTCTCGAGGTCGAAGTTGATCCGCGTATGGAGGCACCCCTGCCCGAAGTGCCCGTAGAAGTCGCCTTCGTAACGATGCTTCTCGTAGAGCCTGCGGAGGTCGCGCAGGTAGGCGCCCAGCTTCTCCGGGGGCACGGCGGAGTCCTCCCAACCCTCCCACGTCAGCGGCTTTCCCGGAGCGTGCGCCGTCGCGCCGAGCGCGGACTCGCGCACCCGCCAGACGAGCCACGTCTCGGTCGCGTCCGTGAAGACCTTCGCGACTGCTCCCATCGCCGGCGACGCCATCTCCGAAGCGAGCCGCCGCGCCTTCGCCTCGGACTCCTCGCGCGACTCGCCGCCGAATTCGATGAGCAGCCATCCTCGCCCGCGCGGCAGAAGCCCCGAGCCCGCCGGCAGGATCCCGATCGCCGTGGCGTCCTCGACCAGGCGGTCGTCGAAGCCTTCGAGCCCGATCGGCCGGTGCTCGAGGACCCGCGGAACCGCGTCCGCCGCCGCGGCCACGTCGTCGAAGCCCGCCACGAGAAGCGTGCGCGCCTTGGGATTCGGGATCAGCCGCAGCGTCGCTTCGAGGACCGTGACGCACGTCCCTTCCGAGCCGGCCAGCGCCCGCGCCACGTGGAACCCGTTCTCCGGCAGCAGGTACGGGAGGTTGAAGCCGGACACCCGCCGCGGAATGTTCGGGAACCGCGCCCGGATCCGCTCCGCATACTCGTCGCGAAGCTTCGCGAGCGCCGCGTAGATCTCTCCCGGCCGGCCGCCCTTCGCGACGATCCTCGCGAGCTCCTCCTCGGACGTCCGCCCGACCTTCATCCGAATGCCGTCGCCGGTGACGACGTCGAGCTCGACGATCTGGTCCGCGGTCTTCGCGCCCTCTCCCTCGAAGGCGGCCATGACGGAGTGGACGCCGCAGGAGTCGTTGCCGATCATCCCGCCGAGCGTGCAGTACTCGTGGGTCGCCGGGTCCGGCCCGAACGTCAGCCCGTGCGGCTGGGCGGCGCCGCGCAGGTCGTCCAGGATCGCGCCCGGCTCGACCCGGGCGATCCGCCGTGCCGGGTCCACCTCCAGGACGCGGCTGAAGTGCCTCGAGCAGTCGAGTACCACCGCGACGTTGCAGCACTGCCCGGCGAGGCTCGTCCCGGCGCCCCGGGAGAGGACCGGCGCGCCGGCCTCGCGGCAGACGGCGAGCGTTTCGACCACGTCCGCGGCGTCCCGGGGAAGAACGACGCCGATCGGCACCTGCCGGTAGTTGGAGGAGTCCGTGGAGTAGAGCGCCCGGTGTTTCGCGTCGAAGCGGACCTCTCCCCGAGTCCT
>DATFQY010000179.1:0-27137 GCA_035263845.1 Thermoanaerobaculia bacterium | reverse complement strand
CTGGAACCTCGTCCAGACGTCGGTGGCGGGAGGTCCGGTCGAGCGGTTCCCTTCCGCCTCCCGGAACATGCGGATTCTGGACGTGGCGCCGGACCTGTCGGAGTTTCTTCTCGCGAGCTTCGTCCAGCGCGGCGAAGAGATGCCTCTCTGGATCATGCCAGCACAGGGAGGAGCCCCGCGACGTTTAGGAGACGTGTCCGCGAAGGTGGCGCGCTGGATGCCTGGAGGACGGCGGGTTGTGTACGGCAAAGGGCGGAGTCTCCTGGCCGTCGAGGCCGATGGCTCCGGCTCGAGGACGTTCGCCAGCCTGCCCGGCGAGGTGATCTCGCTGGTCTGGTCGCCCGATGGGCGGACACTCCGCTGCGCGGTGGATGATCCGCCGACCGGAAGCGGTCTCTGGGAGCTTCCCGCCGAGGGCGGCCTCCCGCGACGCGTGTACTCCGATCCGCGAAACCGCCGCGGAGACTGGAACGGCTTCTTCTCGGCGGACGGAGTGTTCTTTCTCTTCTCATCCTGGCGCGATGGACCGCCCGCCCTCTGGGGCGTTCGCGAGGGGGTCGGATTCCCTCGCCGCATCCTCCGCGAGCCCGTTCGCTTGACGAGCGGGCCCGTCGAGTTCTGGGGCGGAGTCGCGAGCCGGGAAGGACGGCGCGTCTTTCTCTTCGGGGTCCGTCCGGAGTCGGACGTGCTGAACCGGTACGAGACCGGAGGGAAGCGCCTGACCCCTTACCTGCCGGGGATGCACGCGGAAAGCGCGAGTTTCTCCCGCGACGGAAGCTGGATCGCTTGCGCCGTTGGTCCCGAATCCATGATCTGGAGGAGCCGCCCGGACGGGAGCGAGCGGCGGCAGTTGACGTTTTCGGGCGTGCACGCGCACCGGCCGGCTTGGTCGCCCGACTCGAGCCGGATCGCGTTCCAGGGCGAGACTTCGGGCGGCGCGCCGAGAATCTCCATCGTCCCCTTCGAGGGCGGTGTCCTTCAGCCGCTTCCCGGGGACGACGTTCAGGCATTTCCGGACTGGTCGCCGGACGGCGGCACGATCGCCTACTGGTCCAGCCTGCCGGGAGACTCTCGCGGCTCGATCGCGCTCCACGAGGTGAAAACGGGTCGGACCTCGTTCCTCCCCGGCTCCGAGGGAAAGATCTCTCCGCGGTGGTCGCCGGACGGGTCGAAGATCGCGGCCCTCTCCGGCGAGCAGAAAAAGCTGCTGATCTACGATCGCCGGGCGGGAAGCTGGTCGGAAAGGGCCGCCGGGACCCTCCTGACGGGGCCGAGCTGGTCCAGGGACGGCTCACTTCTATACTTCCAGGACCTCCTGGAAGCGGACCAGCCCGTCTATCGGGTGGGGCCCGAGGCCGGCGCTCCGGAGCGCGTCGCGGTCTTTCCCGAGGCCCTGGTTGGAGGCGTCTCCCGCGTCGGGTTCGCGGGCTTGACGCCGGACGGCGACCTGCTGGTCGTGCTGAGCCGGAACCACACCGACATCTACGCGCTCGACCTCGAGTGATCGGCGAAAGCCTGGCGACGCGCTCTCGGCGTCGAGTCGGAGCCGGACCTCAGACCTTGGACCTTGGACGGACCTTGGACCTTCGACGTTGGACTTTAGACCTGTCCGCGCGGTTGTTCCGCAGCACCAGTTCGATGAACTCCCGGACGGCTCCTCTGCCTCCGGCGTTCTTCAACACCACTCTGGCGGCGCGAACGGCTTGCGGCGCGGAATCCGAGGGGCAGGCGGAGAAGCCGGCGAGCTTCATCATCTCGACGTCGGGCTCGTCGTCTCCCATGGCGGCGGTCTCCCCGGTCCGGATGTTCCAGCGGCGGCAGAGCGACTCGTACTTCCCGATCTTGTCGCGCACCCCCTGGTAGCAGGCGTGGACTCCCAGGTCCTTCGCGCGGGCGGCCGTGGCCGGGGAGGTCCGCCCGGAGATCCAGGCGACCTTCAGCCCCGCCGCGATCGCCTTGCGGGTGCCGTGGCCGTCCTTCGTGTCGAAGACCTTGAACTCCGTGCCGTCGCCGGCGAGGTAGATCCGGCCGTCGGTGAGCACGCCGTCCACGTCGAAAAAGAGAGCCTTGATTCTCATGAACAGCGACTTGTGAATGCTGAATTGTGAATTTTGAATAAGGGCAACTCGAACGCCTGTTCACAACTCACAATTCACAACTCACAATTCTCACCGGATTCCGGCCGACAAGAGGTCGTGCATGTGGAGGGCGCCGGCGAGGCGGCCCTGCTCGTCGAGGATGAAGAAGGAGGTGATCCGGTGCTCCTCCATCTTCGACAGGGCGACCGAGGCGAGCTCGTCGGGCCCGATCGTCTTGGGCGAAGGGTGGAGGCAGTCGCCGGCCGTCCGGGAGAGCAGTCGCCCGTCCTTCTCGAGCAGCCGCCGCAGGTCGCCGTCGGAGATGACGCCGGCGAGCCCGCCCTTGCCGTTCACGACGGCGGTGATGCCCATCATCTTGCGCGACATCTCGTGGATCGTCTCGTTCATCGGGGTGTCGCGGGTGACCCGCGGGACCCGCTCGCCCGTGCGCATCAGGTCTCGGACCTTCAGGAACCGGCGGCCGAGCTTCCCCCCGGGGTGGAGCGCCGCGAAATCCTCCTCGCTGAATCCGCGCTTCTCCGAGAGGGTCATCGCCAGGGCGTCCCCGACGGCCAGGAGCGCGGTCGTCGAGGCGGTCGGAGCGAGGTTCAACGGGCACGCCTCGCGCGAGATCGTCACCGAGAGGTTGAGGTCGGCGGCCCGGGCGACCGTGGACTGCGCCTCGCCGGTCATGGCGATCGTGAAGATCGAGCGGCTCCTGGCGAACTCGATCAGGCGCTCGACCTCGGGCGACTCGCCGGAGGCCGACAGCGCGAGCACGATGTCGCCGGCGACGAGCATCCCGAGGTCGCCGTGCGACGCCTCGGCCGCATGGAGGAAGAAGGCCGGCGTGCCGGTCGAGGCGAGCGTCGCCGAGATTTTCTGTCCCACCAGCCCCGACTTGCCCAGGCCGGTCACGCAGATCCGCCCCCGGCAGGCCGCGATCTGCTCGATGGCCCGAACGAACGCCGGGCCCAGGTTGTCCATCTGCTCGCGGATGCTGTCCGCCTCGATTTGGAGGACACGCCGCGCCGTTTCGAGGATCACGGGGGATATGTTATTGGACAGTCGACAGTCCTCAGTCAACAGTCGACAGGAGGTTCCCGATGGTGCGAGTCCGGAAGGCTGCGGTTTTGCCGTTTCTTCTCGGCGCGCTGGCGCTGGCCGGCCAGACGCCGGCAGGCCCGAAATCCGCGGCGAAGCCCAGGCCGAAGGCCCAGGCGAAGCCCGAAACGCCGAAGAGCTCGGCTCCCACGGTCGTCTTCGAGAAGTTCGTCCTGCCCAACGGCCTCCAGGTCATCCTGCATGTGGACCGCAAGCTCCCCATCGTCCACGTCAACGAGTGGTTCCACGTCGGCTCCAAGAACGAGAAGCCCGGGCGCACCGGGTTCGCGCACCTCTTCGAGCACGAGATGTTCGAGGGATCCAGGAACGCTCCCGGCAAGTACTTCGGGCGGGCCGAGCAGGCCGGCGCCAACCTCGCGGAAGGGGGAGTCAACGGGACGACCAACACGGACCGGACCAACTACTTCATCACGGTCCCGTCGGGAAGCCTCGAGTACGTCCTGTGGCTGGAGTCCGACCGGCTGGCGACCCTCGGGGATTACCTGACGAAAGAGAACCTCGACGCCCAGCGGGCGGTCGTCAAGAACGAGCGCCGGCAGGGGCTCGAGAACCAGCCGTACGGGCGGGCGTTCAAGCTGATGTCGGAGAACCTCTTTCCCGCCGGCCATCCGTACTCGTGGCCGGTCATCGGCAGCCACGAGGACTTGACCGCCGCCTCCCTCGAGGACGTCCAGGACTTCTTCAAGACCTGGTACACGCCCAACAACGTCTCGCTCGTCATCGCCGGGGACTTCGACCCCGCGCAGGCGCGCAGGCTCGTGGAGAAGTACTTCGGCGGCATTCCCGCGGGCCCGCCGCTCGACCGGCCGGAGCGGTGGGTTCCGACCCTTTCCGGCGAAAAAATCGTCGAGGCGACCGACCGCGTTCCCCAGGAGCGCGTCTACATGGTCTGGCCGTCCCCTCCCTTCTACACTCCGGGAGACGCGGAGCTGGACTTGACCTCCCTCATCCTGACCGACGGCCTGGCGTCGCGGCTCCAGAAGGTCCTCGTGTACGACCGCCAGCTCTGCACGGCCGTCTCGGCCTTTCAGCAGTCCATGGAGATCTCCAGCCTTTACGCGATCATCGCCACCGCCCGCCCGGGGGCGTCGCTTGCCGAGATCGAGAAGATCGTCACCGCCGAGATCTCGCGGCTGGCGAAAGAGGGACCGACGGCCGCGGAGCTTGCCCGGGCGAAGACCAAGTGGGAATTCACCTTCGTGACCGGGCTCGAGCGGATCGGGGGCTTCGGCGGCAAGGCCGATCTCTTGAACAGTTACAACACGTTCCTCGGCGACCCCGGCCGGTTCGACTTCGACCGGGGCCGCTACGCCAACGCGACGGCCGACGACGTGCGCAAGGCGGTCGCGCGGTGGCTGGACACCGGCAATCGCCTCCTCGTGCGCTTCCACCCGGAAAAGTCCGGGCGCGCCTCCGAGACGGTGCTCGACCGCTCGAAGCCGCCGGCGCTCGGAGCGGACACGCCCTTTCACGCGCCGGAGGTCAAGTCCGCGAAACTGTCCAACGGGCTCGAGGTCTTCGTCGTCGAGCGCCGGGAGCTCCCGAAGGTCGCCGTGACGCTGGCCGCTCGGGCCGGCTCGGTCGCCGACCCCGCGGGCAAGGAAGGCGCCGCGTACCTGACCGCCGTGACGATGCCGCTCGGGACGGGGGCGCGACCCGCCCTCGCCATCGAGACGGCGTTCGGCGACCTGGGGACGACGCTCAGTCCCGACACCCAGCGCGAAAGCTCGCGGCTCTCCATGGAGGTCCTCAAGCGCAACCTGGCCTCCGCTGTCGAGCTGATGGCCGACGTCGTCCGCAATCCGACGTTTCCGGAGTCGGAGGTCGAGAGAGAGAAGAAGCGGCACCTGGACGCCCTCGCCCAGCAGGAGAAGAACGGCGGCGCCGTCGCGGCGCGCATCCGCTCGATGCTGGTCTTCGGTCCGGACCACCCGTACGGGCGGGCCGCTCAGGGCCTGCGGGGAACGATCGAGCGGATCACCCGGGCGGATCTCGCGGCGTTCCACCGGACGCAATGGACTCCGGGCGGATCGGCCCTCGTTTTCGCGGGAGACGTCACGCTGGCGGAGGCGCGTTCGCTGGCGGAGAAAGCCTTCGGCTCGTGGAGCGGCGGCGCCCCTCCCGAGGTCGCCGTCCCGCCCGCTTCTCCGGCGCCCGGCGGGCGGATCTACCTCGTGGACCGGCAGGACTCCGCGCAGACGGTCGTCACGCAGGCGATGGCCGGCCTTCCGCGCTCCTCGCCCGACTACTTCGCGCTGGAGCTCGCCGACGGCGTCTGGGGAGGAGGCGCGGCCTCGCGCCTGGACATGAACCTCCGCGAGGACAAGGGCTACTCCTACGGGGTCTTCTCGGTGCTCCGGCCGTTCTCGAAGTCGGGCGTGTGGTTCTCCGTCGGCGGGGTGCAGACGGACAAGACCAAGGAGTCCGTCGCCGAGTTCGACAAGGAGATGAAGGCGATCGCGGGAGGCAGGCCGATCACGCCCGAGGAGTTCGAATTCCAGAAGCTGCGGATCCTCCGCGGCTACGCCCAGCAGTTCGAGGCGCTTTCGCGGGTCGTCGGCCAGGTCGCGGACCTCTGGACCGAGGGGCTTCCCATGACGGAGCTGCAGCGCGAGTACGACGAGATCGGCAAGCTCACCCTCGCCGCCGCGCGGGCGGCCGCCGAAAAATACGCGCAGCCGGGAAAGGCGGCGCTCGTCCTCGTCGGTGACCGGGCGAAAATCGGGCCCGGCGTCCAGGAGCTGAAGATCGGCGAGGTCGTGGTCCTCGACGTCGAGGGCAAGCCGGCCGCGCCGCGCTGATACCTGCCTACTTCTTCAGCACCTCTTCGATGAAGTCGAGGGCCCGGGGGTCCTTCGACTGGCCGAGCCAGAACACGGCCTGTTTCCGAACCTCCGGATGGCGATTGGTTCGCGCGACCTCGATCAAGAGCGGCACTCCCTCGTTGTCCGGCATCTGGGTCAGGGCGAAGACCGCCTTCTTTCGGACCTCGGCTTCGGGGTCGTCGCGGATGGCGTCCTGGATCGCGCCGGCCGCCTTCTTCCCGGCCTTCTGCGCCAGCCAGAAGAGCGCCTGCCCCCGGACCGTTGCGTTCGGGTCGTGCCGGGCCATGCCGAGAAGGGCGTCCATCGCCTCCGGGACCTTGCTCTGGGAGAGGCCGAACGTGACGCTCTTGCGGATCGCGTCGCTCTCGTCGCGCCGGGCGAGGTTCGCCAGGACCTCGTAGCCGCGCTTCCCGCGCGCGTTGCCGAGCCAGAAGATCACGTGCTTGCGGACGGATTCCGGATTGGACGGCGTGGAGAGGCGCTCGAGAACGGTATCCGCCGCCGGATCGTCGTGCATCGCGATCGCGGACAGCGCCGGCTCGCTCCCTTTCGACCGCTTCTTCCACGAGAGCGAATCCTTGCCGACGAACGAATCCAGCAGCGCGACGCTCTCGGCGGGCTTGACGTCGTCGAGCCATACGACCGGGAGCCCGCCCGCGTCGATGGTGCAGTCGAGCGTGAACGTGCGGAGCCGCTCCGGCTCCTGGCGCTCCACGCGGAGGAAGACGAGCATGGTCGTCGAGCCGGTCCGGTTCCAGCAGTCTCCGTCGTCGGAATCGACGAAGCTGACGTTGCGCATCTCGTTTTCCAGCTCGCAGCGGCCGGAACACGGAGAGGAGCTGATCTCGTCGGTCGAGCGGTAGCAGCACATGTGCGGCCGGCCCACGGCCGGGACAGGCCACGCGATCCACGCCGGCCCCGGCTGGGCGGCCGCGGCCTCGCGGAAGGCTTTCTCCAGTCCGGCCGCGGCGTTCTTCCTCTGGAAGCGCGCGTTGGCCAGGCTGGCCGGCTGTGCGAGAAGGGGGGAACAGGTCGCCAGGATCGCGGCGGCGGCGAAGAGCGTTCGATCCCGGCGGCCTACCAACTCAGTCCTCGTCATCGGAGTGCTGCGACTTGATCGAGACCGGCCCGTTGACCGTCGAGAGCCGGACGACGGTGGACGCCGCATCTCCGAACTCGACCGTGCGTGAGTCGTCCGTCCAGTTCTTCCTGGCCTCGTCGCAGGCCTTCGCGCGGCACTGGAAGGGGGAGCGTCCCGAGCCCTCCACGCGGACGCCGGAGGAATAGCCGTCGGGGATGGAGAGTGAGAGCGGTCCGTTGCTAGCCTGCGCGTCGAGCTTGCCCGACCAGTGGTCGCCCGCGAGGCGGACCGAGATCGGCCCGTTCTGCGTCGTGACGGTGACGTCGCCGCTGCTGCCCGAAACGCTGATCGGGCCGTTGACGGCGCTGGCCTGCACGGTGCCGGTGCACTCCTTGACGGAAATCGGCCCGTTCTTCGCCTCCGCCCGGATCTGGCCGGAGGAATCCTGAAGTGAGACCGGGCCGTTCAGCGCGCGGGCGGTCACCGCGCCGGTCATGCCTCGAACGGACAGGGGCCCGTTGTTGACCTCGAGGTCCAGTCCCTCGGACCGCGGGGCCCGGACGATGAAATGGACGACCCAGTCGCCACCCTCGGGCCCGCGGGCCTGCAGGTCGCCGTTGTCCGCCGAGACGGAGATGCGGGCGAGGTCTTCGGGGTAGGCCGCGGCCTTGCACGCCGTGACCTCCACGTCGGAACGGCTCGCGCCGTAGACGAAGACCCCCGAGTTGGACGGCGCCCGGAAGCGCAGCCCGCTTCGGGGCGTCGCCACCGTGAAGGTCTCCTCCGCCCGTTCGGCGTCCACGTCTCCGAACGTGATCCGAATCTGCCGGCAGCTGTCGATCGGCCCTTCGTGGCTCATCGAGACGTTCATCCCGTGCCGGTGGCGCTCGCCTCCCCGCGCCGGGAGGGCCGCGACGCACAGCGCCACGGCGAACCAGAGAATCCGGTAGCCCTTCATGGTTCCCTCCTTCTCTCTTCCGCCCGTCATTCCTTCAATAGCTCCATCAGGTACTCCGTGGCTTCCTTGTCGCGGCCCATGACCGAGAGCTTCTGGACCGCGGCTTTCTTCATCTCCGGGTCTTTCTCGGAGCGCGCGATCTCGACTAACGCATGCGCGTTGTTCTGCGTGAAGAGGCCGTTGATGCAGGCCTTGCGCAGCTCGGGGTCCTTCTCGCTCTTGTAGATCGAGACGAGAGCCGGGCCGGTCTGCTCCTTGTCCATCACGCCCAGCTTTCGGATCGCCTCGCGTCGTAGCTCCGGATTCGGCTCCGTGCGGGCGAGCTCGAGGAGATGCTGGCTGTCGCCCGCGACGAAAAGGCCGTTGATGATCGAGTGCTTGACATCGCTCGAGGACTCGGCCTGGTAGAGTTGCCAAAGCTCCGAGCGGGCCCCCATCGCGCCGAGGAGCTTGACGGCCGAGCCCCGCAGCTTCGGGTCCTTCTCGTTCTTCGCGGCGGCGAGGATGCGGTCCTTGTCGCCGGAGACCATGAAGCTCTTGAGGATCTTCTCCTTGACCTCGATCGAGGAGTTGGGCGCCGCATAGATCTCGGCCAGCAGCTCCCGGTTTGCCTTCCCGCCGTGGATCCCGAGGTTGCGTAACGCCTTCTCCTGGAGTTCTGGATCGCGGCCGTCCCGCGCGAGTTCGGCGACGATCTGCCGCGCCCTGGGCGAGTCGCTCTGCGAGAGGACGAAGAGCGCGCGCTCCCGGACCTTTGGAGAGGAGCCGCCCTTGACGAGCTTCTCCAGCAGCGGGATGGCGCGCTCGGGGTCCGAGTTCAAGAGGCTGTTGATCGCCATCAGCTTCAGGTCCTCGTCGGTCTCGGCCTCGGGCCGCGCCGCCATGCCGCCCCGGCCCTGGCGGATCTCGAGCTCCAGGGCCCGGGCGTCCTTGATCCAGGAGCTCTTCGGGTACTTGCCCGCGAAGCCGGAGAGGATCGAGAGCGCGTCGGCCTTGCGCCCCTGCTTGTTGAGGCAGTAAGCGACCCAGTAGAGGGCGCCGTCCGCCCTCGCGCCGTTGGCCTTGACGACTTCCATGAAGGCGCCGGCCGCGCGGTCCCAGTCGCCGTCGTCCATGGCCTTCGTCCCTTCCTCGTAGTTGCGGTCCCCGCGGGGCTCGTCGGTCTCGCCGGAGGCGGGGTCGAGAATCGCCGCCTCGAGGCGTGCCGGGGCGACGGCCGCGAAGAGGGCGATGACGAAGGGCAAGAGCCTCGTCCGGATCATGTCGTTTTCCTTTCCTGGCGCGGGGCGACCTCGCCTCCGCGCTCGCGCACCCGTGTCTCGAGCACGCGGATCTTGAAGAGCACGCCTTCCTCCAACCGGCTGCGGAGCCTCGCGAGCTCCTCCGGCGATGCCGAGGCGGCGGCGTGGGAAACCTCGAGAAGGACGCGCTCGAGCTCATCGAGCACGTCGGTCAGGGTTCGCTCTCCGGAGGCGGCGGCGGAGATCCGGTAGAGGCGGTTGGCGGCAAGCAGCTCCTCGGCGCGGGCGCCCTCTCGCGCCGTCTCGGCCGCCGTCGCGGGCGAGTTGATCAGCTCGACCAGGACCGCCTCGGAGCGGTCGAGGTGGTCTCCCACCGCCGCGAGGAGAACCCGCTTGCTCGCCTGTTGCGAAACGACCAGCGGCGCCGTCGACGGCTCTCGCCAGAAGCGCCCGGCCAGCAACACCGTCACGACAGTGAACGCCGCCAGCGTGGCGAACGCGAGCCTCGGAGCCGAGAAGAAGCCCCTCCCGGACGGCTCGGGCCGCTTCTCGGGCCGCTCTTGCGGCCGCGCGTCCAGGCGCGGCGCGATCCGCCGCCAGACTTCCCGCCCGTAGTCCTCGCCGCGCTCGGGGACCGGCGCCGCCTCGACGGTCGCCAGGAGCTCCCGGATCGAGGCCATGCGCCCGCGGCAGGGGAGGCAGCCTTCCAGGTGCCGGGTGACGGCCCGGTCCCCCTCGAAGTGGGCGAGGATCAGCCGCTCTTCGTCCGGGTGCTTCATCGAGGTTCCCCGACCAGCGGCGATAAGTCCTGCCGCAGCTTGGCGACGGCCCGGAAGACGCAGTTCTTGGCCGCTCCCGTCCGCACGCCGAGCGTCCTGGAGATCTCGGCGATCGGGCGGCCCTCGAAGTGACGCAGGACGAACGCCGCGCGCTCCATCGCGGTGAGCCGCTCGAGCGACCGGGCGACGCGGTCCTGGACCTCGGCGGAGAGGGCCATCCGCTCCGGCCCCGCCCCTCCCGCGGCCAGCTCGACCTCTTCTCCCTCGTCCGTGCGCAGGTCGGCCTGGCGCGGGACGCGGCGGCGAAGCAGGTCCACGGCGCAGTTGGCGGCGATCCGGTGAATCCAGGTCGAAAACTCGGCCTGGCCGGCGAATCGCTGCAGGCTGCGGTAGGCCTTCAAGAACGTTTCCTGGACCACGTCTTCGGCGTCCTCCTCGCTGCCGGTCATCCGGAACGCCAGCCGGAAGACGTTCCGGCTGTGCTTTTCCACGAGGGCCTGGAAGGCCTCTCGGTCACCGGCCCTGGCTCGCGCCACGGCCGCGGAGTCAGTTCCTTCCATTCCACTTCCCTTAGACGGCGCCGAGGCGGAGAAGTTAGGGACGGACCATGAATTTTGGATTCTGGATTTTGGATTGACGGTCAACGAGTTAGGCTGAACCAGAACCGGTCCCAGAGGGATCGGAGGCCGCCGCCTCGGGAGAGCAGGGGGACGCCCTCGAGCTCCCAGCGCCACCTCTCGAGCATCCGCTGATCTCCGCCGAGGGCGGCGGCCCGGGAGACCTCCGGCGGGGGAGGGACGAGCTCGGCGAACCGGTCGTAGATGCGCTCGTGGATCGGGGAGTCCGATCTCTGGAGGAGGTGCCAGAGGGTCAGGCCGTCGCGCTTGCGTGCCGCCGCCAGGACGGCCTCGATCGAGGCGGCGCCGCCGCCCCCGAAGTCGTAGCGCTCGAGAGCGGAGCGGAGCTCCGGGGCGGCGTCCTCGTAGTACGGAGTCCCGGGGCCTTCGCGGGGGCGAGTGGCGCAGACCGCACCGGCAGGGACGATGGATTCGCGCCCGTCCCGCTCGAAGCTGACCCAGCCGGTCTCCACGCGAAGGAGGCCCGCGCCCGCTGAATCCACTTCGAGGGTGTACTCGCAGCCGAGATCCACTGCCCGCGCGGAAGGCGTATCCACGACGAAGAGACGCGGCGGGGCGGAGATCTTTGCCGCGATCTTTCCGCGGTCGAGGGCCAGGCGCTGGCGGAGCGGACCGGATCCGGCCAGGCGCAGCCGCGTACGCGGAGCGACCGAGATCTCCGCGATCGTCCCCATCGCGATCTTCGCTCGAGAAGTTCCGTCCGTCTCGATCGCCTCTCCGACGGGGATCAGGCGCACGCCGGCGGCGGTCTCGACCCGCCAGCGCGGCACGAGCGTCGAGCGGGCGATCACCGCGATCCCGGCCGCTGCCGCCGCGACCGCCGCGGCGGCGAGAAGCATGCTCGGCAGCCGGCGGCGCCTCGCGGGCAGCCGAAGAGGCGAGACGGGTCCCCGAAAGCGGCCGAGCAGGCTCTCCAGATGCTCGACGTCGGGGTCCGGCGGTCCGCCGCGGTCCCAGAGGTAACGGTCATCCATGGTTGGTCCTCCCGGCGAGGATCTCTCGGAGCATCGCCATCCCCCGATGCAGGTTCACCCGGACCGACCCGGGGGTCAGCCCGGTCCGCTCCGCGATCTCCGGCCCGGTCATTCCCTCGACGAGCCGGAGCACGAGAGTCTCGCGGTAGGCATCGGGAAGCCTTCGGACGATTTCGAGAATCGCCCGTGCCTCGGCGTCCGTAGTTTCGGCGGTGGCGAGCTCTTCGTCGAGCGGTTCGGAGGCCGGAGGATGACCGCGGAGGAAGTCGGTCGCCCGGTTGCGCGCGATCGTTGCCAGCCATCCCGCGAAGGCCGCCGCGTCACGAAGAGAGCCGATTCGGCGGAAAACCGTCAGGAAGACCTCCTGGACGAGGTCCTCTACGTCGCGCCGCGGCACCCGGGCGAGCAGGATCCCGTGGACCATCGAAGAGTACCGCCGGTAGAGCCGCTCGAAGGCCGGGCGGTCGCCCCCTCGCGCGGCCTCGACCCAGGGGAGCTCCACCGAGGCTCCGGGCTCCCGCGCGTCGGTCACGGCGGCAAAGTGACTCAAGGGCGGCGCAGCGTCAAGGCAGGGCGCCGCCGCGGCCCCCAGGAGGAGAGCCCACACGGGAGAAGGACGGTCCGTTCCGGCCCTCCGTTAACCGGGCGATAAGATTCGCCGCGCCGATGCACGACCTCATCCTCTACGTCACGAAATACGGACTGCCGCTCGTGTTCGGAATCGTCCTGGCCGAGCAGATCGGGCTTCCGATCCCGGCCATGCCGGTCCTGATCGTGGCCGGGGCGCTCACGATGGATAAGGATCTTCCCGCGGTGCAGGTGCTGTCCGTCGCGGTCCTGGCCTCCCTGATCGCCGACGCGGCGTGGTTCGCGCTCGGCCGGCGCTACGGGTTCCGGGTGCTCAAGACGATCTGCAGGGTTTCCCTTTCGCCGGATTCGTGCGTGCGGCAGACGACGTCGATCTTCGAGAGGTACGGCCTTCCTTCCCTGGTCGTCGCCAAGTTCGTGCCCGGCTTTTCCACGGTTGCGCCTCCGCTGGCCGGCGCGATCGGGGCGCGCCTGCCGGCGTTCCTCCTCTTCGACGGCGCCGGCGCGCTCGTGTGGGCGGGCGCGGGAGTCGGCGTGGGTGCGATCTTCCACAAGGCCATCGACCGGGGCCTCCAGTTCCTCGCCGGGATCGGGACCTGGGCGCTCGTCTTCCTCGGCGCTGGCCTCCTCCTGTTCATCCTGGTCAAGTGGTACCAGCGGCACCGATTCTTCCGGATGCTGCGGATGGCGCGCATCTCGCCGGAAGACCTGCACCAGCTGATGGACGAGGGCAAGGACCCGATCGTCCTGGACGTTCGAACCCCGGGGGCGCTCCTGGCCGATCCGCGCCGGATCCCCGGGGCGAGAAAGCTCCAGTTCGGGGAGATCCCAGAGAAGATCGGCGACCTTCCCATCGACCGGGAGATCATCCTCTACTGCACCTGACCCAACGAGGCCTCGGCGGCCCGTGTGGCCCGCGCGCTGATGGAACGAGGCTTCACCCTGGTCCGCCCCCTCGCCGGAGGCCTCGACGCCTGGGTCCTCGCCGGATTCGCCGTGGTCTCCGAGCCCGAGCCCCCCGACCTGATCGCCATCCGCCCCGCCGAATCCGGCCGCTAGCGGAAGCACGAAATCAGAAGCAGAAGCACGAAACTCGAAACAAGCACGAAGCACGAAGCTCGAATGCTCAAGACGGGCTCGTCGAGCGCCGTTTCGGATTTCGGATTTCGGATTTGTATCGGATTTCGGATTTCGAGCTTCGAGTTTTCTTAGATCCCGGCGACGGTGCCTGTTCTGCAGGACAAGGTGTGCCTGATCTTTAGGACCGTTGTGAGACGCCGAGGCGGTCCCTACAATCCTGGAACGCGCCAATGCAACCCGAAGAGACCTCCGTAGCCGGAGTCGGCTATCCCGTCTCCTGCTTCGCGTGCCACCAGGACTTCGACGCTCTCACCGGCGACTGGTGCGGCTGTCTCACGAGCAAGCGCTCGATCGTCTGCCCGAGCTGCCGGAGCTGCTTCTGCAAGTCGCCCGCGGCGTACCGGCAGATGTTCTGGGAGAAGGCCCCGCAGGCGATGTGGGACCGCGCCATGGAGCTCAAGCGAGAGGTCTTCCAGGCCCCTCCGAACCTTCCCGTGGCCTCGGCTCCACGCCCGCTGGTCCTCGTCGTGGACGACGAGCCCGACCTGCAGCGCGCCGCGATGGTGGCGATCCAGGAGCTCGGCTACGGCGCGATCTTCGGGAAGGACGGCGTGGAGGGGCTGGAGCTCGCCCGGCACTATCAGCCCGACCTCGTCCTGGCCGACGCCTTCATGCCTCGGCTGGACGGCCGCGAGATGTGCCGGCAGATCAAGAACAACCCGCTCACCTCGAATCTCAAGGTCGTGATCTTGACCGCCATGTACACGGCCGCCCGGTATCGCTCCGAGGCGTTTCGAGAATTCCACGCGGACGACTACCTCTTCAAGCCGCTCGAGTTCCGGGATCTCCGCGCGGTTCTTGCCCGGCACATCGGCGCTCCGGCGCCGCGATGAACCGCTGGCCGCTCAAGGTCAAGGTCGCCGCGGGCTTCGCGGTGGCCTTCCTCGGGCTGGCCGGGGCGGTGGGAATCGCCTGGCGCTCGATGAACCGGCTCCTGCGGGCCTCCCAGGAGACCGCTCGCGAGCAGGAGATCCTCGCCGAGGTGCGCACGACGCTCTCGCTGCTCCAGGACGTGGACCTGGGGGTCCGGGCGTTCGTCCTGACGGGGGAGGAGAGCTCGCTCAAGCCCTACCGCTCCGCGGTCCTCCGGCTCGACGGGCAGCTCCACAAGGTGAGCTGGCTGGCCTCGGGAAACCGCCGCCAGGAGAGCCTGGCCGAAGAGCTGCGGGGAGAGGCGGCGGCGAGCGTCGCCTGGGCCGAGCGGACGATCTCCGCCCGGCGCGAACGGCGTCTCGACGCGGCGCGCGCCGCCGCGGCCCTCGGGGACAACGTCTCGAGGATGGAGCGGATCCGCCGCACGCTCGCCCGGATGGAGGAGGAGAGCAACCACCACCTCTTCGCGCGGCCCGAGGAGACGGGCTCGGAGCTGACTCACACGTTGATCATCGGGCTGGTCGGGGCGCTCCTGCCCTTCGGGATGCTCGTCGCCGTCTACTGGGCCATCAACCGGGAGGCCCGCTCGCGGACGAGGGCCGCCGAGAGCCTCCGCAACCAGCTCTCCTTCACGGGCGCGATCACCGACAGCCTCGGGGAAGGCGTCTACGCGATGGACCGCGAGGGGCGGCTGACGTTCTTGAACCGCGCGGCGCAGGAGATGCTCGGCTGGAGCGAGGCGGAGCTGCTGGGCCGGAACATGCACGACACGGTCCACTTCCAGCGGGAAGACGGGACCCGGACCACGTCGGAGGACTGTCCCATACTCGCAGTCCTCCGCACCGGCGCCCGGTTCCACAGCGACGACGACGTCTTCACCCGGCGGGACGGCACGACGTTCCCGGTGGAGTTCGTCTCGACCCCGTTCCTCGTGGACGGGCGGATCGTCGGCGCGGTCGTCGCCTTCCAGCACATCGCCGAGCGCAAGAAGACGGAGGCGGAGCTCGTCGAGCGCGCCCACCAGGCCCTCTTCGGAGCGGAGGTCGGCGCGGCGCTGACCAAGGCCGGGACGCTGCCGGAGGCCCTGGGCGAGTGCGCCGTGGCGATGGTCCGGCGGCTCGACGCGGCCATGGCGTCGATCTGGATCCTCTCCAAGGACGAAAAGATCCTGGAGCTGCGGGGGAGCGCGTGGGCGCGGCGTCCGCTCTTCGGCCCCGACGCGCGAGTGCCGGTTGGAGAGTTCCGCGTCGGCGAGATCGCACGGGACCGCAGGCCCGCCCTCGTGGACCTGACGGCGGGGCAGGAGCGGGAGGACGACAAGGACTGGGCGCGGCGGGAGGGAATGGTCGCCTTCGCCGGCTATCCGTTGATCGTGCGGGAGCGGCTCGTCGGCGTCGTGGCCATGTTCGCGCGCCGGCCGCTGACGGAGGCGGCCCTGGCCGCGCTCGCCTCCGTCGCCGACGAGATCGCGCTCGGCATCGACCGCGCGCGGGCCGCCGAGGAGCTGGCGGCGAGCGAGTCCCGCAACCGCTCGGTCGTGGACAACATGCTCGAGGGTCTCCTGAGCGTGGACGAGAAGACCGTCGTCCGCTCGGTCAACCCCGCGGCCGAGCAGATCTTCGGCTACCGGGCCGAGGAGCTCGTGGGCCGGCCTCTCTCGGTGCTCGTTCCCGAATCGGTCGGCCCCAACCCCCTGGCCTTCCTCGCGGAGGCCAAGCGCCGCGCCCTCGGAAAGATCACGAGGTGGGAGGGGAGGCGCAAGAGCGGCGAGGTCTTCCCCTTCGAGCTGGCCCTCTTCGAGTTCCGGACCCCGGAGGGACGGCGGTTCGGGGGGAGCATCCGGGACATCTCCGAGAGCCGCGAGGTCGAGCGCCTGAAGAAGGAGTTCGTCTCGACGGTCAGCCATGAGCTGCGGACCCCGCTGACCTCGATCCGCGGGTCGCTCGGCCTGCTCGCCGGCGGAGTTCTCGGCAAGCTCGAGCCCGAGGCCTCCGAGGTGGTCGCGGTGGCCGAGCGCAACGTCGTTCGGCTCGTTCGCCTGATCAATGACATCCTGGACCTCGAGCGCTACGACAGCGGGCGCATCGAGATGCGCTTCGAGCGCTGGGCGGTCGCCTCGATCTTCCAGAGGACCCTCGAGGCGGTCCGCGCGTTCGCCGACCAGGAAGGCGTCGAGGTGCAGTGGACCGGGACGTCGGCGGAGGTCTGGGCCGACGGAGAGCGGCTGGTGCAGGTCCTCGTCAACTTCGTCTCCAACGCGGTGAAGTTCTCTTCCCGGGGGAGCGCCGTGCGCGTCTCGGCCTCCGCCGACGAATCGTGGACGGAGGTCCGGGTGGCCGACCTCGGCCGCGGCATCCCGCCCACCTTTCGCGAAGCCATCTTCGAGCGGTTCCGTCAGGTCGAGGCCTCCGACGGGCGCCTCCGGGGCGGCTCGGGGCTGGGCCTCGCCATCTGCAAGGCGATCCTGGAACAGCATGGCGGATCGATTGGCGTTGACAGCGAGGAAGGCAAGGGCAGCGTCTTCTGGTTCCGGGTCCGCACGCTCCGCAACGCCCTGGAGCCGGAGGCGCCGAAGGCGGAGCTGGCGGCGCGCGTATGAAGGTCCTCATCGTGGACGACGAAGACGACATCCGACGCATCGCGGGGCTCTCGCTCTCCGTCGTCGGGGGGATGCAGGTCTGCGAGGCCAGCAGCGGGGCCGCCGCCGTCGAGAGCGCCCGCCGCGAGGCGCCCGACGTCATTCTCCTCGACATGATGATGCCGGGCATGGACGGCGCCGCCGCCTACCGGGCGCTGCGGGAGCAGCCGGAGACCGCGGCCACGCCGATCGTCTTCCTGACCGCCAAGACGGTCTCCTCCGAGGAGGCGAGCGTCCGGGCGCTGGGCGCGCGGGGAGTGCTCGTCAAGCCCTTCGACCCGATGACCCTGCCGCGCCTCGTGCGGGAGCTGGTGAATGGATCCTGAGCAGTCTTTCGAGGAGGCGCTGGCCGGCCTTCGCGAGCAGTACGTCGCGGGGTGCGCGGAGCGGTTCGACCGAATCGAGTCGTTGCTCGAGGAGCTTTCCGCCGGCCCATCGAACCGCCGGGCTCTGCGGGACCTGATGATCCAGTTTCACGGGTTCGCCGGCTCGGGCTCGACCTACGGCTTTCCGCGGGTGACCACGCTCGGCTTCGAGGGGGAGCGCCTGTGCGAGGCGCTGCTGAAGGCGAACGCGCCGGTGGAGGAACGGGACATGGCTAGGTGCCGCGATCTTCTCGAGTCGTTGAAGTCGGAAGTCCTCGAGGGCGCCGCGGAGGCGGGGCCGACCCGGGACGTGGAGGTCCGGATGCCCCCCTTCGACATCCTGGTCGTGGACCCTCAGGCCGAAGCGAGGCTCGCGATCGAGCGCCTGGCGCTGGCCGAGGGGATGTCGGTTCGCGCGGCGGCGACCCGCGCGGAGGCGCTGGAGAAGCTCTCCCAAAGGATGCCGGACGGCGCGATCGTCGAGGCGAGGCTGCCGGACGGGCCTGGCTCGGGCCTCGTCGAGGAGATCCGTTCGTTTCCGGAAGGAGAGCGTCTCGCGATCCTCATGCTCGGCGAGCCCTCCGGCTTCATCAACCGCGTGGACGCCATCCACTGCGGCGCGGACGGCTACTTCGACAAGCCGCTCGAGGGCAAGGCCCTCCTGCGCCGGCTCACCAACCTGCTGGAGCGAGGGAGGACCGATCCTCCGCGAGTCCTCTCCGTCGAGGACGACGCGGACCAGGCGGCCTACATTCGCGCCGTCCTGGAGTCGGCCGGCTACTCCGTTCGCACCTGCCGCGAGCCTCGCCACCTCGCCGCGGACCTCTCCACGTTCCGGCCGGACCTCGTCCTTCTCGACATCGAGCTGCCCGAGGCCGACGGGTTCGCCCTCGCCCGCTACATCCGCCAGCAGGAGGCGTACGCCGCCCTGCCGGTGCTCTTCCTGACGACGCGGGGCCACCTGGATTCCCAGATCGAATCCATGCGGGCCGGCGGGGACGACTACCTGGTCAAGCCGGTTGCTCCGGGGCTCCTGCTCTCGGCTGTCGCCTCCCGGATTGAGAGGGCGCGCTTCGTCCGGAGCCTTCTCGAGCGGGACGGCCTGACGAGGCTCCTGACCCACACGGCGTTCCTCGAGCGGGGGCGCGAGATCGCCGAGGGGAGGCGCCAGGGATCGACGCGCCCGGCCGCGCTGATCCTGATGGACCTCGACGGGTTCAAGTCGCTCAACGACCGCTACGGGCACCCGGCGGGCGACGGCGTGCTCTGCTCGCTAGCGTCGCTCCTGCGGCGGCGGCTGAGGCAATCCGACGTCCTCGGCCGCCTTGGCGGCGACGAGTTCGCGGCGATCGTCGAGAACATCGGCGAGAAGCAGGCGGTCCGGCTGATGGAGCGGATCCGGGAGGAGTTCGGCACGATCGAGCAGGCGTCGGCCGGCGAGCCCCGCTTCTACGCGACGTTCTCGGCCGGCGTCGCGGTCCTCGAGCCGGGCCAGGACATCAACCGCTGGCGCGAGCGCGCCGACTCCGCCCTCTACGACGCGAAGTCCGAAGGCCGCAACCGGGTCGCCGCCGGAGGCGGCTAGGGGGCTCGGGGGACCGCAAGGTCCCATGCTCAAATCTGCTGGCTCGGGGGACCGCAAGGTCCCATGCTCAAATCTGCTGGCTCGGGGGACCGCAAGGTCCCCCGCTCAAGAGAGTCAGAACTTCGCGACCAGAGCGAACGCCGTCGTCGTGTCCGTCTTCTTGAACGTGGGCACCGGCTCGTTGCTGTAGAGCAGCGTCCACGACGCCTTCAGCGAGAAGGTCGAGGTCAGCGCCGCGGCGATCGCTGCCTTGTTCAGGAAAGTCCAGTTGGCCGAGTCGGAGAGGTCGAGGCTGTACGTCGCGTCCTCGGTGAACGAGGCGGTCTTCGAGAAGTTCCAGGCGTATCCAAGCCCCGAGCGCAGGACGGCATAGTCCAGGTTGCCGCCGACCGCCTGTTCCTTGTGCGTGTAGCCGAAGCCGAGCTCCACTCGGAGGAGGTGGGTGGGGCCGGTCAGGATTTTGTACCCCGCCCCGCCGTCGCCCGTGTAGAGCGCGTCGATCCCGGAGAAGCGGTTCCGCAGGTATCCGCCCCCGACGTAGACGTCGATGCGCGGCGTCAGGTCTCGGATCCCCTTGAGGGTCGTCGCGAACTGCTCCGCGGTGGCGACGTTGTTGGTCTCCGCGTGGAGGTAGCTGGCCTTGAAGATCACGGCCCACGGCGCCGGCTTGTAGTCCACCTCGACGGCGCCGCCGAAGGAACTCGTGCTGGTGTTGCCCGACGTCGAAAGGAACGAGACCTCGGCGGAGCCGGACCAGATCGGCGGCGGGCCCGCCGGGATCGGACACGGGCACGGCTGGGCTAAGGCCGAGAGTGACAGGGACCCGGACAGGGCCAGCGAGAGAAAGACGACTCGTCGGACGAGGATCATGGGCGGACCTCCCTTTCAAATCGCTTGCCAACCGGTTCAGTGCCGGCGACGGGAGGTCGGCGATCCGTGCCCGAACATAGCGGAGGTCCGGCGGGGTGTCGATTTGCCCCTGAGGGCCGAACCGATCAGCGGGCGGCGTCGAAGATCGCCAGCACGCGGCGGATGAGAGCGGGAAGCTCCGCGACGTCGAGCTGCGTCGAAGCGTCCGAGAGGGCGCGGTCGGGATCGTCGTGGGTCTCGAGGAAGAACCCGTCCACCCATCCCGTCGCCGCCGCCGCCCGGGCGAGCCCCGGCGCGTACTGCTTGAGGCCGCCCGTCTCCCTGCCCCCACCGGGAAGCTGCATCGAGTGGGTCACGTCGTACACGATGGGGCATCCGAATTCCCGCATCAGCGCGAAGCCGCGCATGTCCACGACGAGGTTGTGGTAGCCGAAGGAGGAGCCGCGCTCGCAGAGAAGGATCCGGTGGTTTCCCGTGGCGCGGATCTTCTCGACGACGCGCCCCATGTCGTCGGGAGCGAGGAACTGCCCCTTCTTGACGTTGACCGGCCTGCCCGTCTTCCCGGCGGCGGCGAGGAGGTCCGTCTGCCGCGACAGGAAGGCCGGGACCTGGAGGACGTCGAGGACCTTCGCCGCCTTGTCCGCCTGCGACGGCTCGTGGATGTCGGAAAGGATGGGCAGCCCCGTTTTCGCCTTCACCTCGGCGAGGATGTCGAGTCCCTCTTCCAGGCCCGGTCCGCGGAAGGACTCGAGCGAGGAGCGGTTGGCCTTGTCGAAGGAAGACTTGTAGAGGATCTTCGCCCCGGTCTCCTGGGCGGCGCGGCGGATCTTCTCTCCCATCGCCAGCGCGTGCGCCCGGGACTCGATGACGCACGGGCCCGCGAAGAAGACGGGAGGGGCGCCTCCTCCGATGGTGTAGCCGGGCGCGATCTCGACAGAAGGGCTGGGGACCTTGCGGTCCCCCGAGCCCCCGGGCGGAGGGACCTCCCGGCTCAGGCCAGCTCCCCGTTGCGCTCTGCGAGGACCTTCGCCGCCTCGACCTCTCCCTGACGAGCCGCGCGGTGCGCGCGCGCCGCGCGGATGAAGTCCTTGAAGAGCGGGTGGCAGGCGAAGGGCTTGGACTTCAGCTCGGGGTGGAACTGGCAGCCGAGGAACCACGGGTGTCCGTCGCGCAGCTCGATCATCTCGACGAACTTGCGGTCCGGGGACATGCCGGAGAACGAAAGGCCCGCTTCCTTCAGCACCGGGAGGTACTCCTGGTTGACCTCGTAGCGATGACGGTGGCGCTCGGAGATCGGGTTCTCGCCGTACGCCCGCGCGGCGATGGAGCCCGCGGCGAGCTCGCACGGGTACTTGCCGAGCCGCATCGTGCCTCCCAGCGCCTCGACGCCGATCAGATCGCGCAGCTTGAAGATGACCTTGTGGCGCGGCTCCTCCTCGAACTCCGTCGAGTTGGCTCCCTCGAGGCCGGCGACGTGCCGCGCGTACTCGATGACCGCGGTCTGGAGGCCCAGGCAGATCCCGAAGTAGGGAACCCTCTTCTCGCGGGCGTACCGGATCGCTTTCATCATCCCCTCGACGCCGCGCCGGCCGAAGCCTCCCGGGACGAGCACCGCGTCGGCGGCCGTCAGGACCTCCGGGTACTGGTCGTTCTCCAGCGTCTCGGCGTCCACGTAATGGAGGCGGACGCGGACGTTGTTGGCGATGCCGCCGTGGGCGAGCGCCTCGTTCAAGGACTTGTAGGAGTCCCCGTAGTCCACGTACTTGCCGACGACGGCGATGTCCACCTCGCCGCCCGGGTTCTTGATCCGGTTGACCAGGCCTTCCCACTTGGTCAGGTCCCGCTCGTAGTGGGGGAGGTTCAGAAGGTCGAGAAGGATCTCGTCCAGCCCTTCCGCCGCGAACTGAAGCGGGACCTCGTAGATGGACGGGACGTCCTTGGCGTTGATGACCGCCTCGACCGGAACGTTGCAGAAGAGGGCGATCTTCCTCTTCACGTCGGCCGGGAGCGGCCGGTCGGTGCGGCACAGGAGCACGTCCGGCTGGATCCCGATGGAGAGCAGCTCCTTGACGGAGTGCTGCGTCGGCTTGGTCTTCAGCTCGTCGGAGGCCTTGATGTAGGGGATGAGCGTCAGGTGCACGTTGATGGCGTTGCCGCGTCCCGCCTCCTGGCGCAGCTGCCGGATCGCCTCGAGGAAGGGGAGGGACTCGATGTCGCCCACGGTGCCGCCGATCTCGATCAGGACCACGTCGGCATCCGGTCCCACCCGGCGCACCGCGTCCTTGATCTCATCGGTGATGTGGGGGACGACCTGGACGGTCTTGCCGAGATAGTCGCCGCGGCGCTCCCGCTCGATCACGGACAGGTAGATCCGCCCCGCCGTCGTGTTGTTCTGGCGCGAGGTCGTGCGCGACGTGAAGCGCTCGTAATGCCCGAGGTCGAGGTCCGTCTCGGCCCCGTCGTCGGTGACGTAGACCTCGCCGTGCTGGAACGGCGACATCGTGCCCGGGTCCACGTTGATGTACGGGTCGAACTTCGCGATCGCGACCTTGTAGCCGCGCGCCTCGAGCAGCGCGCCGATCGAGGAGGCCGCGATTCCCTTCCCGAGCGAGGAGACGACGCCGCCCGTGACGAAAACGTATTTGCCGCTCATGACACGGCCTCCTTTCGTGACCACAACTCTTCGACTTTCGCGAGGTCCGCCGGGGTGTCCACCCCGATCGAATCGCTCGCGGCTTGCGCGACCCAGATGTCGTGACCCGCCTCGAGCCACCGCAGCTGCTCGAGGGATTCCATCGTCTCCATCGGAGAGGGGGGCAGGGCCGCAATCTCCGCCAGGGTTCCCGCCCGGTAGGCGTAGAGACCGAGGTGCTTGAGGTAGGAGGCGGTTCCGTTCCTGGGATACGGGATCGGCGACCGCGAAAAGTAGAGCGCGCGCCCGTCGTTCGCCACGACGACCTTGACGGCGTTGGGATCGGCGGCCTCATCCGGCGAGATCGGAATCGCGACCGTCGCGATGCCCCGTCCGGGGGAAGCGAGGAGGGCGTCCACGGCGCGGTCGATGTTTTCCGGGGACATCATGGGCTCGTCCCCCTGGATGTTGACATAGACGTCGGCCGGGACCGCCCGCGCGGCTTCGGCCAGGCGGTCGGTCCCGCTCGCGGCCTTCGGCGACGTCATGACGGCCTCGCCCCCGGCGTCGCGGACCGCCGAGGCGATCCGCTCGTCGTCGGTCGCCACGAGGACGCGTGAGAGGCGTCGCGCGGCCATTCCCGCCTCGAGCACGCGCACGATCATCGGTTTTCCGGCGATCGGAGCGAGGGCTTTTCCGGGGAAACGGACGGAAGCGTAGCGGGCGGGAAGGACTCCGACGATCGTAAGCACGTCGGGATCAAGAGTGTATCCTGCGCGGCGGCTTGGGTCAAGAAACGGGCAGAGCGTCGCTCTCCGCGCGGCCGATGCGCGCGATCCTCGCGCTCGCGGCGATCGTCCTCGCGGCCGCGGGGTTCCAGGCCCTGTGGCGCGCCGCCGGCGACCGGGCGAATCTCGTCACGGGCGGCGCCCAATGGATCTGGCTCAAGCTGGACTTTCCTGAGACGGAAGCTCTCCACTTCCACGCGTCGAAGGAGTTCCGGCTGGACTCCAGGCCCACGAAGGCTCTGGCGAAGCTCTTCGTGGACCCGCGAGGCTCGCTCACCGTGAACGGGACCGGCTATCCGGCAGCGGAGCAGCCCCCCGGAACGCCGCTCCGCGTGATCGACATCGCGCCGGCGCTCGTCGCGGGCGTCAACCGCATTTCGATTGAAGCCGAGAGCCCGACCGGCGCCGGCGGCATCCTCTTCTCCCTCGACCTGCCGGACGGAAAGAGCGTCGTCTCCGACTCCTCCTGGAGCGTGACGACCTCCCAAGGAGTGACGCGCCCCGCCGCCGTCTGGGGACGTCCCCCGATGTATCCCTGGGGCTACCCGAAACCCTGAGTCAGCCGGGGAGCGGTGTGGAGACGTGCTCGTGGGCGATTTGCCACTTGTCTCCGTTCTTTACCCAGAGGACCGTGTCGCGGCAATCCAGGGAGAGCGACTTGCCGTCTTTCATTTCGGCGACGAGCTTGATGGTGCGCGTCAGCCAAGCGACGTCGCCCTTGCGGGTGATCCTGTCGTCGCCGGTGGAAACGAACTTCATGCTCTTCGCGCCGTCGAGGAAGAGCTTCTGCGCGCCGTCCCGGTACTCCGCCCAGCCGTTGTACTTGAGAGGCGCTACGTCGAAAAAGGTCAGCTGCGCGTCCCTGGCGTAGTAGGGGTCGGCGTTCTTCGCGTTGAGCGAGCACCAGGCCTTGTCCACTTCCGCCTGCATGGCTTTGAAGTCCGGGTCCTTTCCGCCTTTCGGAGAAGCGGCGACCAGGAGAACCACGACCGCGAGCGCAGCAATAGCCGCGAGAACGAGCTTCCGGCTGTTCATGGGTGTCCCTCCCGAGGCGGGATTATGAAGGACGAAACTACGCTTCGAGCGCGGCCGCGAGGAGGGTGTCGAGGGCGGCCTGTGCGGCGGAGCAGTAAGGGTTTTCGCGGTCGTAGGCGCACAGCGTGACGATCTTTCGGTAGGCGGCGACGGCGGCGTCGAGGTCGTGGCGCCCGTAGTCGTGGATCTGGGCGACGAGCAGGCGCGTGGGCAGGTGTCCCGAATCCAGGCCAATCGCCTTGTCGCAGAAAATCAGGGCGACGTCGTAGCGCTCTTCGGCCGCCGCGAGGCAGGCCCTTCGGTAGTAAAGCCTTGCTTCTTCAGTCTGGTCCGCTCGCTGGGGAAGGAATGAGGAGAGGCTCTTGAACGTCGTCGCCAGGTTGCTCAGCGGGTTCACTCACGATCAGTATAGGGACATGTCGCACGCTGTCAATAAAATTTTCGGAGATTATACTGTTTAGCCTTCTTTTATACGGAATCCGCATAAAGTCCGCCCCCGAAAAGCCAGGAAATGCGTTCCTAACAAAAAAAGGAATCAAGACCAGTTTTCCTTATGGAATTAGGAGCCCTTAGCTGACCCGATCGACCGCCGACTCCGTGGCGAGCATCAGGCCCTCCTTCGCCTCGGAGTCGGGAAACGACGTGAGCGCCACGCGTGCAGCCGCCGCGTAGTCGCGGGCCAGGGCGCGGGTCTCTACGATACCGTTGGCCCGCTCGACGAGGCTCAGGATCTCGGCGGGCTCGACGCTCTTGAACTCCCTCTCCCGCAGGACGGCGGCGACCTTTTCTCTCTCCTGCGCCGTCGCCCGCGGCAGGGCGAGAAGCAGCGGGATCGTCAGCTTCCCCTCGCGGAGGTCGCTCAGCACCGGCTTGCCCACCGACTCCTCGCTCGCCGTGTAGTCGAGCAGGTCGTCGATCAACTGGAACGCGACCCCGAGGCAGCGCCCGTACTCCGCCAGCCGCTCGCCGGCGAAGAGGTCCCCGCGCGGCGCGAAGTGGGCCGGCAGCCGGCACGCTGCCGAGAAGAGGTCGGCGGTCTTCCTCCGGATGATCTCCAGCGCCTCTTCGCGCGTGACGTGGATGTTGCCGGTCTTCTCGATGGCGATGATCTCGCCCTCGATCATCGAGAGGGTCGTGTCGGAGAGGACCTTCAGGATCGTCAAATCCCCTTCGTCCAGCGCGATCCCCATGGACTTCGTGTAGAGGTAGTCCCCGAAGAGGACCGTCAGGTTGTTTCCCCAGCGCGCGTTGGCGGACGTGCGCCCGCGGCGCAGGCGCGCCTCGTCGATGATGTCGTCATGGACGAGTGTCGCCGTGTGGATGAACTCGACGACCGCGGCGTACCGGACATCCTTGTCCCCTTCCTCGTAACCCAGAAGCCGCGAGGAGAGGAGCAGGAGCGCCGGGCGGATCCGCTTGCCTCCGCCGTCGGCGAGGTAGCTGCCGATGCGGTCGATCGTCGGGATCGGCGAGCGGAAGTGGAGGAGCAGCTCCTCCTCGACCTGCGCGAGCTTGTCCGCGATCAGGTCATAGGCGCGGCGCATCCGGGGGCTGGCCTTGGAGAGTCTCATCGCCTCAACGCTTCATCGGTAGTTCGTGAACTGGAGGGGCAGGCCGTAGTCCCCGGCCCGCAGCTTCGCCATGACGGCTTGGAGGTCGTCCTTGTTCCTTCCCGAGATGCGGATCTGGTCGGACTGGATCGCGGCCTGGACCTTGAGCTTGGAGTCCTTGATGGACTTGACGATCGCCCGGGCCTTGTCCGAGTCGATGCCCTGCTGGACCTTCGCGGTCTGCCGGACGGTCCCGCCGGCGGAGGGCTGCGGAGTCCCGTACTCGATGGCCTTCAACGCGATGCCCCGCTTGACGAGCCGCGTCTCCAGGATGTCCACGACGGACTTCAGCTTCCCGGCGTCGTCGGAAGTCAGCGTCAGGGTCATCTCCTTCTCGTCCCACTCGATCTTCGACGCGCTGCCGCGGAAGTCGAAGCGGGTGGCGATCTCCTTGGAGGCCTGCTGGACCGAGTTGGAGACCTCCTGGGCGTCCACTTTGGAGACCACGTCGAACGAGAAATCCTGGGCCACGGGAGAAGTCTACAGTCAACACTCGACAGTCAACAGTGACCCAAGGTGAGGCCCCTCTTGTCGACTGTGGACTGTCGACTTAGTTCTCCAGCACCCTGGTGCCGGGAGGCCCCGTGATCTTGTAATCGGAGGCGGCTCGGGGCTGGTCCTTCCTCCAGGTCTCGAAACGGAACTCGGAGCGGTTGCCGGAGGAGTCCTCGTAGGAGAGTGAGCCGATCGTCCCGTCGGCCGCGATCGTGACCCGCAGCCAGGCGAGGTCTGGCCGGGGCGAGCGGGGTTTGAGCAGGAGGCGCGCGGCTCCCCCCGCGGCCGTTTCGCGCTCGATCGAATACTGGCGGTCGAGCTCGGCGGGATCCGTCAGGAAGACGATGGGCAGCCTCGCCCGGTCCTCGGGCGAGAGCCGCCGGGTGGTGAGCTGCTTGTCCTCCGGGGTGAAGAGCCGCCCTTCGATCCCGTCGTAGGTGAAGACCTTCTTCTCCGGCGCCGTGTATTCGAACCGCAGCCGCGACGGCGTCTGGATCCACACGGTGCCCGATTCGCTCCGCGCCGCGGCGAATCCCGCCGGCGTGTACGTCTGCGTGAAGGGCGCGGCGTGCGCCGCCCCGTCGGCGTAGACCGCGGTGATCCGGTCGAGGAGCCCCTTGACGTCGGGAGAGAGCGCGCCGGCCGCGGCGAGCAGGAGCGGCGCCAGGGCGGTCTTCAATGCCGGAAGTGGCGGCGGGGCGCCTGGAGAAAGGCCATCTGGCGTTCGTCGGCGGCGGCGACGATCTCGCGGTCGCGGATCGAGCCGCCGGGAGCGACGATCGCGGTCACGCCGGCCTCCGATGATTTCCAGTCCGTCGC
>DATFQY010000178.1:0-9004 GCA_035263845.1 Thermoanaerobaculia bacterium | reverse complement strand
GGAACGATTCACCACGTGGAGCTGTCGGACACGCCGCAGCCGCTCCACCTGGACGTCCACGACTTCGCGCTCTCCGTCAAGGACCTCTCGACGGCGCCGGGCAAGTCCGCCGGGCTGGAGTTCTCCGGCAAGGCGGAGACCGGCGAGACCGTGAAGAACACCGGCACGGTCTCGCTCGAGCCCTTCGTCCTCGAGGGCGAGTTCACGCTCGGCTCGGTCCCCTTGAAGCGTTACCGGCCTTTCTACGAGGAGAAGGTCCGCTTCGAGATCGAGGATGGAACCCTCGACCTGAAGACGAAGTACCGGTTCGAGGCGGGAGAGAAGGGCAACACGACGCTGTCGGGTCTCTCCGTGGAGGTGAAGGCCCCGCGGCTCGTCAAGCGCGGCGAGAAGGAGCCCTTCTTCCAGACCGCTTCGCTCAGGGTCGGCGGGACGAGCGTGGACCTCGCCAAGCACGACGTCAGCGTGGGCGAGATCTTCAGCTCCGGGGGTGTCCTCGCCGTCCTCCGGGACAAGGACGGCAACCCGGACCTCGCAAAGCTCCTCGTCGAGTCTCCGTCTCCCGCGCCGGCCTCGCGCGAGACTCCCTGGCGGATCGCGCTCGGCCGCCTCGCCCTCGACGGCTATACCGTGCGAATCGAAGACCGCTCGATTCGCGTGCCGGCGCGCTACCGGCTGACGAACACCGGCCTGGTCCTCGAGAAGATCACTACCGAGAAGGGCTCGAAGGGGAACCTCGCGTTCCGTTTCGGCGTGGACGGCAAGGGCTCGGCCAGCGTCCAGGGGCCGGTCGGGTTCGATCCGATGTTCGCGGACCTGAAGACCGACGTGAAGGGGATCCCGCTCGTCCCTATCCAGGGTTACGTCGTCCAGGATTTCAACGTCACGCTCGCGCGGGGCGCGGTGTCGGCCGCCGGGGCGCTCCGCTTCGGCCAGGGGGCCGACGGCAAGGCGAGCTTCACCTACAAGGGTGGAGCGGTGGTCTCGCAGTTCCTGGTGCTGGACCGCGCGACCAACCTCGACCTGCTCAAGTGGGAGAGCTTCTCCGCCGAGGGGATGAACGCGGGGTTCAACCCGATGTTCGTCGAGATCTCGCGGCTGGCCATGTCGGGAATCGGCGCCGATTTCACGATCGAGCCCGACGGCGCCACGAGCCTGCAGCGGGTCCTCGGAAAAGCGCCGCCGGCGGAGGCGCCGGAGGAGGCCGCGGCGCAAGCGCCGGCAGCGGCGGAGACGACGACGGCTTCCGCATCGCCCGCGCCCGCAGCGGCGCCCGATCCGGCGCCCTTCCCCCCGGCCGGCGACAAGGTTCCGATCCGCATCGACACGCTCGTCGTCCAGGGAGGCCGGCTCGGGTTCGCCGACCGCTCGATCCAGCCGAACTGTGCGGAGACCCTCTCGAACGTGTCCGGCACGGTCACCGGCCTGAACTCCCGCGAGGGGACCGTCGCCACGCTCGACGTCCGCGGATCGCTCGCCAACCATTCGCCGCTCCAGGTCTCCGGCTCCGTCAACCCGCTGGCGGCGTCGGCCTATGCGGACGTCAAGGCGTCGTTCAAGGACATCGACCTGCCCCCCTTCACGGGCTACTCGGGCAAGTACGCGGGATACGGCATCGCCCGCGGGGTCCTCTCGATGGACGTCGCTTACAAGCTCGACCACCGCAAGCTCGCCGCGCAGAACCATTTCCTGGTGGACCAGTTCGACTTCGGCGAGAAGATCGAGAGCAAGACGGCGACCAAGCTCCCGGTGCGCCTCGCGGTGTCGCTGCTGAAGGACAAGGACGGCCTGATCGACCTGGACCTGCCGATCGAGGGGTCGCTCGACGATCCCAAGTTCAAGATCTGGGGAGTCCTCTGGAAGGTCGTGGGCAACCTCGTCGGGAAGGCGGTCACGGCCCCGTTCACGCTGCTGGGCAAGCTCCTCGGAGGAAGCGGCCAGGAGTTTTCCTCGGTGGAGTTCGCCGACGGCCACGAGGCGCCCGACGAGGCCGCACGCAAGAAGCTCGACTCCCTGGCCCACGCGCTGACGCAGAGGCCGGCGTTGAAGCTCGAGGCGGCCGGGCGGACCTCGGGAGACGCCGACCGCGAGGGGCTGAAGAAGCTGCGCCTCGAGCGGAAGGTCAAGGCCCAGAAGCTCGCGTCCGTTGCGAAGAAAGGGGGAGAGGCCCCGGGAAGCGTGGACGACGTGGTGGTGGACGAGAAGGAATACGGGACGTGGCTGGAGAAGGCCTACAAGAAGGAGGACTTCAAGAAGCCGCGCAACACGCTGGGGTTCGCCAAGGACATCCCCGCCCCGGAGATGGAGGAGCTGATGCTGGCCAACATCACGGTCACCGACGACGACCTGCGGCAGCTCGCGCTCGCCCGCGCCAACTCGGTCAAGGACTACCTGACCAACACCGGGAAAGTCGAGGCCTCGAGGATCTTCGTCGTGGACCCCGGCTCCAAGCCCCCCGACCCAGCCGCCAAAGGGCGCCTGAGCCGAGTCGACTTCACGCTCCGGTAGGGTTTTTGCGAAAAAGGCCGCAAAGCGGCGGAGCCGTAGGGGAGGGGCTCGCCCCTCCCGCCCGGTCGAGCTCCTTCCCTAATTGAGTCCGAAGCGTTGAATCGCCATCTCGGAGATTTCTCGACCGATGGCGAGAGAAGCCGTCGCCGCGGGGGAGGGCGCGTTGCGGACGTGGAGGACATTGGGGCTCTCGCCGATCGAGAAATCCTCGACGAGCGTTCCATCGGCGTTGACCGACTGGGCTCGGATCCCGGACGGGCCGAAGACGAGGTCCTTGCTCTTCAGCTCCGGTACGTAGCGCTGGAGCCTCGCGGTGAACGCTCCCTTCGACCAGTCCCGCCACAGCTCCGCGAGGCCGGTCTTCCAGTTGCGGCGGATGAGCCTGCGGAATCCCGCGAAGCCGAGCGTCTCGGAAAGGTCCCGCAGGGAGACGTCGAACCTCCCGTAGCGCTCCCGCGCGAAGGCGATCACGGCGTTGGGCCCCGCGCGGACTTCGCCTGCAATCGTTCGGCCGAAGTGAACGCCCAGGAAGGGGAAGCGGGGATCGGGAACGGGGTAGAGCAGCCCCCGCACGAGGTGGCCGGCATGCGGCTTCAGCCGGTAGTAGTCGCCGCGGAAGGGGACGATCCGTTCGTCTCCTTCGGCGCCCGTCATCGCCGCGACCCTGTCGGACTGCAAACCGGCGCAGGCGACGATCGAGCGGCACGCGAAGTCGCCCGCCTCGGATTGGACGATCCTCTCCCCGGCCCCCGAGACGATCGCGTGAACGCCGGCTCCGGTCCGCACCTCGCCGCCCCGCGATCGGATCTCGCCGGCGAGAGCGTGCGCGATCCGGACGTAATCGATGATTCCCGATTTCGGAGACCAGATCGCGCGGATCCCCGCCGCGTGCGGCTCGATCTCCCGGATCCGCTCCCGCCCGACCTCTTCCAGGCCTTCGACTCCGTTGACGAGCGCCCGCTCCCGGATCGCCGCCAGCCGCGGCAGCTCCTCCTCCGTCAGCGCGACGACGAGCTTGCCGCAGTGCTCGTAGGGGATCCCGTGCTCGCCGGCGAACTCTTCCACCGCCGCCTTCCCCTCCCGGCACAGCCGCGCCTTCTTCGATCCCGCCGCGTAGTAGAGGCCCGCGTGCAGGACGCCGCTGTTGTGCCCCGTCTGGTGCGAGGCGATCTCCCTCTCTTTCTCGAGGAGAAGCAGCTTCACCCCCGGCCTTCGAGACAGGACCTGGTAAGCCGTGGCGAGCCCGACGATCCCGCCGCCGATGACGACGAGGTCGTACCGCGCGGTCACCCTCGGCCGAGCTTCTCGTAGAGGGTGTAGAGGGCCTGGGTTCCGTCGTCTCCGCGGTCCTCGGCCTCGAGGGCGGTCAGGAGTTGGTGCACGAGCGCCGTGCCGGGAAGGGGGAGCTTCTTCTCGCGGGAGGTCCTGAGCACGATCGCGAGGTCCTTCTGTTGGTGCTTGACGGCGAAAGCCGGCTTGAAGTCTCCCTCGATCATCTTCTTGCCGAGGACTTCCAGCGCCCAGGAGTTGGCGGCGCCGGCGGTCAGCGCCTCGTGCAGCGCGGGGAGCGGGAGGCCCGCCTTCTTCGCGAAGGAGAGCGCCTCCGCGACAGCCATCAGGTTGACGCCGACGAGGATCTGGTTCGCCGCCTTGCCGAGCTGTCCCGCGCCCGAGGGGCCGAGGTGCGTGATCCGTTTGCCCATCGCCTGGAAGACCGGTCGCGCCCTCTCCAGGGCCCCGGCGTCGCCTCCGACGAAGAAGGTCAGGGTCCCCTCGATCGCTCCCTTCTGGCCGCCGGAGACCGGAGCGTCGAGCAGCGAGACCCCTTTCTCGGCGAGCCTCCGGGCGATCGAACGGGCGGCCTGCGCCGCGATCGTGGAGGTGTCGATGACGATGGCGCCCTCGGCGGCGCCGGAGGCGGTCCCGCGGTCGCCGAGGTGGACCTGCTCGACCTCCGGAGAATCCGGAACCGAGGAGACGATGACGTCGCTCGCCTTCCCCACCTCCGCCGGCGTCGCGGCTGCCCGGGCTCCCGGGACCTCGCCCGCGAACTTCTCCGCTTTCCCGGCGGTATGCGTCATGACCGTCAGCGGAAAACCGGCCTTTGCCAGGTTCCGGGCCATTCCCTGGCCCATCGTCCCCAGCCCGATGAACCCGACTCGAAGAGTCATTTCACCGATCCTACGGTAAAGCCGGCGATGAAGCGGTCGAGGAAGAGGTTGTAGAGGACCGCGATGGGAAGCGAGGCGATCAGACATGCCGCCATCAGCGAGCCCCAGTAGTAGACGTCTCCCCGGATGAGGAACACCGGGACGCCCAGGCCGACCGTCTCGTGAGCCGCCGAGGAGATGAAGGTCAGGGCGTAGACGAACTCCTGCGTGACCAGCGTGAACGTGAAGATGACGACCGTGAGAATCCCCGACAGCGAGATCGGAATGACGAGCTTCAGGAACGCCTGGAAGCGGCTCAGGCCGTCCACCATCGCCGCGTCCTCGAGCTCACGGGGGATGGACTTGAAGAATCCCATCAGGAGCCAGGTCGAGAACGGGATCGTGAAGGAGGGGTAGACGAGGATGATGGACCAGAGCGTGTCCTGGAGCCCGAGCGAAGCCACGATCCGCGACAGCGGAATGAAGAGGAGCGTCGGCGGCACGAGGTACGTCAGGAAGATCGCGATCCCCACCCGCTGTCCCCACCGCCCCGTCAGTCGCGTCAGGGCGTAGGCCGCCGGCACGGCGAGGAGAAGCGTGATCGTCACGACGCAGAGGCCCGCGAAGACGGTGTTGCCGAGCCACCTCACGAAGAGCGTCTCCTGGAAGAGCAGGCGCAGGTGCTCCAGGGTCGGCTTCTCGTTGAAGATGAACGGATTGTTCTTCAGGTTGTAGAGGTCCGAGGTCCTCTTGAAGCTCGTGATCACCATCCAGTAGAAGGGGAACGCGAGAAGGGCCGAGAAAACCACCAGCACGACCCAGTGGACGATCCCCCCGAGAACGCGGCGAGCCTTCTTCCCCAGCGCCATCAGTTACCCGGTCCCGGCAAATCACAAATCACAAATCACCAATCACAAATCGTTCCTAGGTGATCTCCGCCCGGTGCGCCGAGCGCAACATCAGCCAGGCGACGGCGATCAGGAGCGGGACGAGGAAGATCGAGATCGCCGCCCCTTCCGCGAGGTCGCTCCCCAGCACGCCCGTGAAGAACGCCAGCGCCGGCATGACCTGCGTCGTGTCGTAGGGCCCGCCGCGGGTCAGGATGTAGACGACGGTCATGTCGGTGAACGTGAAGATGACGCCGAAGAGGACCGCCACGTTGATGATCGGCAGCGTCATCGGGATCTCGATCTGGAAGAGCTTTCTCCAGAAACCAGCCCCGTCCACCGCCGCCGCCTCGGGGATGTCCTTGGGCAGCGCGGTCCACCCCGCCAGGATGATGACCGTCGCGAAGGGAAGCATGTGCCAGGTGTGAACGAGGATGACCGAGAGCATCGCCAGCTTCGGCTCGCCCAGCCACATCGGCGGAGAGAACTCGTTGGCCAGGTGGAAGCGGATCAGGACCCAGTTGATGACGCTGTAGAGCGAGTCGAGGATCCACTTCCAGCCGATCGATCCGATGGAAACGGGCGCGACCCACGGCAGCAGGATCAGGAACCGGACCAGCCGGCGTCCGCGGAAGGCGTTTTTCAACGCCATCGCCAGGGTCATCGCGCCGATCAGCACCAGGATCTGCGAGCCGATCGTGAAGACGAAGGAGTTGCGGACGGCGATCCCGAAGGTCGGGCTCTGGAGGACCGAGCGGAAGTTGTGGAGGCCGACGAACTGGTAGCCGACGCTCCCGACCTTGACGTTCCCGACCGAGTAGAAGAACGCCAGCGCGAACGGCACGCCGATCAGCGCGACCACGTACAGGATCGCCGGAAGGAACATCGCCGGCCCGAGCCAGCGCTGGCGCCCGAGAGCGCTCACGGAGCGGCCGCGGCGGCGACGAGGGGGACAGGGGCGGTCTGAGTGCCCTTCGCGCGGTCGAAGAACTTCAGGTGCCGCTGGGGAACGGAGAACGGATAAACGTGGCCGGATTCGAAGCGGGCGTCGTGCGTCGAGGACATTCGCGAGATGACCTTCTTCGCCTCGAACCGGCTTTCCTCGAGAGTGCCGTAAAGGATCCGTTCCGCCCCGAGGTATTCCTCGTGGCTCACCCGGAAGTGAAGCGGAAGATAGGGGCCCTCGATGCCGGGCTTGCGCAGATCCGTCGGCACCGTCTCCCGGCCGGCGACGTGCGCGACCGGGAAGAAGTGCTCCGGCCGGAATCCGATGGTGACGTCGCCGGACTCGACGAGGTTCATCGGGGGAGATCCGAGGAAGGTCGCGACGAACGTGTCGGCGGGATCGTCGTAGACCTCCGCGGGTGTCCCGATCTGGCGGACCTCCCCGAAGTTCATGACGACGATGCGGTCGCCCATCGCCATCGCCTCGACCTGGTCGTGGGTGACGTAGATGGTGGTCGTGGCCACGCGCTTCTGGAACTGTTCCAGCTCCTCGCGGGCCGAGGCCCGGAGCTTCGCGTCGAGGTTGGACAGCGGCTCGTCCAGCAGGAAGAGCGACGGCTCACGCACGATCGCGCGGGCCAGGGCCACCCGCTGCCGCTCGCCGCCCGAGAGCTCCCTGGGTTTGCGGTCGAGCAGGTGCTTGATCCCGAGGAGGCTCGCGGCCCAGTCCGCCTTCTTCTCCCGCTCGGCGCGGGCCATGCCTCGGGCCTTCAAGGGAAACACGATGTTACCGAGGACGGAAAGGTGCGGATAGAGGGCATAGGACTGGAACACCATCGCGATCCGGCGCTCCCGCGGCGTCATGTCGTTGACGACGACCCCGCCGATCCGGATCTCGCCCGACGTCGGCTCCTCGAGTCCGGCGATCATCCGGAGGAGGGTCGTCTTGCCCGAACCGGAGGGGCCGAGGAGGACGAGGAACTCGCCCTCCCGGCTCTCCAGGTTGACGTTCTTGACCGCGGCCGCTTGTCCCGCTTTGAAGCTTTTGGTCAGCCCTCGCGTTTCGACAATGGCCATGCGTGGAAGCTTACTTCCACTTGTCGAAGATCCGGCGGACCTCCTTGTCGGCCGCGTCCACGGCGTCCTCGGGGCTCATCTCGTCGCGCGCGGCCTTGGCGAACATCGTCGGGATGACGAAGGTGTTGAAGACCTCGTCGATCGCAGCGGTCGCATAGCCGGGGTAGCCGACGTTGGTCGCCCACTCGAGGACGTTGCCGAGGACCTTGTACTTGTCGGGCGGAACGCCCTTGGGATCGTTGGCGATTTGCGTCTTCAGGTCCGGGACCGTGGAGGGAAAGCACGGGAAGTTGTAGAACTCGGACGCCTTGAAGGCCTCTCCGAACGCTCCGATGTAGTCGACGAGGAACTTCTTGGCTCCCTCCTTGTTCTCGGCGAAGTCCCAGATCACATAGCAGTCCATCACGTGCTCCGCGGCGATCCGGCGCACGGGGCCCTTCAGGGCCTGCGCGATCTGGATGGCCTTGGACATCTCGGGGTTGTCCTTCTCGGCCGTGCGCGTCACGGAGATCGCGTTGGCGACGTACGAGAGCTTGCCGGCCAGGATCCCGCGGTTGTTCGACGAGGGGTCCCACGTGAAGACCTCGGGCGTCTCGCAGTCCTTGTAGAGCTGCCTCATGAACTTGACGGCGTCCACCGTCTGCTTGGACTTCAGGGCGGGCTTGCCGTCCGGCGTCTGCTCGGCGCCGCCGAAGGACCACAGCAGGGCCCGCATCGCCATGTTCGTGTCGAGCTCCTGCGAGAGGCCGATGCCGACGGGGTTGCCGAACTGGTCCTTGATCTTCTTGCCGCCCTTCCACAGGTCATCCCAGGTGTCCGGGCCGTTGGGCATTCCGACCTTCTCGAAGAGGTCCTTGCGGTAGTCGCCCGGGTCCGGGACGTAGGAGTCGGAGAAGGCGAAGTACTTCTTGGTCTTGGGATTCAAGGTGGACTTGACGGCCAGGTCGATCGCCTTGCCGTGCTTCTTCTCGAGCTCCTGGTAGATCTCGGCGTGGTCGATGACCTGCTTCTCGTAGGCCGCGGGGGGAGACAGGAACATGAAGAGGTCGTGCCCCTTCTTGGCCGCGACTTCCGCCGCCGCCCGGGCGTTGATCTCGCCGATGGCGATGTGGTCCACGACCACGTTGGTGTTGTTCTTCTCGCCCCACTGCTTGGTCCAGGTGTTGTCGAACCACTTGTCGTAGCCGGGGACGAAGTGGCTCCACTGGACGATCTTCAGGGTCTTCTGCTGCGCGGCCGCGCGCTCGGGGAAGAGGAAGTTGGCCCCGACTCCGGTGGCCAACGCCCCCGCCCCCGTCAGCTTGGCGAACTCGCGCCGGGTCAACCCGCGACGGGTCTTCTTGGACATATCGCCTCCTCTTCTACGCCCGGCCGCGCCGCGCGGGCCCGCGTCGAGCCCGCGCGGCCGGCTGGGCCGCCACGTCACTTAGAAATAGT
>DATFQY010000177.1:0-4800 GCA_035263845.1 Thermoanaerobaculia bacterium | reverse complement strand
CCACCGTACGCGACAGAAACGCTGCCATCTGTGTCCGGTTGACGTTTCCCGTCGGGTCATAGGTCGTCGGCGTCGTCCCGGTCGTGATCCCCATGTAGAAGACCTCCAGGATGAAGGCGCAAAACGGGTCAGAGGGCGTGTCGGTGAACGGACCACAGACGCCCAGGAGCCCATGAGTAAGCCCGCCGAAAAGCGCGAGCAGGGCGACAGTTAGAAGCACGAAAGCACGACGGCGGAGCCGCGAGAACGTCATAAAACCTCCTTTGGAGTTCCGGCAATCATCTCTCAGCCTTGCGGCGCCAGTACGACCGCACTTGGCCGAGGACAGCCGGGCTTCAAGCATTGACCCCTGGGAGTCGCCCGGAAGCGGTTTTCAATCTCTTGGGGAATTTGCTGGGCCGCGTGGGACTCGAACCAGGGCCGACGAGATAGGTTCTGACGATAACTCCAAGACCGTTGACACGTGACCGCGGGAACGGCTCAAGGTTCGATCGGCGATAGACTGTTTCTCCCTTCGACATGCCCACCGGGGATTGGTGTCGGGTCGGCGGCTTCCTCCCCAACACCCAAGGAGGTTTTATGCGGTTCCCTGCACATTTCCATCGTCCTCTCTCCCTGCTCTTCGCTGTGGCGGCATTCCTGGCTGGAGCCTCACAAGGTCTGCTCGGAACCTGTGGCCCTTTCACCGACACAGCCGCCGATGCCTTCTGCCCGTTCGTGCTCGAGATCTTCAGCCTTGGGATCACGACCGGCACGACCGCAACGACCTACGACCCGGCGAGCAATGTCACCCGGCTCCAGATGGCGGCGTTTCTTTCCCGCACGGTGGACTCCACGTTGAAGCGCGGGGGTCGGCGCGCGGCACTCAACCAGTTCTGGTCTCTCCAGACCAGCACGTTTTTCGACGTCACAACCGTGGGCTCCTTACCCAACCTCCCCGCGTCCGATGGTTCGGACGTGTGGGTGCCGAATAACGGCGACAACACTGTCTCCCGGGTGCGTGCCAGCGATGGCAGACTTCTCGAGACCTGGACCGGTGCCGGAAGCGCCCTGAGTGCTCTGTGCGCCCTCGGCAGTGTCTTCGTGTCGGGAAACGGCGCTCCCGGGCGTCTCTATCGGATCGATCCGAGGCAGTCCGCGGGTGCGGTGACGACTGTGGCCAGTAACCTCGGAGGCTTTCCCTATCAGATTGCATTCGACGGTGGACGGATCTGGACGGCAAATGCGACCGGCCCCGCATCGGTCTCGATCGTTACGCCGGGAACCTGGACGGTCACGACCGTCACGACCGGCTTTACTTCACCCTTCGGAGTTCTGTTTGACGGTGCCAGCGTGTGGGTGACAAACGCCGGGCCCGGAACGCTGCTGAAGGTGGACTCGAGCGGGGCGGTGGTTCAGACGGTCACGGTGGGCACAACCCCGACATTTCCGATCTTCGATGGCGCAAACATCTGGGTGCCCAACGACGGATCGAACTCAATCACCGTAGTGCGCTCCTCATCCGGTGCAGTTCTGACAACGCTGACCGGCAACGGCCTGAACAACCCGTACCAGGCAGCCTTTGACGGCGGGCGCGTCCTCGTGACCAACGACGGCGGCGGCGGCTCAGTCTCTCTCTGGAAGGCTGACGACCTGACGGCGATCGGCAACACTCCGACCGCCGAGAGTACGTTCGGCGCTTGTAGTGACGGCGCGAACTTCTGGATCACGCGTGGAAGCAACCACCTCGCACGGTTCTGACAGAGCGGGTCTTCGATTCGGAGCGTCGCAAGCGACCGCTTCATGTCGCCGTCGCAGTAGGAGGCAATAAGAGTTGGTGGGCCGCGTGGGACTCGAACCCATCCCGACGAGATAACGGCTCCCAATAACTCCAAGAGCGAAGAATGACTTCCACAATTTCGCGCGAGTCGCGGGCTCGCGATTTTGGCAATTCTTCGCCCCTGAATCAGCAACGCTTCGAGCACACGTAGACGGAGCCGCGCTCGGAGGGCGGTTCGTTTGACGAGGCCCGCGCCGAACCCACGAATGGGCGAGCCGGGTCCGAACAGCGGCAAGCGGCGCCGTTCGCCCCGGTCGGGCGAATCGCCACCTTGGCGGCGGAGCGGTCAGAGTCCTAAGATCGGGCCCGTGGTGAAAGTCACCAAGGACGAGAAGGCGGTTCTCGACGCCCTCAAGGCGAGGTACGACGAATTGCCTTCCAAAAGTCTCGCGAAGCAACGGTCAGAATCGCGCGAGCTGGTTGCCCCTGATGGTGATCCAGAAGTTCACGCCGTCGCTGCAGGCGCCGAGCGGATTACTCGAGGTTCCTGTCGGGAATGTCCCGATCGGGCTCAAGTCCGCGGCCTTCCAGAGCGAGACCGAGTCGCCGAACTGATTGGTCACGAGAACGCGTTCCCCGTCGAAGGCGGCCTCCCAGGGGTGGTTCATCCCGTTTCCGGTCAACGTCGAGAGGACGGTGCCGTTGGAAGCCCGCACGACCGTCAGGGAGTCGGCGCCCTCGTCGGGGATCCAGATGTTCGCGCCATCGAAGACCGGGTAGAAGGGAGAGGTCCCGACGGTGACCGTCTGCAGGATCGCCCCGCTCGAATCGAGTCGAAGAAGGGCCTGCGGGCCGCTGGTCACCCAGACGTTCGTGCCGTCGAAGAGGACTCCCTGGAGCGCCCCGAAACCGGCCGTCACAGTCGTGACCGTCCAGGGGATGGAAACCCCCGGCGTCACGATCGAGACTGAGCCCGCGCCCTCCTGATCGTTCGCCGTCCAGATGCTTGCCCCGTCGAACGCGAGCCGGATCGGAGCTCCGCCGAGATTGCTTGCCACTGTCGTCACGGCACTGGGCGGCTGCCTCGGATCGATGCGGTAGAGGACTCCGGGAGCCAGCGACCCGACGACGAAGATCTTCCCCATCGCCGAGAGCGACCCGGAGGCAAAGCTAGCTCCGCTCCACGTCCCCAGAAGACTCCCGTCGCTCGCGCGAACGCGCGAAACCGACGCGTCCAGGGAGTTCGGCACCCAGATGTCGAGGCCGTCGGCGACCGGGTACGCCGCCGCGGAGCCCACGGTCGTTACGTCCAGGACGTCGCCGTTCTTCGGGATCGAGAAGCGATTCAGGGCCGAGCGCCGGCTTCCTCGCTTCAGGACTCCGTCCACGGTGCGTGAGAGAAACGCCGCCATTTGGAGCCTCGAAACATTGGCGGCCGGATCGTAGGTCGTGGCCGTCGTCCCGGTCGTAATCCCGAGATTGAAGATCTCCAGGACGAACGGACAGAAGGCGGCGTCGCTCACGTCGGTGAACGAGCCACACAGCCCGAACACGGTGCTTCCGGCGCCGCCGAGGAGCAGAGTCGCGCAAAGACCGACACCGCCGAGGACACTTCGAGCCCGCAGGAGTCGCCGCATAAGACCTCCCAGAAAGGAAGACGGAGTTTCTGGCCGCCGCCGGATCACGGCGTGCCAAGGCTACAACTTCCGAGCCTCTTTCAGAAGAAGGTGAACAACCCGCCGCTTCCCTGGAGCGAGAGCCAGAAATGGATCCCGTCGCTGCTGACGGCCACCGGTAGCGTGCCGGAGCCCGTGGAGACGGACCCGAGTGGCGTCAGCCCTGCTGCGGTCCAGAGCGACACGCTGTCCCCGATCGGGTTGGTCACGGCGACATACTCCCCGTCGAAGCCGGCCGCGTAGGGGCCGTTCAGACGGAACGGCGGTCTGGGTGACGAATGCAACCGGCAACGGTCCCGGCTCGCTGCTCAGGCTGGACTCGGGCGGGGCCGTGCTGGAGACCCTGACTGTCGGAATCGTGCCGCGCTCGCGCGTCTTCGACGGCTCCAACATCTGGGTGCCCAACTCCGGCTCGAGCTCGGTCTCGATCGTCCGGGCCGCCACCGGCGTCCTCCTCAGCGACGCTGACCGGCAACGGGTTTATTCGAGCGAGGTAAGGTCAGGGGCCTAGGAGATCGAACCGTCGCACGTCGGAATCTCCGGATCGAAAGCCGAAGGTGACCGTCAGGTCAGGAGGGTGCTCCGGTCTTCCTTCCTCCGGCCGGGCTGGCTTGAGAGGCTGGAGGCGAGGGCATAACCTCCCCGCTCAAGGAGGTCTGCCATGCAACTGATCAATTCCGGCCGGAGTGTCCTCGCTCTTGTCTCGATCATGTTCGCGGCACTGCTGGGGGGCGGGGCGGGAGCCCTCCTGGGCACCTGCGGGCCCTTCACCGACACGGCCAACGATGCGTTCTGCGGCTTCATCCTGGAGGTGTACTACCTGGGGATCACGACCGGGACCACGCCGACGACGTACTCTCCGGCGGACAACGTGAGTCGGACGCAGATGGCGGCGTTTCTCTCGCGGTCGGTGGACGGAGTCCTGAAGCGCGGCAACCGGCGGGCTGCGCTCAAGCAGTTCTGGACGCCTCAGAACGCCACGGTCCTCGGGATTACGACGGTCGGGGTCGAGCCCCAACTGGTCGAATCGGATGGTGCGGATGTGTGGGTGGCCAATTTCGGCAGCAACTCCATTTCTCGCGTGCGGGGAAGCGACGGAGCACTGCTCGCGACCTGGACGGGGGCGACGCGCGCCGTCGGAATCGCGGTAGCCATGGGCCGGATCCTCGTCTCCGGGAGCACCAATCCCGGCGAACTCTATTTGGTCGATCCCACTCAGGGGCCCGGCGCCGTGACCACGGTCGCGAGCAACCTGGGCGCCGGCCCCAACGGAATCGCCTTCGACGGAGCCCGGATCTGGACGGCAGACGGGGCCTCCGTCTCGATCGTGACACCCGGCGCGACCATGCCGTGGACCGTCACGAT
>DATFQY010000176.1:0-14373 GCA_035263845.1 Thermoanaerobaculia bacterium | reverse complement strand
GTGGGGATTCGTCTTCTCCCGCGTGAACCTGACGGACGCGCCGCTGACGTTCTTCTTCACCGCCACGCTCTGTCTCGCTCGAGCGACGCTGTCCCGGCGCGAGGCGCGGCTCCCCTGGAAGGCCCTTTCGCTCCTGACGGGTCTCGCCGCGGCCGGAGGGTTTCTCTGCAAGGGATTGATCGCGATCGTCCTGCCCGGCGGCATCCTGCTTCTCTGGTGCGCGGTCTCGCGGCGAACGCGGTTCCTCCCCGCCCTCCTGGCCGGGCCCGCACTTGCGGCATTCCTGATCGTTTCCGCGCCGTGGTTCGTTCTCGCCGAGAAGCGCAACCCCGGGTTGCTCGACTTCTTCTTCATCCACGAGCACTTCAGCCGCTTCGCGACGAAGGGAGCGTCGCGCCCGGGCCCGATCTACTACTTCCTGCTCGTTTTCCTCGCCGGGTTCCTGCCGGCCCTCCCCTTCTTCTTCTCCGCGCTCGAACGGCGCCGCCTCTCCGGCGACCGCGACGCGCAGTTCTTCCTGATCTGGTTCGCCGTCGTGCTCGTCTTCTTCTCGGTCTCGCGAAGCAAGCTGCCTCCGTACCTGCTGCCGGCGATTCCCGCGGCGGCGGCCCTCGCGGCCAAGCCGGTCTTCGCAAGGCCGCGCGCCGGCCCGGGAGCGTGGCTCTTCTCCGCGGCGCTCGCGGCGCTCCTGCCCGCCGCCGTTCTCCTCGACCCGGCGACCCGCTCCTCCGTGCGGGAGTTCGGCCTGACCGGCCTGGCGATCGGAGGGTTCGCCGTCCTTCTCGCCGGGGCGTTCGCCGCCGCCGGCATCTCGCGCAAGTCCCCGGCCCACGCCCTCGCGGCCTTCGCGGTCGGCTGGACCGGCGTTGGGATGATCGCGGCGCTGGGCTGGCCGAAGATTCCAAACGCGACCGGCCCGCGCACCCTGACGACCGCGGCCGTCGCCGCCAGAAACGACGGCGCGGCGATCGTCGGTTACCAGGCCTACCTTCAGAACCTCCCGCTGGCGCTCGCGTCGCCCGTCCCCGTCGCCGATTACGTCGGAGAATTCGAGCCGCAGTTCGAGCGCCGTTCCGAGGTCCGCGACGCTCTGCTCTGGACGAAAGAGAAGTTCTGGGCGGAGTGGAAGAGCGGGAAACGCTACGCCGCCCTGGTCCGGGAGCGGGACATGAACGAATTCAAGGGGGGAACCGTCCGCGTTCTGGCCCGGGGACCGAAGCAGTTTTTGATCGCGAATTACCGCGAGTGAGGGATCAAGGAATATAGCCGCGGATCGTGCGGGCGGTGATCCCGGGTTTCGCGATGGTCACATTGACGGAGCGGTACTCGCCGGGCGGCTTCGGAGAGTCGCTGCGGAAAGCGAGGACGTATTGGGAGCGCAGCTCCTCCTCGATCCGCCGCGTCACCTCGCCGATCTTCGCCGCGCTCCCGATCGTGAACACCTCGCCGCCGGACTCCTTCGCGATCTCGTGGATGACCTTCTTCGACTTGAAGTCGGTGAACGGGATGTTGACGGCGATGAAGTAGATCGGCGCACCGGCCGACCGCGCGTAACGGAGAAGCACGTCGTAGTCCACGTGGGAACGGTTGTCGTCGCCGTCGGTCACGACAACCAGCGCCTTCCTCCCCTGGAGGGTTCGGAACTGGTAAAGCCCCAGGATGACCGCGTCGTAGAGTGCCGTCGCCCCGTGGGCCTTCAGGTCGTAGGTGGCTTTCTGGAGGAGGCCCGAGTCCCCCGTGAGCTCCTGGAGGAACTTCGGCCGGTCGCGGAACTCGAGAACGAAGCCCTGGTCCTTCGCGCGGATCAGGTCCCGGAAGAGGGCCGCCGTCGCCTCGCGGACGAACGGCATCCCCTTCTCCATCGAGCCGGAGCTGTCCACGACGAGTCCGATGTTCAGGGGAAGGTTCTCGGCGACCTCGAAGCCGCTCATCTCCTCCGCCTTCCCGTCCTCCTGGATCTTGAAGTCGTCCTTGGCGAGCCCCTTGACGAAGCGCGAGTCCTTGTCCAGCGCGGAGACGTGGAGCTGGACGACGTCCACGCGCACCGCCTCGACCGTCGTGGAGTTGCCCTTCAGCATCCGGATGTCGTTGGCTTCCTTGCCGTCCTCGGTGATCGCCGTCGCGCGAAGGAGGGTCCCCGCGGCATAGTCGTTGTACGGGATGGTCGCCTCGTACGGCGCGGACATCCAGGACCCGATCTTCTTGGTGTCGAGGTAGAGCTCGACTTTTTTCGCGATGCCGCCGCCAATCGACTGGACGGCGACCTTGACGCGGACCTTGCCCGTCGCGGGATCCGGCTGCGGCAGAACGCGCACGGCGACGCGCGCGCTCCCCTCGTTGATCGCCCAGGCGTCCTCGTCGATGACCCGGCCGGTCTCGTCGTACCCGACGGCGCGGAGGGTCTGCCGCCTCGGGATGTCTCCCAGGTCCAGCTCGACGGAGTACGGCGGCCGCGTGCGCGTCAGGATCAGTCGTTCGCTCAAGTAGAATTCGACCTTCTTGATCGGGGGCTCGACCGCCGCTTCGAGCCTCAGGAGCCCGACCGGTGCCTCGCGGTTGGGCGGCAGGATCCTGAGCTTCGACTCGTCCGGGTGGGCGCCGGCGCCGGGCGGTCCCGCCGAATCCGCGATGATGATCGCCTCCGCCTCGGGCAGCGTGCTCGCCTCGGCCGGCGCCATCTCCGGGCGGAAATCCGTCCCGAGCTCCGGCACGGACAGGTCCACCGAGCCTTCGCCGACCTCCTTGCCGCCGGGCAGGGCGAAAGTCAGCTTGACCTTGTAGTTGCCGGGCGGGACGGGGCGCAGGAAGGAGAAGTGGAAGGCGTTGCCGGCGTCGACGTCGCCGCTGACCGGGTATCGGAACGCCTCGACCATCTCCTCGCCCTTGGAAAAGGTCCCCCTGAGCTCGCCGCTGACGAAACGCACCCCGCGGGCCGTGAGGGCCGCCGTGAGCTGGGCCGATGCCAGGCGCAGGCGAACGACGGTCTTGCCCGAGGCCATGCCGAGGTAGTCGGCGCTGACCTCCAGGGCGAACTTCCCCGCCGGGGTGGAGACGTCGGCGGTCTTTTTCTGGTCCTTGACGGGGAGCTGCTGGGTCTGGGCGGCCAGAGCCCCGGCCAGGGCGAGCCCGGCGCAGGCCGCGGCGACTCCCGGGATGTAGCGGTTCATGACTCCAAAACGAACCCCGCGGGAAGGGTCGGGAATTCCCGCCGTCTTCCATAACGCATAACGGCGCCGGGGCCGCCGGCGATTACGGCTCAGGCCGCTAAGCGATAGCCGCGAGGTGGCCGGGCAGCTCGGCGAAGAAGTCGGCCACGGCGGACCGGAAATCAGCCGGGGTCGTTAGCTCGGAGATGCGGACCCGCAGCGCCCTCCCGTTGGGGAGGCCGTGCGTGTACCACCCGGTCATGGTGCGCAGCTTGTGGAGGGCCTCGCGTGGATCGAAGGCCAGCCGCTCGATCGCGCAGAAGTGGGACAGCATCAGGTCGCGGCGCTCCTCCAGCGTCGCCTGGCGGGGAGCCCGGCCGGCCAGCCGGTCCGCGATCTGGCGGAAGATCCACGGGTTCTTCATCGTGGCCCGGCCGCACATGACGGCGTCGCAGCCGGTCCTCGCGAACATCTCCAGCGCGTCCTCGGGCGTTTCGATGTCGCCGTTGCCGACCACGGGAATCGACAGGGCGGACTTCAGCTCCGCGATCCGATCCCAGTCCGCGCGCCCGGTGTACATCTGCCGGGCGGTGCGACCGTGCATCGCGACCGCGGCGGCCCCCTCGCCCTCGCAGATCCGGCCAAGCTCCAGGAAGTTCTTCCGGGATTCGTCGAGCCCCAGGCGGAACTTCACCGTCAGCGGCATCGAGAGCCGCGACCGGACCTTCCGGATGATCTCGCGCGCGAGGTCGAGGTCGCCCATCAGCGCGGCGCCCGCGCATCCCTTCAGGACCTTGTTCGCGGGGCACCCCATGTTGATGTCGCAAACGTCCGGCGCGAGCTCCTCGACGATGTCGGCGGCGGTGGCCATGCGGTCCGGGTCGGAGCCGTAGATCTGGATCGAGAGCGGGCGCTCCTCGTCGGAGAAGAGCATCTTGCGCATCTGGCGCGCGTTGCCGCGGCTGATCGCTTCCGAGGAGATGAATTCCATCGTGACGAGGCCCACGCCGCCGATCGAGCGCAGCATGAGGCGGTAGGCGTGGTCCGTGATCCCCGCCATCGGAGCGAGGACGAGAGGCGGATCGATCGGGACCGTTCCGAATCTGAGCATCGAACTTGCAATTCTAGCGCCCGGAGGCCCGCGGCGGCCTCATCGGGCATCCGGTGAAATCGGCGCGGGCCGAGGGTAAGATTCGGGCATGGCGTCCAGAGAGGGCATCGCCATCTCCGCGGCCGGCGCGGCTGCCGACCCGGGTCCGTGGATCCGGAGCCGGAAGTTCGACCTTCTCTTCCTGACCGCCTCGGGCGTCCTGGTCTTCCTCCCCTACCTGTCGTACGGCGCCCTGCAGTTCCTGGGCGCCTCGGACGCGACGGCGAGCCTGATCGTCGGCCTGTCGGTGACGCTCTTAGTCGGCGGCCCCCACATGTACTCGACCTACCTGCGCACAGCGCTCGAGCCGAAGTTCCGGGAGAAATACGGATGGCGGGCGTACGCGCCGCTGGTGATCATCCCGACGCTCGTCGTCATCGGGTCCTTCTACGCCTTCCTGCTGCTGCTGACGCTGTTCTTCTTCTGGGCCTCGGTCCACGTCACCCACCAGGCGCAGTTCATCTCGGAGTCGTACCGGCGGAAGGTCACCAGCCGAATCTCGACTTTCGACCGGCTCCTCGACGGGGCGGTGATCCTCGGCGCCCTCTACACGGTCGCGATGTACAAGTTCGTGGCCGACGAGTTCACGCTGGGGTCGAGCACGCTGATCTTCCCGGATTTCCTCAAGCACCTCTGGGTCGCCCAGGCGTTCACGGTCGGTTTCGCCGCGCTCTTCCTCTTTTACGTCTTCCGGACGGTCGGGGAGATCCGCCGCGGCGAGGCGAGCTGGCCCCGGCTGCTGTTCATGGCGGCGACGGTGGCGCTCGCGTTCATCATCCCGATCTTCGACAACCTCGACGTCGCGTTCCAGGGATTCAACACGTGGCACTCCCTGCAGTACCTCGCGCTGACGTGGTTCATCCTGACCCGCCAGGCCGACCGCGACGAGATCGGCAGCGGCTTCGTGAAGAAGATCTCGGGCGTCTCGCACACGAAGGCCTTCTACGCGGCGATGGTCGGCGCGACGGTCCTCTCCGGAGGCGTCTACCTCGTCCTCTGGAAGGGCTTCGGCCTCCCGCAGGACCGCGCGTATTACGTGGTCGTCCTCTCCTTCCTCCTCTGCCACTACTTCTACGACCACATCCTCTTCCGGGACTTCCAGCCCCTGGCCCCCTCCCGCGCCCGGCTCCCCCACGCCCCCTAGCCCGAGCCGGCCGGGGGTGGAACGTCTTGGGGTCAGGTCTATGTTATACATTATGGAGAATCGACCCTCGTGGGCCAGCGGCACGGGGCTTCACGCTATAATGTATGGTGTAGACCTGACCCCAAGACGTCACCGGCCCAGGTCGGAGTAGGAGCGGACGGGGGTGTAGCCGTTCGGTTTTTCGAAGAGGTTCTCACCGGCGCCGATCCGGACGTCGAGGAGCTGGACGTCGGAGACGATCTCGTAGGTCCCCTCGGCGCCCTTCTTTTCGTGCTCGAGGCGGACGGGAAGGCGCTCGAAGTCCCTCGCCGCCCAGACCGTAACGCGGTCCCCCGAGGGAAGGCCGATCTGGTAGCGGTCGCAGGGATGGATGCCGTGGACGCCGTCGCCGATCTGCTTGGCCGCGCCCCCGTAACGCTGGGCGAAGGCGGCGGAGTCGAAAAGCGGCTCGAGGGGGTAGCCGGGAAGGAGCTCGTCCCCCTGCTCCCACGCCTCTTCGAGGAGCTTCTTCGTCGAGGGGCGGTACTGCCAGACCTTCCCCTGGTCCGGGCGCAGGATCTTGACCAGCGTCGAGCCGTCGAAGGTCCCTTCGACCCGCCGTTTCTCGTCCCGCACCGCGATCTGGTAGCGCTCGCCGGAGGAGTAAGCGACGAGCGCCCGGTAGCCGTCTCGCGAGACCGTCTTGATGCCGCCGCAGAAGGACGCGGCGAGCTCTGCCGCGAGGACCCACGCCGCCCTTCGAAAAACCGCTCGCACGGCGAAACTCTAACCCTTCGGGCGCGGCATAATCCCCCGCAATGCGGTGGTGGGAATCCTGGTTCGGAGAGGAGTACCTCGAGCTCTACCCGCATCGCGACCTCGCCTCGGCCCGCCGCGAAGCCGCGTTCGCGCTCGCTCGCCTGGGCCCCGACCCGATGCCGATCCTGGACCTGGCCTGCGGGGCCGGCCGCCACTCCCTGCGTTTCGCCGAAAAAGGCTTCGCGCCGGTCGGCCTCGACTACTCCGCCCCTCTGCTTGAGCTCGGGCGGGCCCGCGCCGAGACTCTCCGCCTCGTGCGGGGCGACATGCGCGCGCTCCCGTTCGGAGACGGCGCGTTCCGCTCGGTCGTCAATTTCTTCACGAGTTTCGGATATTTTCTGCGCGAGGCGGACAACATGGCGGTCGTGAAGGAAATCGAACGCGTGCTCGAACCGGGCGGAGCGTTCCTCTGCGACACGTTCGGCCGCGACTACGTCGTCGCGCGCCTCATTCCCGAGGAGAGCCGCTCGACGGGCGAGCGCGAGTACCGCATTCGGCGCTGGTGGAACGACGAGACCAAGCGAGTCGAGAAGGAGATCGAGGTTCACCGCGCCGGCTCGACGATGACCTTCCGCGAGAGCGTTCGCGCCTACACCGCCGAGGAGCTCTGCCGGATGTTCCGCGACGCCGGCCTCGCCGTCGAGGAGGCCTGGGGAGACTTCGCGGGCGCTCCGGCGGGAAGTTCCGCCCCCCGCCTCATCGTTCTGGCGAGGAAACCATGCTGACGGGCACGATTCCCTTCGACCGCTACCCCGGCCTGCCGCCGCTCTTCCTCGACTTTCTGCGCGGCCTGCCGGAGTTCTACCCGGACCCTCCCTCTTCCGAGGCCGTCGCGGCGCGGGCTCGGCAGCTCCTGGGAGCCCGGCCCCGGATCGCCGCCGACGCCTTCCGGACCCGCCTTCCCGAGGCTCGCCGGATGGCGGAAGAGCTCGCCGGGGGGCGCGCGGTCGCCGTTCTCGCCGGCCACCAGGTCGGCCTCTTCACCGGTCCGCTCTTCACGATCACGAAGGCCTTCGACGCGATCCGCGTCGCGAGGGAGCTCAAGGATCGCGGCATCCCGGCCGTCCCGGTCTTCTGGGCGCTGACGGACGACCACGACCTGGACGAGATCGCGCGCACGGCGAGGCCCGGCAAGAACGAGGCTCTCTTCTTTCTGCTCGAGGGATCCGACCGCTCCAACCGCCAGCCGGTTGGAGGGCTTCCGCTGCCGGAGAACGTCACGCCGGTCCTGGAAGGCTTCCGCGAGGACGTGCGCGCCAGCGACGGCGCCGAGATCCTCGAGGCCTTCGGACGCCGCTACGTCCCCGGGAATTCCTACGGCGAGGCCTTCATCGAAACGCTTTTCGACCTCGTCGAAGGCGAGCCGCTCCTCGTCCTCGATCCCTCTTCCGAGCCGCTGCGCCGCCAGGCCGCGGAATTCTTCGCCGCCGCATCGCGAAACGAGGCCGCGGTGCGGGAAAGCCTCCGCTCCGTCACGGAGAGCCTCGAGCGCTCCGGCAGGCCGCCGACGGCGGCGTTGCGCCCGGACGTGTTTCCCTTCTTCGCGGTCGAAAAGGGAGAGCGGCGGCGGGTCACGGACCTCGGCGAGACCGGCCGGGCCGTCTCGGCCGGCTCCGCGTGGATCTCGACGGACGTCCTGACGCGGCCCGTCTTCAAGTCCTTCCTGCTGCCCTGCGCGGCGAGCGTGCTCGGCGCCTCCGAGATCTCCTACCACGCGCAGTCGCTCGCCCTGTTCTCCGTTTTCGGCCTGCGCCCGCCGGTGCTGCTGCCCCGCTCTCACCTCGTCCTGCTCGGGCCGCCGGAGCGGCGCGCCGCCGAAGCGCTCGGCATCGCACCCGGGGACCTGCTCTACCCGCTCCCTCCTCAGGCGCCTCCCGCGATCCCCGAGGTGGACCGGCTCCGGCGGACGACCGACGAGGTCCACACGGGTCTCTCGTCCCTCGACGAGGGCCTGGCCAGGCTCGACCCGACGCTCTCGGGCGCGCTCGAGACGGCCCGCAAGAAAGTCGCCCACCAGCTCGACCAGCTGATGGAGCGCATCCGCAAGGCGGCCGAGCGCAAGGACGAAACGACTTCCGGCAGGCGCTCGCGCCTCGAGGCCATGCTCCTGCCGCTGGGCTCGCCTGCCGAGCGGATCTACCCGCCGCTCGTCCCGCTCCTGTCTTACGGGCGCGAGGCGCTCGCGACGATCAAGCAGGCCGCGGCGGGGTCGCTCGAGGGCGCCGAGATCGTGAACATGGGCGCCGACCGCCCCGCCGAGAAGGAGAAGGAGAGCCTGCATGCCGGTTGACGTCCTCGCCATCGCCGCGCACCCCGACGACGTCGAGCTGACCTGCGCGGGAACCCTCCTGACGCTCGCGGCGAAGGGGCGCAGGTTCGGGCTCGTGGACCTGACCCGCGGCGAGATGGGAACCCGCGGCGACGCCGCCGGCCGCGAGCGAGAGGCGAGAGAGTCGGCCGCCCTGATGGGAGCGGACTTTCGCGAAATCCTCGACTTCGGCGACGGCGGCCTGCGCAAGACACGGGAGAACGAGCTCGCGTTGATGGACGTCATCCGCCGGCACAGGCCTCGCCTGATCCTGACCTCCTATCCGGAGGACCGCCATCCCGATCACCGCCGCGCCGGGGAGCTCGTGACCGACGCCGCGTACTACGCGGGCCTGCGCCGGATCGAGACGGCCCACCCCGCCCACCGGCCGCAGCAGACGATCTATTTTTCGACCAACTACGTCCAGGCGCCTACCTTCGTCGTGGACGTGACCGCGGCCATGGAGAAGCGCCTGGCGGCGATGCGCACCTTTCGCAGCCAGTTCCACGACCCCGCGTCCAAGGAGCCGCCCACGATGCTTTCGCAGAAGGGCTTCCTCGAAGCCATCGAGGCCCGCGCGCGCTACTACGGCTTCCTGATCAACGTGGACTACGCGGAAGGCTTCGTCACGAAGAGGCCTCCGCGAATCGATGATCCGGTCACCGTGTTTGAGGGCTTCGAACCGGGGTTTTAGAATCGTGAGCCGTAAGCCGTTAACCGTAAGCCGATGCACGGAAGGCCAGCGGGATTCTTCCGCTGACGGCTCACGGCTCACGGCTTACGAAGTCCCGTGAGAATCGGAATCACCTGCTATCCCACCTTCGGGGGAAGCGGAGTCGTCGCGACGGAGCTGGGAATGGCGCTCGCCAAGCGCGGCGACGAGGTCCACTTCATCTCCTACGCGCTTCCTTCGCGCCTGGGCCTTCCGCGGCGGCGCGTCTTCTTCCACGAAGTCGTGGCGCCGACCTACCCGCTTTTCGTCTCGCCGCCGTACACGCTCGCCCTCGCCACGAAGATGGCCGAGGTGGCGCAGCACGCCAAGCTCGACCTCTTCCACGTTCACTACGCCCTGCCGCACGCGATCTCCGCGATCCTCGCCCGGGACATGAGCGTCGCCAACGGAAAGCGCCTGAAGGTGGTCACGACGCTCCACGGCACCGACATCACGATCGTCGGACAGGACCGCTCGTACCTGCCGATCACGCGTTACGGCATCGAGAAGAGCGACGCCGTGACGGCCGTCTCCAGGTACCTGCGCGACGTCACCGTGCGGGAGTTCGGGATCCGCCGCGAGGTCCACGTCGTCCACAACTTCGTGGACGGAGAGCTCTTCCGGCCGGACCAGGTCTCGGCCTACGCGCAGTCGCTGTGCCGCGACGACGAGGCGGTCCTGATCCACATCTCCAATTTCCGTCCGGTCAAGCGCGTGGCCGACGTCCTCGGCATCTTCGACCTCGTGCGCCGGCAGGTCCCGGCGAGGCTGATCCTGATCGGCGACGGGCCGGACCGCTCGCTCGCCGAGCGGATCGCCATCGAGAAGGGATTCGAGGACCGCACGCTCTTCCTCGGCAACGTCCCCTCGATCGAGACGATCCTGCCGGTCGGGAAGGTTTTTCTGCTCCCCTCCGACCCGGAGTCCTTCGGCCTGGCCGCGCTCGAAGCGATGGCCTGCGGCCTGCCGGTCGTCGGCACATCCGTCGGCGGGCTCCCCGAGGTGGTCGAGGACGGAAAGTGCGGCTACCTGCGTCCCGTCGGCGACGTCGAGGGAATGGCCGAGGCCGCGCTGTCGCTCCTGCGCGATCCCGAGAAGCACGCCGCCTTCTCGCGCGAGGCGCGCCGCCGCGCGGTCGAGGAGTTCCCCGAGGAGGCCGCCGTGGCACGGTACCGGAAGATCTATGAGGAAACCCTCGCCGGATGAGCGCGTCGTCCCGGCCGGGCCGGGGCGGGGCGAGGTCCGGGAAAAGGCGTCGAGGTTCTTCGCTTTCGCCCATCCGGTTTCCTCCGCCGCCGAGGCGGGGGCGATCGTCGAAGGCCTCAGGCGCGAGTACCACGACGCGACCCACGTCGCGTTCGCCTGGAAGATCGGGACCGGCAACTCCGTCTCGCAGCGTTGCTCCGACGCGGGCGAGCCCTCCGGCACCGCGGGAAAACCGATCGCGGCCGCCATCTCCTCGGCCGGAGTGTGCGACATCGTGATCGCCGTCGTCCGCTACTTCGGCGGGACGAAGCTCGGCACGGGAGGCCTCGCTCGCGCCTACCGCGAGGCCGCGGAGAAGGCGCTCGCCGCCGCCGGCGCCCGCAAGGTCCGCGAGGTCGTCCGCGTCACGGTGACCTGCTCCTACCAGAACCTCGGCGCCGCCCGCCGGCTCGTCCGTCCCCCAGACATCACCCTCGCCGCCGAGACCTTCGATCCCGACCCGGTCCTGCAGCTCGAGGTCGCGGCATCACGCCTGCCGGAGCTCGTCGCCTCGCTCGAAGAAGCCCGGCTCGCCCACGAGATTTCGCCTCGCGGCTAAGGATCGCGATCGCGGAAAGCCGCGCTCCACGAGTTTCCCGAGAGCCGCTCGAGGTCTCCATCGCCGAGCCTGAAATGCCGTCGAAGGACCGCGTACTCCGCGGACGTGGTCGTGGAGAAGAGGAGCGGGTCGTCGGCGGAGAGGGCGACGCGGACTCCGGCGTCGAGCAGGCGCGGGAGGGGATGGGCGGCGAAGGAGGCGACGGCTCCCGTCGCGACGTTGCTCGAGGGAGCGACGCAGAGCGTGGTTCCTTCCTCGGCGAGGCGGCGGAGAAGCTCGTGGTCCCGAGCGGCCGCGATCCCATGGTCGATCCGGTCGGGGCGCAAATGTACGAGGGCGTCCTCGACGGAGGAGGCGCCGGACCACTCGCCCGCGTGGACGGACGTCTTCAGCCCGAGCGAGCGGGCGCGCGCGTACACGGCGGCGAAATCGGATGCCGGAAGGGAGTTCTCGTCGCCGCCCATTCCGAAGCCGACGACCGCGGGATGGTCGGTCTTCTCGTGAAGGTCGAGGACGCGTTGGGCGGACTCCGGTCCCCACTGGCGCACGACGTCGAGGAGGATCCGGCAGTCGCAGCCGCCGGGGCGCCGGGCGAAGGCCCCGGCGATCGCCGCGAGGCACTCCTCCGCCGGCAGTTTCATCCGGCTGAAGATCTCGGGCGAGACATAGATCTCCGCATATCCGACTCCGTCGGCGGCCAGGCTCTCGCCGACCGCCTCGGCGGCTTCCGCGTAATCCTCCGGGCCTCGGAAGAGTCGGCAGACACTCGCGAAGAGGGAGAGGAAACCGGCCGAGTCCCGCACTCCCTTGCGCGCCTCTTCGAAGACGGCGAAATCCGCGAAGGGGCTGCCCGACCGGCGCGCGAGGCGCTCGAGCATCGCCGGCGGCAGGCTCCCTTCGAGATGGAGGTGGCAATCGGCGAGAAGGGGCGGCACCGGGCGATTTTAGTTTTTGGATTCTGGATTTTGGATTGGGGCCCTCAGGCACGGTCCTTGATCGGCGACAATGGGGGTGTGAACTTTTCCCCGCATGTTTCGTTAGACAATTGCGAAGTCCGATGAAACGACTTGCCCTCGCTACACTGCTTTTCGCCCCCGCGATGGTCCTCACCGCGGGGGAAGACGTCTACGAAAAAGCCTTTTCGATGGAAGGGGTTTCGAGAATCTCGGTGGAAAACGTCAACGGCCGCATCGAGGCCTCCACGTGGGAGAAGCCCTACCTGAAGGTCCGGGCCGTCAAGAAGGCCACCGGCACCCGTGCCGAAGAGACCCTCGCGCAGACCGAAATCCGGGTCCGCAAGGTCGGCGACGAGATCCGGCTCGAAACGATCAATCCGCGCCGGCACCATCTCTTCGGTTTCCTCGACTTCGGCTGGCACAACCCGCGGGTGGACTACGAGGTCCACTTTCCTCCGGGCACGACCGTGCGGCTGGAGACGACCAACGGCCAGGTTCTCGGCACCGGCTTCGAAGGGCCGGTCTCCTGCGACGTGGTCAACGGGTCCATCGAGCTGACGGGAGTCGGCGGGCCCGTCAAGGCGGCCACGGTCAACGGCGCCCTCCGGATCGCCTTCAAGGGAGCGCTCAAGAAGTCCGACCTCGAGACCGTCAACGGCTCCGTCGAGGTCGCCTTCGACAAGGCCTCTTCGGTTCGCTATGACCTGACGACCGTCAATGGCCACATCGAGGGAGACATCGACCTCGCCGTTGAAGGCAAGCACGGTCCCAAGGAGGCCCGAGGCTCCTACAACGGCGGCAACGAGAGCCTGCGCTGCGAGACGGTCAACGGCTCGATCCGTCTCAAGACGAAGTAGCTTCGGCTCCCGTTGTATTCTCCGGCTCGAGGCAAATGCCCGAAAGCCGCACGCAGCCCGTCGGAATGCTCGTCCTGAGCTACCTGACGTTCCTCGGGTTCATTCCGCTGCTCGCGGCGAAGGGCAACCGCGAGGTCCGGTGGCACGCGGCTAACGGCCTGCTCCTCTTCGGAGCGGTCGTCGCGATCGGGGTCGTCGCGACCATCATCGGCATCCTCGTGCCGGCGCTCTCCTGCATCTACCCCATCCTGATGTTCGTCGTCCTCGTCGTCTACACGATCATCGCGATCCTCGCGATCGTGAAGGCGCTCGACGGCGAACGCTTGATCGTCCCGGCGATCTCGAGGTATGCCGACCGTTTCTAGGAGCGCCATCGTCTTCGCGGCGCTCGTTGGGCTGGCGGCCGGCGACGGGTTGAGGCCGCCTTCGGACCAGGTCGGAGCGCGGCTCGCGCTCGACGCGATCGACGGCTACCGGGCCACGCTCTCCCGGACGTTCGAGAAGACCGGGCTCGTCCGCTGCCGTTACCACCCGACCTGCTCGGCCTATGGCCGCGAGGCGATCCGCCGCTACGGCCTCCCGAAGGGCGGCCTGATGGCGGCCGCCCGGATCGTCCGCTGCAACCCCTTCTCCAGGGGGGGCGAGGACCCGGTCCCGTAGGAGAGGGCCTCGCGCCCTCCCGCGGTCGTTAAGGAACCTCCTCCGCCGGGAGCATCTCCGCCGGAACGACCGTTCCGCTCTGCCGCATCCCGACGAACGCGTACTGGTCCTGGCTCCGGTTGTCGAGCGTCGAGGCGACGGCGAGGACGCCTCCCGAGGGAACCGCCGTTCCTTCCTTGATCGCGACGGTCACGCGCAGCCCGTCGATGAACGGAGCTCCGACAATCTCGAGGATCCGGCCGACCCGCAGGAGCGACTTGGGCGCGATGGTGTAGTTCTGTGTCCCGCCGTAGACGACCGCCGTGACCGGATCGATGACCTTGACCTCGACCGGCACGGCGACCGTGGACGTATTCGTCACGTCGAGCTGCGTGCGGTAGTTGGCGTCGCCCGAGCTCGTCCCGAACATCTGGAGCACGTTGGCCGAGTCGTTGACGCCCTGCTTGGCCGTCATGGACTCGGTCGTCGGGACGCCGGGCTGGAAGGCGCCGAACGTTCCGCCGGTGCAGCCGCTGGGCGCGGTGAAGCTCCGGAGTCCCCCCATGATCGGGATGTTCGAGCTCCACTCGATCGCGCCGACCTGGTTGTCCGCGGAGAGCTTCGTGAGGAGCACGTCGGCGAGAAGCTGCGTCTCCCTCGGGGCGAGCACGATCGGCGCGGAGGTGATCGGCGCCGGCGCGCCGCCGCCGTTCGAGACCTGGCCATGGAAGATCAGCGTGAAAGTCGCGGAATTGACGGAATCCGGGTTGAAGAACCAGAGGTCGGTTCGGAACTGCGCCCCCCCGAACCCGACCACCCTTCCCGCCACGATGAACCACCCGCTCGTCGTCGCCGGCGA
>DATFQY010000175.1:0-17871 GCA_035263845.1 Thermoanaerobaculia bacterium | reverse complement strand
TCGTGAACGAGGAGCGCGGCCAGCGTCTTCGAGTCCACGCTCGACCCCTGGAAAATCGCGGCCGCGGACGAGACCCCGGCCAGATCCACCGACGTGTTGGCGCGGACGGCGGCGTGCCGCCCCTCGTAGGTTCGCAGAGCGGGATTGCCGGGGAACTCGGCGAACTCCGAGGGCGGAGCCGGGTGACGAAAGAGCCACGTCCTCTTCCCGTCGAAGATCACGAGCGGAATCCGGCAGGGTTCGAACCCCGGCCAGAAGGGACGCGCGCAGACCCGCTCGAACTGATCGAGGACCGCGGGCACGGCAGCGGCGCCCGCGCCCGGCGCCGGAGGGAGGAGGACTGCCGCAGCGAGAAGGCCCGACAGGATTCCCATGTCAGCGGGGACGCCGCAGGCCCCCGAGGGTTTCGCTGCGTGGACTAAGATCCACGGCGCCGATGTCCCTGAATTTTCCGCGGGAGAGAAGGATGAAGCTGCTGAAGGCCTGCCTTCCACTCGTTGCAGTTCCCCTCTGGGCCGCGTGCCAGTCGGGCGGCGGCGGGTTCCAGCCGGTCGTCATCGACATGAGCGCGCCGACCCACACGCCGGCTGCAGCGGCCGCCGCGACGCCGGCCGCGACGGCGACGCCCTCTCCGCGGCTGCCCTCACGCACCCCGACGCTTCCGCCTCCCCCGCCCACGCCCACGCCCGAGCCCCGGATCGCCGCGGTTCCGACTCTCGCGCCGTTACAGGCACAACCTCCGATGCAACCCCTGCCGCCGCAACCCGTGGAGATCCGGGCGCCGCAGCCCGGTTCGCCGGAGGCCGTCGTCCAGAGCCGGATCGACGCCTACAACAGCCGCGACCTCGAGAAGCTCGTCTCACTCTACGCCCCCGACGTCCGGATCTTCGATCCCCCCGACCGGCTGCGCGACTCGGGCGCCGACCAGGTCCGCCAGAGCTACGCCCGCCGGTTCGCCTCGTCCCGGCGCACGCAGATCGGGCTGGCGGGAAGGATGGCGGCGGGGAACTTCGTCGCGGACCGCGAGACCGAGCCCGGAGAATCGGGAGAGGTGGAATCCTCGATCGTGATCAGCGAAGTCCTCGGCGGCAAGATCGTCCGCGTCTGGATCCTGCGCTGAACCCGCCTCACGCGCAGTAGCGGTCGACCGTCCTCAGGAGCAGCGCGAGCTCGATCGGCTTGCGGACGAAGTCCCGGATCTCGAGCGGTGCGATCTGCTCCGCCAGCTGATCGCCGGCGGAAAGCACGACGACCGGGATCTTCGACAGCTCCGGGTCCTTGCGTTGCTCGTCGCGGAACTGCCAGCCGTTCATCACGGGCATCGTCAGGTCGAGGAGGATGAGCGAGACCTCCTCCCGCCCGCCGCGCAGGACCGAGAGGGCTTCCTCGCCGTGGCCCGCGGAACTAACGCGGTAGCCCTCGTCGCGCAGGATCTCGGCCAGCGCGTCTCTCAGGTCCCGGTCGTCCTCGACGACCAGGATCCGCTTGCCGGCGGCGGTTTCGGACAAGGTCGGCGAATTCTACCCACGCGCCGCGGAGCTCTCGGCGGCGGCGGCGGCGCCGGCCGAGCGCCGCTTTCGCGGCGTGCGCGGCAGGTTGACGGTGAACATCGATCCCTTCCCCGACTGGCTCTCGACGAGGATGCTGCCGCCGAGCGCGTCCACGATCTGCCGGACGATCCAGAGCCCGAGGCCGAGCCCGCCGTAATGCCGGTCCGAGACCGCCCGCTCGAATCGCTCGAAGATCCTCGCCTGGTGCTCCGGCGGGATGCCGATGCCGTGGTCCCGGATCGTGAAGCGCGCGAGGACCTCGTCTCCGCCGACGGCGACCTCGATCGGACGGCCGGCGCCGTACTTGATGGCGTTGGAAAAGAGGTTCGAGACGACCTGCTCGACGCGCATCCGGTCCCACTGGCCGACGCACGGCCCGTTGACGTCCATCCTGATCTCGCAGCCGGCCCGCGCCGACTCCTCGCGAGAGCGCGCCGCCGCCTCGCGCACGACCGCGCCGAGGTCCACCGGCTCGAGGTCCAGGTCCAGGCGGCCGGCGGTGATGCGCGAGATGTCGAGCAGGTTGTTGATCAGCCCGGTCAGCCGCTCGACCTGCCGCTCGGCCGTGGTCAGGCGCGCCGCCACCGTCTCGGCGGGTGAGTCCCGCGCGCCCGAGCGGATCTTGCGGATCAGGCCCTGGACCTGCAACTGAAGCGTCGTCAGCGGGGTCTTCAGCTCGTGCGAGGCGATCGAGAGAAACTCGTCGCGGGCGCGGACCGCTTCCCGCGCGTCGCGGTAGAGCCTCGCGTTCTCGATGGCGGCGCTCGCCCGGCCGGCCAGGTCCTGAGCGAAGGCGAGGTCCTCCGGCCCGTACCGCCGGTCCGGGATGGCGGAGCCGAAGGTCAGGACTCCGATGTTCAGGCCCCGGACGTTCAGCGGGACGGACATGGAGGAGCACAGCCGAAGGTCCCGCGCGGCCCGGTAGTGCTCCTCGTCGCGGGCTACGGCCCGGAGGATGTCGTCGGAGAGGTCGTTGAAGACCTCGGGCTCTCCCGTCGCGAAGACGTGGGCGGGGCCGTGGGGCGCTTCCAGGTCCGACGAGTAGCGGAGGACCTCGGCGACGGCGGGGCCGCGGCCGTGTTCGTCGTGGCTGGTGGCCAGGCGCAGCAGGTCGCCCTTCGCGTCCAGGATGTCCACGGCGCACCAGTCCGCGATCCTGGGCACCGCCAGGCGGGCGACGCTCGCGAGCGTCGAGCGGTAGTCCAGTGTCGAGGCCAGCGCCGCGCTCGCCTCGGCGAGGAAGGCGGCGCGCCTCTCCGCCGTCTCCGACGTGGCCCGGGCCTGCCGCTCGCTCGCGAGGAGCCCCGCCCGGTCGCTCTCGGCCCGGCGACGGGCCGTGATGTCGCGGACGAACCCGGTGAAGACGGGCGGCCCGTCCCCCGAGATTCGCGAGATCGTCAGCTCGACCGGGAACTCGGTGCCGTCGCGGCGGAGCGCCGACATCTCCAGCCGCCGGTTCAGGACCACGGCCTTTTTCGTCACGAGATACCGGGCCATCCCGGAGCGGTGCTGGTCGCGCATCCTCTCGGGGATGATCAGCTCCGCCATCTCCTTCCCAATCGCCTCGGAAGCCGGGATACCGAACAGGCTCTCGGCGGCGGGGTTGAACTCGAGCACCCGGCCCTCGTAGTCGATCGTGAGGATCGCGTCGAGCGCTCCGTGGAGGATCGCCGCCTTGCGCCGCTCGGACTCCTCGACGGCCTGGTCGGCGATCTTCCTTCCCGTCGCCGCCGAGACGACGTTGGCGACCGACTGCAGGAAGACGAGGTCCTCGCCGGTGAAGACCCGCGGCGACCTCGTGTGGACCGCGAGAACTCCGAGCGCCGACGGCGTTCCGGGGATCACGACGCTCGCGCCGCCGCGGACGCCGTGGTCGTCGAAGAGCGGAAGGGACCCGAAACGCTTCTCCGCGCGCAGGTCCTGCACAAGGATCGGCTCGCCCGCGAGCAGCGTGTAGCCCGGCTGCGCGGCGGCGGTGGCGGGGACGGTTTCGCTGCCGGCGACCCCCTCCTTCCAGCCCACGCCCGCCTTCAGCAGGAGGTCGCGGGAGCCGGGGAGCACCTTGAAGACCGCCGCGAGCTCGGCGCCGAGCGTTTCCGCAACGACCTCGCAGGCCCGCTCGGAGAGCCGCACGAGGTCGGTCTCGACGAGGGCCTCCTGGCCGAGCTCGACGACCGCCGCCTGCTGGCGCGCGCGCAGCCGCAGCGCGTTGTCGGCCTCCTTCAGGCGGGTCACGTCCACCGAGAGGCCGCGCAGGACCGGGGGCTTGCCCTCCTCGCGCGAGAGCCGGATCCGGGTCTGGAACCACACCGTCCGCCCGTCGGCCGCGAGGAAGCGGTGCTCGAACTGCTCCTCGGTCTCGTTCTGGAGCGCGCGGGCGGCCGTGGCGAGGACCCGCTCCCGGTCCTCAGCGGGGATCAGGCGCGTCCAGAAGTCCGGCTGCGCGTGCTCCTCGTCCGCGGGGTACCCGAGCATCTCCTGCGCGCGGCGAGAGACGAACGTCAGCCGCAGCGTCCCGGCATCGGCCTCCCAGACGATGCCGCCGGGGATTCCCTCGACCAGGTCCCGGTAGCGCCTTCGCGTGTTCTCCGCCAGCGCCCGCTCGTGGCGCTCGGTCTCGTAGAGCCGTGCGAGCCGCCTCGTCAGGAGGACCGCCAGGATCGCCGTCACGCCGAGCGACGCGAAGCCGCTGACGACGATGAGCGAGGAAGCGAGCGAGTTCTTCTGCGCGGAGGCGGAGTCGGTCTGCTCGAGGATCTGCTTCTCGTGCGAGAGGAAGGCGGAGAGCCGCCGCTCGAGGGACGCGCGCGCCGGCTCGACGTTCTCGGCGAAGTAGCCGGCGTGCTCGCCCTGGGTCCTCACGTTGACCGCATCTTCCGTCGCCTTCTGGTGCTCGTCCTCCGCCGCGTCGATCTCGGCGAGCAGCTCCCGCTCGCGCTTGGTCAGGTCTCCCTTGCGCAGCTTCCGGATCTGCTCCTGCAGCTCCTGGTGGCGTTGCTGGATCTCGAAAAGAAATTTCTCGTCGCCCGTGATGAGGTACCCGCGAGCCGCGACCATCTTCTGCTCGATCGTCGCCCGCAGGCGCCCGAACTCGATGACGTCGCGCGCCTGGTGGGCGAACAGCCGGTCGCTCAAGGCGGTCTGGTGGAGCGCGTAGTAGGAGACGGCGCCGGTGATCGCGATCAGCAGGAACGCGACGGCGAACCCGACCGCGATCCGCTGGCGGAACGTGGGCTCCCTGGGGAGCGCGGCGTGGCGCGAGCCCGTCACTCGGCTGCCTCCCCGATGTCCTCGTTCCACACGTCGGGATGCGCCGCGATGTAGTCCGCGAGCATCTGGACGCACTCCTCGGACCGGAGGTCCACGACGGCCACGCCGCTTTCGCGCAGCCAGTCCAGGCCGCCCGCGAAGTTCTCGGACTCGCCCGCGACCAGCGTCCCGATGCGGAACTGGCGCACCAGCCCGCTGCAGTACCAGCACGGGGCGAGCGTCGTGACCATGATGGTGTCGCGGTAGCTCGCCCGGCGCCCGGCCCGGCGGAACGCGTCGGTCTCGCCATGCACGGACGGGTCTCCCTCCTGGACGCGCCGGTTGTGGCCGCTGCCGAGCAGCCGCCCCTCGCGATCGAAGAGCGCCGCGCCGATGGGGATGCCGCCCTCCGACAATCCCTTGCGCGCCTCCTCGATCGCCACGCGCAGGAGTGCGTTGTAGTCGATCAACTCCTCATTTCGCCGCAACCGGGACGTGTGGCTCCGCCGGCGCCGCGTAGCCCTCGGGGACCTCGTGGCCGCCGTAGTAGTCCGCCTCGGTCGGCCGGGCGATCTGGGATTGCGGGACGACGCGGTCGCGACGGGTCCCGCGGAAGTCCTCCAGGCTCTTCCAGCCGCGGTCCGCGTGACGCTCGAGGAAGGACGTCATGTCCGCGACCAGGCCCCGGAGGACGTTGGGGCCGATCGCCTTGTCGAGCATCGCCGCCGTACAGACCTGGACGGTCCCGCAGCCGAGCAGGAAGTAGGACAGCGCGTGCTCGAAGGTCGAGATCCCGCCGATGCCGGAGAAGTTCTTGTCCGGCAGCGCGTGCGTCATCTGCGCCATCTTGGCGAGCGAGAGCGGAAGGATCGCGGGCCCGCCCAGCCCGCCGGTCGAGACGAAGCCGTCCACGTTCACCTCGAACTCCATCGTCTCCGGGTCGATGATCGGAAGGGACGTGAAGGTGTTCGAGGAGGAGATCGCGTCGGCGCCACCGAGGAACGCCGCGCGCGCCTCCAGGACGATGTCCGTCGTAGAGGGAGTGAGTTTCGCCCAGACGGGGACCTTCGCGACCTCCTTGACGACCTGCGTGACGACGGAGATCAGCTGCTGGTCCTTGCCGATGTTCGACCCCATGTCCTGGCGGTCCATGTGCGGGCAGGAGAGGTTCAGCTCGAACGCGTCCGCTCCCTCGTCCTGGCAGGCCTTCGCCAGCGTCTGCCAGTGGCGGAGCTCCGTGTCGTTGCCCGAGCCCGCCATGATCGAGGCGACGAGGACACGGTTGGGGAACGCCTTCTTGATCCTCCCGATCCGCGGCACCCACCAGTCCAGCGGCTTGTCCGAGATCAGCTCCCAGTTCCAGGAGGAGTGGAGGGCGGAGTTCGGACGCTTCTTCATCGAGAGGTGCGGGCTGTCCACGTCCGCCCGGAGGAACTTCGTCTTGGGCCCGCGGACGTTGACGACCGGGTGGAGTCCGATCGTCTTGGTCACGACCCCGCCCCAGCCAGCCTCGAAGGCCCTCAGGATGTTGGACTCGGACTCCGTCGGCGGCGCCGAGGAAAGCAGAAACGGGTTCTCGAACCGGATCCCGGTGAACGTCACCGACAGGTCAGCGCTCATAAAACCTCCAGCCCGTCCTCGTGGGAAAACCCAAATTCTACGCTTGTGCCCGGAATGGTCCCCACCGGAGGCGGGCGGGCGCGAGGCCCGCCCCTACGGCACGAGGGGCGGAGCATTGCGCCGAGGTGGAGGGCGCGCGGGTGGCGACGGGGGAGGCCCCCCGCCAGCGCGCAGGGCCGGCGTGAACTGCATTCGCCAGCAAACACAAGCACCCCGGCCCGAGCACTGCCGGGGCTACCCGGCGGCAGGACCCGCGCGCCCGGGTTTTCTAGCCGTCCCAGCGACCCCGCGATAGGATCGGGATTCCGTTTCTCGAACGAGGGAGGGTCCTATGACGGAATCGGCAGTCGTCCAGGACAGGGCGGCAGGCGCGGGCGCCGGAGTCGAAACGCTTCGCAACTTCATCGGTGGAAGGTGGGTCCCCTCCCACGCCACAGAGGTCCTCGACGTCTACAACCCCGCCCGGGGAGAGGTCATCGCCAGGACGCCCCTCTCCACCGCGGCGGACGTGGACGCCGCGGTCGCCGCCGCGAAGAAGGCGTTCCCCGCCTGGCGCGACACACCTCCGGTCGTCCGGGCGCGGGTCCTCTTCAAGTTCCGGGCGCTCCTGGAGGAGCACTTCGAGGAGCTCGCCCGCATCGTCACGACCGAGCACGGAAAGACGCTGGACGAGTCGCGCGGCAGCGTCCGCCGCGGAATCGAGTGCGTCGAGGTCGCGTGCGGCACGCCGTCCCTGATGATGGGCTACAGCCTGGAGAACATCGCCACCAACATCGACTGCAACGTCCTCCGCCAGCCGGTCGGCGTCTGCGCCGCGATCGCGCCCTTCAACTTCCCGGCGATGGTCCCGCTCTGGTTCCTCCCCTTCGCGATCGGGACCGGCAACACGTTCGTCCTGAAGCCCTCCGAGCAGGTCCCGCTGTCGCAGAAGCGGATGCTGGAGCTGCTCGAACAGTGCGACCTTCCGCCCGGCGTCGTCAACCTCGTCAACGGCGGGCGCGCGGCCGTCGAGGCGATCTGCGACCATCCTGGCATCCGGGCGGTCTCCTTCGTCGGGTCCACTCCCGTCGCGCGGACCGTGTACCAGCGCTCGACCCATGCCGGCAAGCGCTGCCAGGCGCTGGGCGGCGCGAAGAACTTCGTCGTCGTCATGCCCGACGCGGACTTCGACCGCGCGACCGACGTCATTACGGAGTCCTTCTTCGGCTGCGCCGGGGAGCGCTGCCTCGCGGGAAGCATCCTGGTTCCCGTCGGCGAGGCGCACGGCGAGGCCCGCGACCGGATGGTGGCCGCGGCGAGGGCGCTCAAGGTCGGCGACGGCACGCAGGCCGGGGTGGAGATGGGCCCGGTCATCACCGGAAGGCACCGCGAGAAGGTCGCCGGCTACATCGACAAGGGGATCTCCGAGGGGGCGAAGCTGCTGCTCGACGGCCGCAAGCTCAAGGTCGAGGACCGACCGAAGGGGTTCTTCCTCGGGCCGACGCTCTTCGACGACGTCACCGCCTCCATGGCGATCGGGCACGACGAGATCTTCGGCCCGGTCGCATCCATCTCGCCGGTCAAGACCCTGGAGCAGGCGATCGAGGTCATGCTCGCGCACCCCAACGCGAACGCGACCTCCATCTTCACCTCGAGCGGCAAGGCGGCGCGCGAGTTCGCGCGGCACGCCTCCGCGTCCATGGTCGGAGTCAACATCGGCGTCGCCGCCCCGATGGCCTACTTCCCCTTCGGCGGCGCCAAGGACAGCTTCTTCGGCGACCTGAAGGTCCACGGCCGGGACGCCTACGAGTTCTACACGGACAAGAAGGTCATCATCTCGCGCTGGTTCTGATCCAGCTCGAAGGAGGCGCGATGCCCCGAAAAGTCGTTGGCGGATTGATCCAGTGCCACGCTCCGATCACGGACGCCTCCGCGCCCATCGCGAAGGTCAAGCAGGCGGCGCTCGACGCCCACGTCCCCTTCATCGAGGAGGCCGGCAAGCGCGGCGTCCAGATCCTGGGGCTGCAGGAAGTCTTCGACGGGCCGTACTTCTGTCCCTCGCAGGACCCCCACTGGTACGACATGGCGGAAGAGGTGCCCGGCCCGACGACGAACCGCATGGGGGAGTTCGCGAAGAAGTACCGAATGGCGATGGTCGTGCCCGTGTACGAGCGCGAGCAGGCCGGCGTGTACTACAACACGGCCGCCGTCTATGACTCCGACGGCAGCTACCTCGGCAAGTACCGCAAGAACCACATCCCGCACACGTCGGGCTTCTGGGAGAAGTACTACTTCAAGCCCGGCAACCTCGGCTATCCCGTCTTCCAGACGCGCTTCGCGAAGGTCGGCGTCTACATCTGCTACGACCGGCACTTCCCCGAGGGCGCGCGGCTTCTCGGATTGAACGGAGCGGAGATCGTCTTCAACCCCTCGGCCACCGTCGCCGGCCTCTCGCAGTACCTCTGGAAGCTCGAGCAGCCCGCGCACGCCGTGGCCAACGGCTACTTCATGGCGTGCAGCAACCGCGTCGGGACCGAGTCCCCCTGGAACATCGGCAAGTTCTACGGCTCCTCCTACTTCGTGGACCCACGCGGCAATTTCCTCGCGGTCGGCTCCGAGGACAAGGACGAGCTCGTCACGGCCGAGATGGACCTCGACATGATCGAAGAGGTTCGCCGCGTGTGGCAGTTCTTCCGCGACCGCCGTCCAGAGACCTACGAGCCGATGGCGGCGATCTAGGGGTCGGCGTGTCGAAGACGCTGATCCGGGGCGGCACCGTCGTCACGGCGACGGAACTGTACAAGGGCGACGTCCTCGTCGAGGACGAGAAAGTCTCGGCGATCGGGTCCGCCCTGACGATTCAGGCGGACAGGACGATCGACGCCTCCGGCAAGTACGTCCTCCCGGGAGGGATCGATGTCCACACGCACCTGGACATGCCGTTTGGCGGAACGACGTCGGCCGACGACTTCGAGACCGGCACGATCGCCGCGGCGCACGGCGGCACGACGTCGATCGTGGACTTCGCGATCCAGTACAAGGGCCAGACGCTCCGCCAGGGCTGGGAGAACTGGATGACGAAGGCCCAGGGAAAGGCCGCGATCGACTACGGCTTCCACCTGATCGTGACCGACCTGCCAGAGAAGCTCGAGCCCGAGATGGACGCGATGGTCGCCGAGGGCGTGACCTCCTTCAAGCTCTTCATGGCGTACCGGGGCGTCCTGATGCTCGACGACGGATCGATCTTCCGCGCCCTCTCGCGGACCGCGGAGAACGGCGGGACGATCTGCATGCACGCGGAGAACGGAGACGTCATCGATGTCCTCGTGCGGCGCGCTTTGGTGGAGAGGAAGACCGCGCCGAAGTACCACGCGCTGACGCGGCCGCCCCGGGCCGAGGCCGAGGCGACGTACAGGGCGATCTGCCTGGCGGAGATCGCCGGGGTGCCGATCTACATCGTCCACCTCTCGGCCGCCGAGGCGCTCGAGAAGGTCACGGAGGCCCGCGACCGCGGTCTGCCGGCCTACGCCGAGACCTGCCCGCAGTACCTCTTCCTCTCCTACGCGAACTACGAGGAGCCGGGGTTCGAGGGGGCCAAGTACGTCATGAGCCCGCCGTTGAGGGAGAAAGGGAACGAGGAGAAGCTCTGGCGAGGGCTCGCCGGAAACGACCTGCAGGCGGTCTCGACGGATCACTGCCCTTTCTGCATGAAGGAGCAGAAGGAGTTGGGCAAGGACGACTTCTCCAAGATCCCCAACGGCGCGCCCGGGATCGAGACGCGGATGCACCTGCTCTACGACGGCGGAGTCGTCCGCGGGAGGATCTCGCTCAACCGATTCGTGGAGCTCACCTCGACGTCGCCCGCGAAGATCTTCGGCCTCTTCCCGAAGAAGGGGACGATCGCTCCCGGTTCCGACGCCGACATCGTGATCTTCGACCCGGGCAAGAAGCACACGCTCTCGGTCAAGACGCTCCACCATCGGGTGGACTACACCCCTTACGAGGGAAGAGAAGTGACCGGCCGCGTCGAGACGGTCTTCTCCCGCGGCAAGGTCATCGTCGAAAACGGAAACTTCACCGGTCGAGCCGGCGCGGGTCAATTCTTGAGAAGAAAACCAAGAACGTCATGAAACAGAGCACCACCGGGCGGGAGGGGCAAGCCCCTCCCCTACGACGCGAACGGGGCCCCCGGGGTGCCGTAGGGGCGGGCCTTGCGCCCGCCCGCTGGAGGACATTGCGATGAGCACCGCCAAGACCGCCGCGCCGACTTCTTCCCTGACGAAGACCGTTCGGGAGAAGCACAAGGAATACCTCTTCCCCGCCATCATCCAGTACTACGCCGAGTCCATCGTCCCGGTCGAGGCGAAGGGGCTACGGGTGCGGGACGCCGACGGCAACGAGTACCTCGACTTCTTCGGCGGAATCCTGACGGTCTCCGTCGGCCACGCCAATGACAAGGTCAACGCCGCCATCAAGGCGCAGGTGGACCGCTTCTCCCACGTCTCGACGCTCTACCCGACGCTCCCGGCCGTGGAGCTCGCGGAGCGCCTCGCGCGGCTGACGCCGGGCAACCTGAAGCAGTCCTACTTCACGGCGTCGGGCACCGAGGCCGATGAGACCGCCGTGATGATGGCGCAGCTCGCCACGGGTTCGAGCGAGCTGATCGCGCTCCGCCACGGCTACTCCGGCCGCTCGATGCTCGCGCAGTCCCTGACGGCGCACTCCTCCTGGCGCGCCCTGCCGACCCAGGTCGCCGGCATCAAGCACGCGATGGCGCCGTACTGCTACCGCTGCCCGCTCGGTTTGAAGCCCGAGAGCTGCGGCACCGCCTGCGCGAAGGACATCGAGGACATCATCCGCACGACGACGACCGGCCGCATCGCCGGTTTCCTCGCGGAGCCGATCCAGGGCGTCGGCGGGTTCATCACGCCGCCGCCGGAGTACTTCGAGATCGCCGTCGGCATCATCAAGAAGTACGGCGGGGTCTTCATCTGCGACGAGGTCCAGACCGGCTTCGGCCGCACCGGCGGGAAGTGGTGGGGCATCGAGCACTGGGGAGTCCAGCCGGACATCATGACGATGGCCAAGGGAGTCGCCAACGGCCTGCCCCTCGCCGTCACGATCGCCACGCCGGAGATCGCGTCCGCCCTGAAGACGCTGACGATCTCGACTTTCGGCGGCAACCCCATCTCCTGCGCCGCCGCCAACGCGACCATCCAGGTCATCGAGGAGGACGACCTCCCCGGCAACGCGGAGCGGATGGGCCGCGTCCTGCGCCAGGGCCTGGAGGAGCTGCAGCGCCGCTTCCCGAAGAACATCGGCGACGTGCGCGGCCTGGGCCTGATGCAGGCGATCGAGTTCGTCGTGGACGAGACGGCCGGCGACCGCACGCCCGACAAGGCGATGTGCAACCGCGTTTTCGAGGAAGCAAAGAAGCGGTTCCTCCTCATCGGGAAGGGCGGCCTCGACGGCAACTCGTTCCGGATCGCCCCGCCCCTGACCGTAACGAAGCCGGAGGTCGAGGAGGCCCTCGGGATCCTGCGCGAGTCTCTGGAAGCGGCCGGAGCGAAGTAACCGGCCGGCTCGCCCCATGCCGTCCGTCGGAAGAAGGGTCCCTCGCAAGGAGGGTGTCGCCAAGGTCACCGGCGCGGCCCGGTACGTGGACGACATCACCTTTCCGGGGATGCTCCACGGGACGACGATCCGCTCGACGATCTCGCGCGGGCGGATCCGAGCGATCCGCCACGCTTTCGACACGAGGGGATTCACGATCGCCGATTACCGCGACATCCCCGGAAAGAACGTCGTCGCCTTGATCGAGGAGGATCAGCCGTGCCTGGCGAAGAAGGAGATCCGGCACGCGGCGGAGCCGATTCTGCTCCTCGCGCACAAGGACCGGGAGAAGCTCCTCCGGGCGAGAGTCGAGATCGAGTACCGCCAGGCCGAGCCGGTCTATGACCCGGCGCGCTCCGAGAAGGTCTTCAAGCAGATCCTGATCGAGAAGGGCAAGCTCGGGCAGGGATTCGACGAGGCGGACCACATCGTCGAGGGCGAATACAGGGTCGGGCTCCAGGAACAGCTCTACATCGAGACCAACGGCGTCATCGCGGTGCCGGAGAAGGGCGGCCTCACGCTCTACGGCTCGATGCAGTGCCCCTACTACGTCCACAAGGCCCTCAAGGTTCTGCTCGGTCTCCCGGCGGAGAAGGTCCGGGTCGTCCAGACGGAGACGGGCGGCGGCTTCGGCGGCAAGGAGGAATACCCCTCGATGATCGCGGGGCACGCCGCGATCCTGGCGTTGAAGGCGAAGCGGCCGGTCAAGATCGTGTACGACCGCGTCGAGGACATGCTGGCCACGACCAAGCGGCATCCCGGAGTCATCCGGCATCGGACCGGCGTGACGAAAGACGGCCGGCTGACCGCGATCGACATCGACGTGCTCTTGGACGGCGGGGCCTACGTCACGCTCTCCCCCGTCGTCCTGTCGCGCGGAGTCCTCCACGCGACCGGGCCCTATCGCTGCGAGAACGTTCGCGTCCGCGGGCGGGTCACGATGACGAACACTCCGCCCAACGGCGCCTTCCGCGGGTTCGGCGCGCCCCAGACACAGTTCGCCGCCGAGGTCCACATGGAGCGGATCGCCGAGGCGCTCGGCATGGACCCGGTGCGGCTGCGCGAGATCAACGCCCTGCGGCCGGGCGACACGACCGCGACCGGGCAGAAGCTCGGCAAGGACGCCAGCGCCCTGAAGGTCCTGCGCGAGGCGGTTCGGCGGACGGGCTTTCGCAAGCGCCGCCGACAGCTCGCCGGATCCGGACGCGGCATCGGTCTGGCCCTCTTCTTCCACGGCTCGGGGTTCACGGGCGGAGGAGAGGTCCGCCTCGCCTCGAAGGCGTCGCTGGAGCTGACAAAGCGCGGCGCCCGGATCCTCGTCGCCTCGACTGAGATCGGACAGGGGACCCGGACGATGCACGCCCAGATCGTCGCGGACAAGCTCGGGATCCCGTACGACGCGGTCGAGGTCTCCGAGGCCGACACCGGGCGCGTGCCCGACAGCGGGCCGACGGTGGCTTCGCGCACCTGCATGATCGTGGGAAAGATCCTCGCCGACTGCGCGGCAGAGATGAAGAAGAAGCTCGGGAAGATGACGCCGAGGCAATACCTCGCCAGGCACGGCCCGCTCGTGGTCACGAAGGAGTACCAGCGGCCCTCCGAGATGGTCTGGAGCGACGAAACCTACAAGGGCGACGCGTACGGCGCCTACGGCTGGGGGTGCGACGTCGCGGAGGTCGAGCGGGACCCCGACACGTACGAGATCCGGCCGGTCCGCTTCACCGCGGTGCAGGACATCGGGCGCGCCATCCATCCGGTCCTCGCGACGGGGCAGATCGAAGGCGGAACGGCGCAGGGGATCGGTTGGGCGCTGCTGGAGGAAGTCGTGATGCGCGACGGCCGGATGGCCAACGCGCAGCTGACCAACTACACGATGCCGACGACGTTGGACGCGCCGCCGCTCGACACGGCCATCCTCGAGTACCCGTACGAGCACGGCCCGTTCGGCGCGAAGGGAGTCGGCGAGATGCCGATCGACGGCCCGGCCCCCGCGATCGTCAATGCGATCCGGCACATCGGCATCGACGTCCGGGAAATTCCGGCGACGCCGGAGAAGATCCTGTCGGCGGAAACGCGATGAGGTTTTCGCTCAACGGGAAGACGGTGAACGTCCAGGCGCACCCGATGAAGCGCCTCCTGGATGTGCTGCGGGAGGAGTGCGGGCTCACGGGGACGAAGGAGGGGTGCGGCGAAGGGGAATGCGGGGCGTGCACGGTGCTCCTCGATGGCGAGCCGGTGAACTCGTGCCTCGTTCCCTTCGCGCAGGCGCGCGGGGCGAAGGTGAAGACGATCGAGGGGCTCAAGGGACGTCACGCGCTCCAGGAGACCTTCGTCACGGAGGGCGGCGCCCAGTGCGGAATCTGCACTCCCGGGATGATCCTCGCCGCGGCGGCTCTGCCGAAGAATGCCTCGCTCGACGAGATTCGGACAGGCCTTGCTGGGAACCTCTGCCGGTGCACCGGCTATGAAGGGATCTACCGATCCATCCGGAAGGCGCGGCGACGGCGATGAGAACCGCCATCACGCCGCTGCAGCTCCTGGAGCCGCGTTCCCTGAAGGACGCTCTGAAGATGCTCCGGGATGAGGGGCCGCTCGTTCCCCTCGCCGGCTGCACCGACGTTTACGTCAACCTCAACTTCGGGACCGTGCCGCAGAAGCGGTTCCTGAATCTCTGGGGACTGGACGAGCTGCGGAGGATCCGGCTGCAGGGCGGCGTGCTCTCCATCGGCGCGCTCGCGACCTACACGGACATCATCACGTCACCCCACGTTCAGAAGCGCGTGCCCATCCTCGCGGCGGCGGCCCGGGAGATCGGTGGAGTCCAGATCCAGAATCGAGGGACGCTCGGCGGCAACATCGCCAACGGCTCCCCCGCCGGCGACTCGCTGCCGGTGCTGGCGGCCGTGGATGCGGTCCTGGTCCTCGCGAGCGTCAAGGAAACCCGCCGGGTTCCCTTCAACTGGTTCTACACGGGATACCGCAAGAGCGTGCTGCGGCAGGACGAGCTGATCGCCGCCATCGAGATCCCGGAGATCGCCGGGCGCCAGTGGTTCCGCAAGGTCGGCACACGCGCCGCCCAGGCCATCTCGAAAATCGTCATGGCCGCCGTGCGCGACGGCAAGCCGCGCATCGCCCTGGGCAGCGTCGCGCCGACGGTCGTACGGCTGCCGCGCACCGAAGGAGTTCTCGGCGGAGGCGGCTCGATCGAGGAGGCGCGGCGGGCCCTTCAGGGGGAGATCACTCCCATCGACGACATCCGTTCGACGGCGGAATACCGCCGGCGCGTCTCCGGCAACCTGCTGGAGCGATTCTGGAAGGAGACCGCATGACGACACCGACGACGCTCACCTCCAAGGACCTGGATTCCGCGACGGCGGAGCTTCCGGGCGCCAACGCCGAGTTCGTCCGGCGCTACCGCGGAGAATCCCAGCGCCGGCAGCCCGTCCATACCGTCTACGGCGGCGCGCACGTCTTCCACTCCAACACGGCTCGGCGGCTGGGCGAGCTCGCGCTGGAGGCGGTGGAGGGGTTCGCTCCCGACGCGCGGACATTCGCCGAGGCCGTCGGGCTGCCGGAAGCCCTGGCGCCAGCGATCTACACGCGGGTCCTCGAGAAGCTCCGCACCGAGCCGGTCGAGGACTACCGGATCGACTTCGAGGACGGCTACGGGAACCGCTCCGACGTGGAGGAGGACGGCCACGCCGTTTCCGCGGCCCGTGAGGTCGCCACGGGAAGGTCCGCCCACACCCTCCCCCACTTCCTCGGGATCCGGATCAAGCCGCTGTCCGAGGAGCTCCGCGCCCGGTCGCTCCGAACGCTGGACATCTTCCTCACCCGCCTGCTGTCCGATACCGACGGCTACCTGCCCGAAAACTTCGTCGTGACACTCGCCAAGGTCACCGTCGAGGAGCAGGTCGCTGCACTCGCGAAAGCGCTCGATCGCCTCGAAGCGGGGCTGCGGCTTCCTCCGGGCCGCCTCGAGTTGGAGATCATGGTCGAGACGCCGCAGGCGATCGTCAACTCCCGCGGCGAATCCAACGTCCTGCGCCTGGTCGAAGCGGCGGGCGGCCGGTGCATCGCGGCGCACTTCGGGACTTACGACTACACGGCGGCGCTGTCGATTACCGCCGCGCACCAGAACATGGGGCACCCCGCCTGCGACTTCGCGCGCCACATGATGCAGGTCTCCCTCGCCGGCACGGGCGTGTGGCTCTCCGACGGGGCGACCAACGTCCTCCCCGTGCCGCGCCAGCACCCGGCCGAGCGCACGCTTCGCGGCCGCGAGATCGAGGAGGACAAGACGATCGTGCACCACGCCTGGCGGACTCACTACCGGCACATCCGCCACTCGCTCGCGTCGGGTTACTACCAGGGGTGGGACCTCCACCCCGCACAGCTGCCGACCCGGTACGCCGCCCTCTACGCCTTCTTCCTCGAAGGCCTGGACGCGGCGTCCGCGAGGCTACGCAACTTCGTGGAGAAGGCGGGCCAGGCCACGCTCGTCGGCGAGGTCTTCGACGACGCGGCAACCGGGCAGGGACTACTGAACTATTTCCTCCGCGCGGTCGCCTGCGGTGCCCTCACCGAGGACGAAGCTTCCGAGAGAACCGGGCTAACGCTGGCCGAGCTTCAGGGCCGATCCTTCGTCAGGATTCTTCGTAACCGCCGGCGCTAACGATCGGCTTCCGCGCGGAAGCCCTCGATCCTCCGGTAGAAGACGTACGACGCGCCCGCCGAGATCAAGGCCGCGGCCGCGATCACGATGCCGATGACGATCCCGCCGGCGCCCGCCAGGCCGAGGGCGAAGGTCGCGAGGCCCGCGAACACGAACAGCTTGCCGCCCAGCCGGTGCGTCTTGAACCAGACCTCCTCGGACGCCAGGGTCCATGGCGTACGGATCCCGACGAAGAAGTTGCGCGTGACCTTGCCGAGGAAGTTTCCGAGGACCACGAGGAGCACGCCGACCGCGGCGGCGGCACCACGCGGCATGTCCACGGGCTTACCCATCGCGGCAAGCAGCACGAGCGTGTTCATGAAGAAAAGCACTCCCAGGATCGCGGCCTGCAGGACTCCCCAGACCGCGCGGAAGCTTTCGAAGCGGAACCCCTTCGGCGAGATTGCGGGGAGCGCGAGGAACACGAGGAAAACGAACGCCATCAGGGCCGGCCCGAAGAAGGCGCCGATCGGCTTCGTCATGTAGCCGTTGACCTCGCCGCGCGCGTTCCAATGAGTCGGCACCCTCTCCGGAAGCCGGGAGTACAGGACGGCCGAGACGAGGAACGCCGCCACCACAAGAATCAGCGACAGAGACTCACCCCGTTGGAGCTTCATGACTCGCCTCCGTTTCCTTCGAGCCGAAGAGATCGATCAGGAGCGCCGCGGCGTCTTCGAGGACCGACGTGTTGAGCGAATACACGATCTGCTGGCCGCGCCGCTCGCTGCGGACGAGGTCGGCCGCCTTCAGCACGTTGAAGTGGTGCGACAGTGATCCCTTGGTGATATCGAAGGACTCCGCGAGCTCTCCGGCCGTTTTCGACCCGGCCTGGAGAATCTTCAGGATCCGCCGCCGGCTCGGATCGGAGAGCGCCTTGAAAACATCCTGAGCGGGCATCGTTTTGATATTTTGGCAAACATCAAAATACAAGTCAAGCCAAACAAAGCCATTGCCATGAGGATTTAGCTTTGGGAGCGGCGAATCGTGGCCTCGATCAGGCCGTATGGTTCGTCGGTGGCGATGAACACCTCGTTGGCGTTTTCCATGCCGAACCTCGAAAGGTCCACAAGGAGGTGGTGCTTGTTGGGAAGGGACAGCCGGATCGAGGCGATCTCGGGAATGGCGGCCAGGACGGCCTCTCCCATC
>DATFQY010000174.1:0-7532 GCA_035263845.1 Thermoanaerobaculia bacterium | reverse complement strand
TTGTCACGTTGCTCGACGGGCCGTAGGTTGTCGGCGTGGTGCCGGTCGTGATTCCGAGGGTGAAGAGCTCCACGACGAAGGGACAGAACGCGTCGGCCGCGACGTCGGTGAAAGGCCCGCAGTCACCGGGGAGGACTCCGGCGCTTCCCGTGGCGAGTGCCGCCGCAGCGAGCGCGAGGAAGCGACAGAACCGGGCAGCCGGCGATGCGGATCTCATCACGCCCTCCGAGCGCGAGACTAGCCGCCCGGCGCCGGCATTGGTCCCGCATGAACATGCGGGAGTCCGATCAGAAGCGCGCGAGCTGCCCGTTGCCCCCGAGGACGATCCAGAAGTTGACGCCGTCGCTGCAGACGCCTCCCGGAGAGCTCGCCGGTCCGGTCGAGAAGTTGCCGATGGGCGACAGGTCCGCGGCCTTCCACAGCGAGACGCTGTTGTTGGAGAGGTTCGTCACGAGGATCCGCTGGGAGTCGAACGCAGCCTGGAACGGCAGGCTCATGCCGTTGCCCGTCAGCGTGCCGAGAACGGACCCGTTGGAGGCGCGGACGACCGTGATGGTGGAGTCGATGTTGTTCGGGACCCAGATGTTGGCGCCGTCGAAGGCGGGATAGAGCGGCACCGCCCCGACCGTCACCGTCTGCAGGACCGAGCCGTTGGGGTCGAGCTTCACGAGCGTGCCGGCGTTCAGGTCGGTCGCCCAGACAGCCGCGCCGTCGAAGAGCAGGCCGATCGGACCAGTGAGCCCGGCCGTGACGGTCGTCGCCGTCCACGGAATGGACAACGTCGGCGTCACGATCGAGATCGAGCCGCTCGACTGGTTGGCCGTCCAGATCCGGCCGCCGTCGAACGTGATGCCGCCTTGGGGTCCGGTTCCGACGTCCGCGATGAGAAAGGCCAGGCCCGGCGGCTGCGACGGATCGATGCGATAGAGCTTGCCGGGACTCTGGTTCCCCGCCACGAAGATCTTCCCCATCGCCGGGAGGACCCCCGCGGCGCCACCCGTGCCGGTCCACGTCTCGAGAAGCCGGCCGTCGCTGCCGCGAACGCGCAGGACCGTGTTCCCGCTGGAGACCCAGACGTCCGCGCCGTCGGATTCGGTGAACGCCGGGGAGCTTCCGGCGGTCGTCAGGCCCAGGTTGACCGAACCCTGCGTCGTCCAGAACCGCCGAAGAGCCGCGCGCTTGTTGCGCTTCAAAACGCCGTCCACCGAGCGGGAGAGAAAGGCCGCCATCTGAAGACGCGTGACGCCGCTCGAAGGATCGTAGGTCGTCGCGGTCGTGCCGGTCGTGATCCCGAGTGTGAAGATCTCCACGACGAACGGGCAGAAGGCATCGGCCGCGACGTCCGTGAAGGGACCGCAGGTCGCGAGCAGCGCCGCGGCGGCGCCCGCGCCCGTCCCCGCGAGGCCCCAGGCGAGCAGCCGCGCCGTCCGAAGCAACCCTGACGATCTTTTCATGACAGCCTCCCGATTCCTCAGAAACGCGCAAGCTGGTTCGAGCCGCCGAGCACGATCCAGAAATTGATGCCGTCGCTGCACGCTCCGACGGGGGCCGTCGACGCTCCGGTCGAAAGGCTCCCGAGGGCCGTCAAATCGCCGGCCCGCCAGAGAGAAACGCGGTCTGCGTTCTCGCTCGTCACGAGAACGAGCTGCCCGTCGAAGGCGGCGGTGATGGGCTGGTCGAGGCCGTTGCCGGTCAGCGTCGCGAGAACGGCGCCGTTCGAGGCGCGAACGACGGTGACCGAACTCGCTCCCGAGAAGTCGTTGGGGATCCAGATGTTCGTCCCGTCGAAGGCGGGGTACACGGGGATCGGCCCCGCGCTCACTGTCTGTAGGACCGCTCCCGAGGCATCGAGTTTCAGGATGGCCCCGGTGCCCGTGTCCGTCGCCCAGACGTTGGCGCCGTCGTAGACCATCCCCACCGGAGTCGTGAAGCCGGCGGTCACCGTCGTGACGCTCCAGGGGATGAAGGGTCCCGGAGTCACGATCGAAACGGAGCCCGGCGATCCGGCGTTCGCTGTCCAGATCCGCGACCCGTCGAAGACGATCCCGGCGAGGGGGAAGCCGCCGAGACCGCTCGACACGGTCGTGACCGCTCCCGCCGGCTGCGAAGGATCGATCCGGTAGAGCCGCCCCGGGTCGACGTGCCCGGTCACGAAGATCTTCCCCATCGCCGCGAGGACCCCCTCCCCGAAGTCGGCACCCGTCCAGGTCTCCAGCAGCCGGCCGTCGCTGCCTCGCACGCGCGAGACCGTGCTCACGTTGGCTACCCACAGGTCTGCGCCGTCGGACTCGACGGCGGCCGGCGAGTTCCCGACGGTCGTCAGCGCCAGGCCGAGGGTTTCCCGCGTCGTCCAGAATCGCCGGATCGGCGCGCGCTCGCTCCGGCGCGTCAGCAGGCCGTCCACCGTGCGTGACAGGAAGGCCGCCATCTGGAGCCGCGTCACGGGGCTCGACGGGTCATAGGTGGTCGCCGTGGTGCCGGTCGTGATCCCCAGCGTGAAGATCTCGAGCAGGAACGGGCAGAACGCGTCCGGCGCGACATCCGTGAACGGTCCGCAGGTGCCGAGGAGCGCGGATCCCCCGCCCAGAATACCCGCGGCGAGAACCCATGGGACCAGCCCGGCGCGGCCGGAGCAAACCCGGAGCAGAGCTACCCTCCTGCGGAAAAGAACGCTGCTTGCTCCCGGGACGTTACCGCAGGATTTTCCGATCCGGTCCTGCGTGGGTAAATAATCGGCTTGTGACGGCGGAGGACCGTTTCGTCGAGAAGCTCTCTGCGCTTCTCCCGGAAGCCGAGCGTGTGCTCGTTGGCCCGGGGGACGACGCCGCGGTCTTTCACGTCGAGGCCGGCGAGGTCGTGGCGACGACGGATCTGCTGGTCGAGGGCGTGGACTTTCTTCCCGATACGGCGCCCGAGGCGATTGGGCGCCGCGCGCTCGCGGTCAACCTCTCGGATCTCGCGGCGATGGGAGCGCGGCCGGAGACGTTCCTCCTCACGATCGGGTTCCCCGCCGAGAAGGGGGAAGAGTTCCCGCTCGCCGTAGCCCGGGGAGCGCTTTCGCGGGCGGAGTGCTGGAAGGCGTCACTCGTGGGAGGAGATCTCTCCGACGCCCCCGTCGTCGTCGTCTCGGTCGCTCTGTGGGGCCGCGCCGAACGCTCTCCCCTGCTTCGCTCCGGCGGAAAGCCCGGGGACGACCTCTACCTGTCCGGCTTTCCCGGCCGCGCCGCGGCAGGGCTCGCGCTGGCCTCCCGGAAAGGCCCCGCCTCGCTCGATGCGCGTCACGCGCGAGAGCTCCTCGCCGCCTACGAGGATCCCGAGCCGAGGGTCGCACTGGGCCTGGAGCTTTCGAGGCGGGGCCTCGCAGCCGCCGCCATCGACGTCTCCGACGGCGTGGGCATCGACGCGGGAAGACTCGCCCGCGCGTCTGGAGTCAGAGTCGTGATCGAAGAGAAAGAACTGCCGCTCTCTCCCGCGCTGGCCGAAGCGGCCGCAGCCCTCGGGACTGACCCTTCGGCCTGGATGCTGGCCGGCGGGGACGACTACGAGCTGCTGTTCTCCGCGCGGCCGGAGTCCACGGATGCCATCGCGAAGCTCTCGACCGCGGAGGTCCCCGTAACCCGGATCGGGCGTCTGGAAGAGGGAGAAGGCGCCTTCGGCGTCGGGGCGGGCGGTTTGCGGGACGTCAGCCGGTCTGGATGGGATCACTTCGGGAGGCGGCGGTGAAGTTCCCGACCTCGCGGGCTTTCCGCAAGCGGCGTTTCCACCCGTTGAAGTGGCGCCGGCGGTGGAAGGTCATTGTGCTCGACCTGCTCGGGCGCGAGCAGTCGCCCGAGCGCGTCGCGGCGGCGATCGCCGTGGGCATCGGCTCGGGCTTCTCTCCGTTTCTGGGGTTCCACATCTGGATCGCGCTCGGGTTCGCCTTCCTTTTCCGCCTCAACAAGATCGACGCCGCCCTGGGGCAGTTCGCCGGGAATCCCTGGACGCTGCCCGTGATCTACGCCTACGGCTACCGCCTCGGCCGCGCTCTCCTCGGCTACGACCGCCACAGCGTTCCGCCCATGCACTGGGACCGGCTTCTCCACAGCGATTTCTGGAAGGCCTTCAAGGGCCCGACCTTCGCCCCGCGCCTCCTCTCGTTCCTCGTCGGAACGACCGTCATCTCGATCGTCGCCGGGTTCGCGGCCTACGTGCTCTTCGTTTCGCTGCTGCGCCTCTACCACCGCCGGCACCCCCGGGTCCGGATCCGGGCAGAGAAGCGGCGCACCAGCGAGAAGCAGCATGTCAGCGAGTTCCCGGTTCGAGAAGCTTCCGAAGGGAATCCTCCAGCCGGCGAAACCGCGCCTCGTACTCCGGGCTCTTCGAAGCCGAACTGAGGAGGGCTTCCCAGTCCGCCGGCGAGCGGGAACGCCGGAAGACCTTCTCGCGGGCCAGCGCCGCAGCAAAGGGCCGCTCCAGCTTCTCATCGAGGTCCGCGAGGAGGCAGAGAGCCGGCAGGTAGCCGGGATCTCTTCGCAGCGCTTCCCGGGCCTCGGGGCGCGCCTCCTCGATTCTTCCCCCGGAAGCGAGCCAGCTCGCGTAGCCCTCGTGGACGGACGCGACGTGCTCGCCGAGCTCGAGCGCGCGCTTCCAGTCGTCCCGGGCCTGCGGCCACGGGAGCCGCGAGCGCGCCAGGGCAAGCCGGTAGGCGAGCGGCAGCGAGTTCGATTTGTGCCGGAGCCCCTCGCGGTAGATCGCTTCCGCGCCCGCGATGTCCCCCCGAGCCTCCCGGACGAGTCCAACGCCGAAGTATCCGTTCTCGTGCTCGGGGTTGGCCTCGATCGCCTTGCGGTAGGACGTCTCGGCCTCGTCGTAGAGGTGAAGCTCCTTCTCCATCCTTCCCTTGCCCGACCACGCGTCCCAGTAGTCCTCGTAGATGTCGGCGGCGATCGCATACTGCTCGCGGGCGCGGAGGTACTGGCGGTCCTCGGCCCAGATATAGGCCAGGTCGTAGTGGGCCTTGGCGCTGTCAGGAGAAGTGCGGACGAGGTTCAGGAAAAGCGGCTCGTCCCCCCACCAGACGGAGTTGCGGACGATGGTCCGCGCGGAGAGAAGCAACACGGCGACCAGGAAGACGGCTTTTCGCCGCGGCCCGATCGCGCTCCAGCTTTCCGCGCTTCCCGCCGCCAGGACCGCGGCGGGGAGAAAGAGCCCCGCGGCGGGGAGATAGGCCAGCCGCTCCGCGAATACCGTGCCGATGGACACGATCAGGTTCGACGCCGGGAGGATCGCGAGGACGAAGAAGAGAAAACCGAACCCGGCGGGCGAGCGCGACGCCAGACGGACGATCGAAAGCGCCAGGAGCGCCGCGATGAGGAGAACCCCGGCGATGGCCAGGGCCGAGAAGACCTCGACCGGTTCGATGGACCAGGCGGACTCGTCGGCGGAGAGGTGAATCGGAAGGAGGATCCGCCCGATGTAGCGGAAGAGGATCACGCACGCGTTGGCCGCGCGCTCGAAGGGATCCAGGGGATCGAGCACGTTCTCCAGCTCGAAGATGCCGGTCCCCTCCGCCCTGAGGAATCCTCCGAGGACGTACTGCCGGAGCCGGAAGATCCCGCCGAGGACGGCCGCCGAGCCGAGGAAGAGGGACAGCCCGCGCCAGAGTCCTCTCACGATGCGCTCGCGGAATCGCCCCTCCCCGACGAACACGAAGAGGAGCAGCGCGATCCCCGGCACGGACGTCGCGCTCTCCTTGGTCAGGACCGCGAGGGCGTAGCAGAGGAGGGCGCCGAGGAGGGCCGGAAGACGAGAGACGAAAGACGGAAGACGGAAGAAGCGAAGGGCGAGGTGCAGGTAGAGAAGAGAGAAGAGCGCCGCCTGGAGCTCTCCCCTGCCGACGAGGCTCGTGACGGCCTCCACGTGGATCGGATGGACCGCGAAGAGCAGCGCCGCCAAGAAGGCGGCCGCGGGTGAGATCCCGATCTTTCTCAGCAGAGTGAGCAGCAGGAGGGTCGCCCCCGCGTGCATCAGGACGTTGACCGAATGGAAGGACTCGGCCTGCCGGCCGTGGATCCACCACTCGACCGCGTAGGAGAGCAGTAGCACCGGACGGTAGTTGCTTCCCGTCCCGCGGGCCCCGCCGAAGTAGGGCGTCAGGAAGATCTGGGAAATGCGGTCCGGCGAGCGGATGCGCGGGTTGTCGCGCACGATCGCCTTGTCGTCGTAAGTGAAGTCGCCGCCGATGCCGTTGGCGTAGACGACGACGCAGGCGAGGACGAGCACCGCGCCGCAGGCGACCCTCTGCCGCTTCGACAAGACTTCGAGAGTTTAGCGGGCTCCTCCCGGCCGCACGGTGACCCCGAGCTCCCGGATCAGGTACGCCAGAGCCTGCCGCGACAATCCCAGGTCCCGCGCAGCGCGGCTCCGGTTGCCGCTCGCGCGGGTGAGCGCCTCGTGGATCAGGCACCGCCGGTGCTCGTCCACGCGAGCGCGATAGCTCTCCGGAGCCGCGCCCCCCTCGCGCCGCCGCACGCTCGCCGGAAGAAGGTCCGGGCCGATGACCGCGCCCGGCGGGGCCAGCGCGGCCGCCTGCGAGACGGCGTTCTGGAGCTCCCTTACGTTTCCCGGCCACGGGTGCCGGGAGAGGGCCGCCAGCGACTCGGGCGCGAAGGTGAGCCGCCCGCGCCCGAAGTCGCGCGTGCAGCGGTCGAGAAAGTGCCGGGCGAGCAGCGCAACGTCTCTTCCTCTCTCGCGGAGGGGAGGAAGCGTGATGATGGCAACGTGGAGGCGGTAATAGAGGTCCTCGCGGAAACGGCCCGCCTCGACTTCGGACTCCAGGTCGCGGGACGTCGCCGAAACGACGCGGACGTCCACCCGGCGGGGACGGTTCTCGCCGACCCGGCGGACCTCGCGCTCCTGCAGGGCCCGAAGGAGCTTCGCCTGGAGCGGCAGATGGAGGTCGCCGATCTCGTCGAAGAAAATGGTTCCTCGCTCCGCCTCTTCCAGGAGGCCCTTTCGCTCCCGGTCGGCGCCCGTGAAAGAGCCGCGGGCGTGCCCGAAGAGCTCGCTCTCCAGGAGCGCGGCGGGGATCGCCGGGACGTTGACGGCGACGAACGGGCCGCCGGAGCGCGGCGAGAGGGCGTGGACCGCGCGCGCGACCGCTTCCTTGCCGCTTCCCGACTCTCCGCGCACGAGGACCGTCACCGGGGCCGGCGCGAATCCGACGAGGCGCCGGTAAGGCTCCTCCATCGAGGAATCCGCCGCCACGACTCCGAGCCGCTTCCATCCTTCCGAGAAGTCCGACGGCGGCCGCTCGGGCGCCATCCGGAAGAGAAGCGTCTCCAGGACGAAGCAGACCGCGTCGCCGACCGCCTCGGAGGGAGGCGGCGATAGGGAGAGCGAGTAGCTCGAGGCGCCCGCGTCGAGCTCCCGGAGGGAGGCGTCGTAGGCCGGTGTCCCCAGGCGCAGGATCTCCCGGGCCTCGGAGTCCGACACCACGATCCCGCGAAGACCCAGGTCCCGGGGCAGCGCCGAAGACGAGGAATCGCCGGCGA
>DATFQY010000173.1:0-15722 GCA_035263845.1 Thermoanaerobaculia bacterium | reverse complement strand
CTCCAGATGGCGGCGTTTCTCTCCCGCACCGTGGACGGGGCGCTGAGGCGCGGCGGCCGGCGGGCGGCCATGAGGCGCTTCTACACCACGCAGGGCGCGGAGCAGCTGCTCGTGACCCCGGTCGCTTCCCAGCCGTTCCTGGTCGAGTCGGACGGGCTGGACGTCTGGGTGGCGAGCGGCTCCGGCGCGGTCTCCCGAGTGGGTGGAAGCGACGGCACGCAGCTCGGGACGTGGACAGGAGCGGCCGGCGCTGTCGGGATCCTCTCCGCGATGGGCAGGATCCTCGTCGGCGGAGAGGAGAACCCGGGCAAGCTCTACGAGATCGATCCGAGCAAGCCGGCGGGCGCCGTCACGGGCGTGGCGAGCACCCTGGGAGTCAATCCCCTGGAGATCGCCTATGACGGCGGGAGGGTCTGGACGGCGAACTTCGGCGCTCCAGGCTCGGTTTCGATCGTGACCCCGGGCGCCACGATCCCGTGGACCGTCACGACCGTCGCGACCGGCTTCTCCGGCCCGTGGGGCATCCTCTACGACGGTGCCAACATCTGGGTCACCGACTTCAACGTCGGGACTCTCCTCAAGCTGGATTCGAGCGGGGCGATCCTCCAGACGGTCACCGTTGGGCCGGGGCCGAGGTACCCGGCCTTCGACGGGAGGAACCTCTGGATCCCCAACTTCAGCTCGAGCTCCGTGTCGGTCGTGCGTGCCTCGACGGGCGCGGTGCTCCAGACGCTGACCGGAAACGGATTGAACGGGCCCGTCGCGATGGCCTTCGATGGGCAACGGGTCCTCGCGACCAACGGCCTAGGGGCGAGCGTCTCCCTCTGGAAGGCCGCGGACCTGTCACCGGCCGGATCCTTCCCGACGATCGCCGGGACTCCCTACGGCGCTTGCAGCGACGGCCTGAGCTTCTGGATCGCGATTTTCGCCGCCAACAAGGTCGTGCGCTTTTGAGAACGGAGAAGGGCTCATGAAACTCGCCCGTTCGATCCGGCCTCTCTTCTTGTCGTTCCTCGCCGCCGGGGCAGTCCTTGTCGGCGCCGGCGGGGCGCTGCTGGGCGACTGCGGCCCGTTCACCGACGTGACGGACGCCGCGTTCTGTCCCTTCGTCCTTGAGCTCTTCACCCTGGGGATCACGACGGGCACCTCGGCCACGACCTTCGATCCGACCGCCAACGTGACGCGGCTGCAGATGGCGGCCTTTCTGTCGAGGACCGTGGACGGCGTCCTTCTGCGCGGCAGCCAGCGGGCGGCCCTGCGGCGTTTCTGGACGACCCAGGGCCCGGCGAACCTCGGCGTGACGACCGTCGGCTTCAACCCGTTCGGTGTGGATTTCGACGGCCTCGACATCTGGGTCGTCAGCGGCCTGGGGCTGACTCGCGTGCGGGCGAGCGACGGGAAGATCCTGGACACGTGGACCGGCGGGACCTCCGGCGGCGCCGTGATGTGTGCGATGGGAAAGGCGTTCGAGACCGGCATCACGAGTCCCGGCCAGCTCTACCGGGCCGATCCCAGCCTGCCTGCGGGGGCCGTGACCACCGTCGCCAGCAACCTCGGCAACCAGCCGGTCGGGCTGGCGTTCGACGGCGGCCGCATCTGGACGGCGAACCAGCTTGGCTCGGTTTCGATCGTTACGCCGCAGGCCGCGATTCCCTGGACGGTGACTTCGTTCAACGTCTCCGCGGGGACCTCGAACCCGGTCGGAATCCTCTACGACGGGGCGAACGTCTGGGTCACCGACTACGCGCAGGGAACCCTGCTGAAGCTCGATGCCGCGGGCGCGGTCCTCCAGACCGTGACGGTCGGGACCCATCCGGGGTATCCCGTCTTCGACGGAACGAGCGTCTGGGTACCCAACATCGGCTCGAACTCGGTGTCGGTCGTCCGCGCCTCGAGTGGGGCGATCCTCGCCACGCTGAGCGGCAACGGGCTGAACCTTCCGAACAGCGGGGCTTTCGATGGCCAGCGCCTGCTCGTCACGAATGCGGGCGGCAACAGCGTTTCGGTCTGGAAAGCCGCCGACCTTTCTTCCCTCGGCAACTTCGCCGTCGGAGCCAACCCGTCCGAGGCCTGCAGCGACGGGATCAATTTCTGGATCACCTTGAACGGCGCCAGCGCGGTCGTCCGGTTCTAGGAGGACATCACCGGCAGGCCGGCGACGGCTTCAGGGGCGGGGCGAGCGGCCGGTCCGCGGCGGAGCCTGGGCGGCGACGGGGATCTCCCGGGCCGCGGGAGCGGGCTCGGGCTGGCGCTCCGGGACGGCCGCTTCTTGCTCCGCCGGAGGCTCGGAGGCCGGGAACAGCGCGATCCGCAGCACGTCGTCCATCGTGTCCACGTAGTGGAACGTCATGCCGTGCAGGATGCGCGCGCCGATCTGCGCGACGTCGCGCTTGTTCAGGCGCGGCAGGACGACGTTGGAGATCCTGGCCTGCCTCGCGGCGAGGACCTTCTCCTTGACACCCCCGATGGGGAGCACCTCGCCCCGGAGCGTGATCTCGCCGGTCATCGCGACGTCGCGGCGCGCGGGGCGGTGCGTGAAGGCGGAGATCATGGCCGTCGCCATCGTGATCCCGGCCGAGGGGCCGTCCTTGGGGATCGAGCCCTCCGGGACGTGGACGTGGACGTCGCGCGTCTCGAAGAAGTCCTCCGGAATCGCCAGTTCCCTCGCGTGGGCGCGGGCGTAGGACATCGCGGCCTGCGCCGATTCCTTCATGACGTCGCCCAGCTGTCCCGTTAGCCGCAGCGAACCCTTGCCGCGCACGGCGAGCGCCTCGACGAAGAGGATGTCGCCGCCGGTCGAGGTCCAGGCGAGGCCGGTCGCGACCCCCACCTGGTCCTTCTTCAGGAGCTCGTCGGAGAAGTGCTTGACGGGCCCTAGCATCTTCTCGACGGTCTGGCCCGTGATGCGGTACTTGCGCGTCTTGCCCTTCGCGACGGAGACCGCGACCTTCCGGCAGATCGCGCCGATCTCGCGCTCGAGGTTGCGGAGTCCCGCCTCGCGCGTGTAGGCCTCGATAATCTTCTCGACGCCCGCGTCGGTGAACTCGATGTTGGCGTCGGTCAGGCCGTTCTCCTCGAGCTGCTTGGGGATCAAGTGCCGCCTCGCGATGACCTTCTTTTCCTCCAGCGTGTAGCCGGAGAGGCGGATGACCTCCATCCGGTCGAGGAACGCCGGCTGGATCGGGTCGAGGATGTTGGCGGTCGCGATGAAGAGGACCCTGGAGAGGTCGTAGGGAACCGTCAGGTAGTGGTCCCGAAAGGAGTTGTTCTGCTCGGGGTCGAGCACCTCAAGGAGGGCCGAGGAGGGGTCGCCGCGGTAGTCCGCGCCGAGCTTGTCGATCTCGTCGAGCATGAAGACCGGGTTGGAGGTCCCGGCCTGGTGGATCCCCTGGACGATCCGTCCCGGCATCGCGCCGACGTAGGTGCGGCGGTGGCCGCGGATCTCCGCCTCGTCGCGCACGCCGCCGAGCGACAGCCGGACGAACTTGCGCCCCAGCGCGGTCGCGATGGAGCGGCCGAGCGAGGTCTTGCCGACGCCCGGCGGGCCCACGAAGCAGAGGATCGGCCCCTTCAATGTCTTCTTCAGGGCGTGGACGGCCAGGTACTCGAGGATACGCTCCTTGACCTTCTCGATGTCGTAGTGGTCGGCGTCCAGGATCTTCCTGGCGCGGTCGATGTCGATCGAGTCCTCGGAGAGGTTCCCCCAGGGCAGCCCCGTCATCCAGTCCAGGTACGTCCGGATGATCGACGTCTCGGCGGAATCGGGGTGGCTCCTCTCGAGCCGCTTGATCTGCTTTTCGATCTCGGCCGCCGCCTCCGCCGGGATCTTCTTCTCCACGATCGTCTTGCGGAACGTGGCGAGCTCCTCGGACATCTCCTCGCCCTCGCCGAGCTCCTGCTGGATGGCGCGCAGCTGCTGGCGCAGGTAGTACTCGCGCTGCGAGCGGTCCATCTCGCCGCGGGCCTGCGTGGAGATCTCCTGCTGCATCGTCAGGACGGTGATCTCCTTGGACAGGCTCTCGTTGACCAGGCGCAGCCGCTCGATCGGATCCGTGGACTCGAGGATGCGCTGGGCGTCCTCGAGCTTCAGGTCCAGGTTGGAGGCGGCGAGGTCGGACAGCCGCGCCGGGTCGTCCAGGTTCGCAGCGATGACCATGACTTCCTGGGAGATGCTCTTTCCCAGGGAGACGGACTTCTCCAGGTTCTGCTTGACGCTGCGCAGGAGCGCCTCGTGCTCGGGCGGCAGCTCCTTGGCGGCGCCCGGCTCCTCCAGGCGCGTGATCTTGGCCTTCAGGAACGGGTCCTCGGCCAGGAAGGAGTCGATGCGGGCGCGGGCCAGCCCCTGGACGAGAAGCCGGATGCGCCCGTCGGGCAGCTTCAGCATCCTCATGATCGCCGCGACGGTCCCGACGGCGAAGAGCTCCTCGGGCTTCGGCGTCTCGTTCTGGGCGTCGCGCTGGGCGACGAGCATGATGATCCGCTGCTCGGCCAGCGCCGCGTCTACGGCGTTGATGGACTTCTCGCGGGAGACCGACAGGGGAAGGATGATGAAGGGGAAGACCACCACGTCCTTCAGCGGAAGGACGGGCAGGATGTCCGGGATCGGGAGATCTTCTCCCCGCTCCGTGACGACTTCCCGCTCTTTTTCTTCGACTTCAGCCATAAGTCAATTGTGAATGGTGGATTGTGAATGGTGAATGAATACGGAGGGACTCCTCATCGCTTGTTCACAACTCACAACTCACAATTCAAAATCCATCTCACTCCTCTTCCTCGACGGAGGTTACCGCGATGTTCAGCTCCTTCTCCCGCTGGTCGTTGACGCGGGGGAAGGAGACCTCCAGGAGCCCGTCTTTCATTCTCGTCGCGGCGCGGTGCGTGTTGACCGGCCCGGGCAGCGGGATGGACTTGATGAACGCGCCGAAGTAGCGCTCCATGCAGAAGAATCGGATCCCCTCGCGCGAGCGGATCCGCCCCTTCTTGTTCCCGCGGACGGTCAGGACCCGCCCCCGGACGGTGATCGAGACGTCCTCGGCTTCGACGCCCGGAAGCTCGATCAGCACCCGGACGTTCTGGCCGTCGTCGAGCAGGTCCACGTTCGGGTCCCACGAGGAGCCGGAGGAGGCCGCCTTGTTGTTCTCGACGAAGAGCGAGAAGAGCCGGTTCAGCTCGCTCTGGAGCCGGGAGAGCTCGACTAAGGGCCCGTAGAACTTCGTGACGGTCTTCATCGCAACCTCACGTCGTCTTCTCCGCGCGGCCGATCAGCGATTTCAGCTCCGTGAAGAACTCGTCCACGTCCTCGAACTTCCGGTACACCGAGGCGAAGCGGACGTAGGCGACCTTGTCGAGGTCCCGCAGCCGGTCCATCACGAGCGACCCGATCTGCCCCGTGGACATCTCGCGCTCCTCGCTGTCGTGGAGGCGCGTCTCGATCTCGTCCACGATCGCGTCCAGCCTCGCGGGCGGGACGGGCCGCTTCTCGCAAGCCTTCACGAGCCCCCCGCGGAGCTTCCTGCGGTCGAAAGGCTCGCGGCGTCCATCCTTCTTGACGACGACGTAGGGGATCTCCTCGATGGTCTCGTAGGAAGTGAAGCGGCGGCCGCATGCGGCGCACTCCCGGCGGCGGCGGATGACCTGGCCTTCGCGGCTCTCCCGGGAGTCCACGACCCGGTCGTCCAGCCCTCCGCAGAAGGGGCATTTCATGCCGTTGGGAACTCGGGACGCGGGGCTCGGAACTCGAAGGCCACGCGGCTATTGTCCATCATTTCGAGGGCAGCTCTTCCGGTTTCGGCATCCCTCGGAGGTTGAACTTCTTCGAGTTGACCACCAGCAGGATCAGGCCGATGGCAGTGATGAACACGAAGGAGGTCGCCCACGCGACCAGGGCCACCGACGTCGCGGCGGCGCGCTCCACGCCGAAAACGTCCATCAGCGCGATCTGCACGGCGACCTGGTAGGAGCCGAGGCCTCCGGGCGTCGGCACGGCCAGGCCGAGGACGGCGGCAGCCGTGACGACGTACGCGGCCGCGAGCGGCAGGTCCAGCGAGAAGGCCTTCAGGACGCACCAGATCTGGATGTTGATGACGAGCCACATCGCGAGCGACCCGCCGGAGATCGCGAGGAGCAGCCCTGGGCTCCGCAGCGAGGCGAACCCGTCCACGAAGGTCGCGGCGAACTCGCGGGCGCGCGGCTGGAGCTTCTCGGGAAGACGCCGCCAGAAGAACTCGAAGAACAGCTCGGTGCGCGCCCGCTGGAAGACGGCGAAGAGGACGACGGCGATGATGATCGCCAGCACGCCGGCCGGCGCGAGGATGCGCGCGGCGCCTCCGGACTTCGTGACCCCGGAGGCCATCGCGAGCAGGAAGAAGAAGATCACCGAGGCGCCGTCGAAGACTCGCTCGAGAAGGATCGAGGCGAGGAGCGGCGAGAACGGGAGCTTCTCCGACCGGGAGAGAAGGTAGGGGCGCAGCACTTCGCCGACTTTCCCGGGCAGGTTGTTGGCGGCGAAGCCGGCCGCGGTCGCGGCGAAGGCCGGGCCGACTCCGACCCGGCCGACGGGCCTGAGGATCCAGATCCAGCGCACCGCGCGGAGAAAGAAGGTCAGGAGGCCCACCAGGACGCTCGCGGCGAGCCACCCCGGCGAGGCCCCGAGGATCGCGTCCCGGGTGGCCCCGATGTCGGCCCCCCTGAAGAAGAAGTAGAGCAGGACCGCGGTGAGCGCGAGCGAGACGACGATCTTGAGCGTGTGCGACTTCATCTCTTGGCTGTGAAAGAGTTTCTGACCGGTCTTTTAACATTCTGGCGGCCCTTTTCGGCCGAAAAAAATGAGGCGAAGTTCCTAGCACGCTTGACTTTCCGGCCCATCTTCCCCATTCTCTTCTTACATTTTCGGGAGGATCGCGCATGTCCAGGTTCTCTTCCTGGCTACTCGGTTCTGTCGTCTTCGCCGCCGGGCTGACGGCCAGCGCTGCCGCCGCGGGCCCCATCGGCGCCCTCGAAACTCCCTCCGCCGGACAGGTCGTCTCGGGGGTCATCCCCGTTTCCGGCTACGTCCTGGACTTCGCGGGAGTGGACAAGGTCGAGCTGTTCGTGGACGGCGCCTTCCGGAGCCGGGCCCAGATCAACATCCCCCGGCCGGACGTCATCGCCCTCTTCCCGCAGTACGCCTCGAGCCCGACGCACGACCCGGGCTTCGCGACCTCGCTGAACACGCGGACCCTCTCGAGCGGCCCGCACCTCGTGACGATCCGGGTCACCGAGACCGGCAACACCCAGACCATCGACATCGCCACCGTCAGCGTCGCCGTCTCCAGCGCCAACACCAACGGCGCGCCCTTCGGAGCGCTCGACTCCCCGTCCTCGGACGGCGTCGAGCTTTCCGGGTCCTTCCCGGTGACCGGCTGGGCCGCGGATGACTCCGGGACGATCGACCACATCGACTTCCTGGTGGACGGGAGCGTCGTCGCCGGGGCGGTCGGCACGGGGGGCGTCGGGAGCGCCCGGTACGGCCTGCCGCGTCCCGACGTCTTCGCGCTCTTTCCCGACGTTTCCAACTCCTTCAACTCCGGGTTCGTGGCCAACATCGACACGACCGCCTTCGTCAACGGCGTGCACACCATCTCCGTCCGGGCCTTCGACGGGCAGGGCGCGTCCAACGTCCTGGGCGTCCGCCGGGTCGTGATCAACAACGTCGGCCCGAACCTGGCGCCCTTCGGGTACCTCGACACGCCGCTGGACAAGGCCTCGATCGTCTGCTCCTCCGCCAACCCCTTCGTGGATTCCGCCTCCTGTCCCGAGCCGTGCTTCCAGACTTCGCAGGACGGGTTGTCGGTGCCCGTGTCGTACTACAAGAACATCGTCTCCGGCTGGGCGTTGGACGTCGGCGCCCGCGAGGACCGCGGCCAGGTTTCCTACGTCGAGGTCCTGATCGACGGGGAGATCCTCGCCAACTCGCGCCGGGACTGCGTGCGAACCGGCAAAGTCTTCGCCAACTGCTACGGCGTCAACCGGCCCGACGTCGCCCGGGCGTACCCCGGGTACGTCAACGCCGACAACTCCGGGTTCGCCTTCCTCTTCACGCTGGTGCCGGACTCGGGCAACGGGCTCTTCGCGATCGTCCTTCCGGACAGCCTCGGCAACCCGACCGTCGGCGGCTTCACGACCGGCGGCAAGCACACGCTCTCGATCCGCGTCGGCGACGAGAAGGAGACCGTGACCCAGATCGCGGCCATCTCCGTGGACGTCGTGTGTGACAGCGGAAAGTTCGACGACACCCCGGCGATCGGTTACATCGATTTCCCGACGCAGGGCCAGTCCGTCAAGGGAGTCACGACCTTCTCGGGGTGGGCCTTCGACCCGGACAACGGCGGGCAGGCCTCGTGGGTAAACGGGATCCAGCGGATCGAGACGGATATCGACGGCCAGGTCGTCGGAATCATCTTCGCGCCCCTGATCGCCCGTGCCGACGTGCCGGCCAACGACTACCGCGTCCCGGCCACGCCGCTGACGCCCGGTCCCTCCGCCTTCGTTGGATGGGCGTTCACCTTCGACTCCGGGAACTACACGGACGGGCAGCACGACTTCGTCGTCTACGCCGTGGACACCGCCAACCCGGTAACCGGGCGCCCCTCGTTCCGAACCGAGATCGGGCGGCGCAAGTTCACGGTCTTCAACAACACGGGCACGAAGAAGTGACCGCGGCAGCGAAGCCGCCCCGGTCATCCTGAGCAAAGCGAAGCGGCGAAGGATCTCGGGGTGCTCGGCCCGCGGCGGCCGGGAGGGGCTTGGTCCCCAGTCTGCTAGAATTCCGCTTACCTAGCAGGCACAAGACATGACTTCTCCGGTCCGGTCGCGGCCCCGGCGAAAGCTGGCGTTCCTATCCGCGGGACTCCTCGTGGCGGCTTGGCCGGGCTTCGCCCAGGAAGAGACGCAGCGGGACCTGCCGCGGAAGAGACACGAGTGGAACGCGGACTTCCGGCGGGACGAGTCCGGGAAAGTGCTTTCGGCCAACCGGCAGCGCGCGCTGAAGGAAGCGAGCCGGGTGCCGGTGGACGTCTCGATGAGGTCCCCGGGCACCGGGCTTCGCACCCTCGAGGCGCCGGCGGCGTCGTGGCAGTCGCTGGGGCCGCAGCCGATCCAGTCCAAGACCGGCTCGGACCGCAACTGGGGGACCGTGTCGGGCCGGATCGACGCCCTGGCGGTGCACCCGTCGAATCCGTCGATCCTCCTGATCGGAGCGGCGACCGGAGGGATCTGGAAATCCTCCGACGCCGGCGCGACCTGGAAGCCGGTCTCCGACAACGCGCCGTCCCAGGCGACGAGCTCGATCTCGTGGTCGGCCTCCAACCCCTCCATCGTCTTCGCCTCCACCGGCGAGGTGGACGAGGCGCACCTGGAGGGAACGGCGTCGCGGTCTCTCGGCACTTACCTCGGCGCGGGGCTGCTCAAGTCCACCGACGGCGGCGAGACCTGGTCCCGAGTGGACACGAACCTCCCGGACAACGCGATCGTGTCGCGGGTCGTCGTGGACTCCACCAACCCGCAGAACGTGGTCGTCGGCCTCTACCAGTACCTGGACATCGCCGGCGACGGCCGCTTCCTCGGCGGGATCTACCGCTCGACCAACGGCGGCGCGACCTTCACGCGCGTCTACGGCCACCAGGTGACCGACCTGGCCCAGGACCCGAACGATCCGACGCGGCTCTACATGGCCGCGTCCAACAACGACTGCACCATCTGCCCGGCCGGGGGCGTCTACGTCTCGACGAACTCCGGGCAGACCTGGAGCTCGGTGCTGACGCCGGTTACGACGGCCGGCAACGTCCGGATCGGCGTCTCCCGCACGAGCCCCGCCGCCCTCTACGCCTCGGTGGTGGACGACGCTCACTCCCACGCGGGGACCGGCGCCGGGATCTACTACTCCTCCGACGCCGGCGCCACCTGGACGAAGGAGAATGTGCACGCCGGGATGTGCCCCTCCGACAACAACCAGTGCGACTACGACCACTTCATCGTTCCGCATCCGAGCAATCCCTCGGTCGTCTACTTCGGCTCGGTCGATCTCTACAAGTCGGTGGACGGCGCCCAGACCTGGAACAAGATCACGATCCAGTACACCGACGGGCGGCCCGAGCCGGTCCATCCCGACCAGCACGCCGCGCTCATCCTGCCGGGGAGCCCCAACACGGTCTTGTTCGGCAACGACGGCGGCCTCTACAAGACGACCGACGCGGGTGCGACGTTCCAGAACTTGAACGCCACGCTCTCGCTGACCCAGGTCCAGCGGATGGACCTGCATCCCACCAACGCGTCGGTCCTGCTCGGGGCGACGCAGGACAACGGGAACGTCCGGTACGCCGGCTCGATGCTCTGGAACGACGTCACCAGCGGGGACGGCGGGTTCGACGCCTTCCGCCGCGATAACCCGGCCCAGGTCGCGGCCGGCCACTACTATGCTTTCATCACGTACTCCGGCGACGGCGGCGTGACCTTCAACTCGGCGACGCCGTGCGGCACGCTGATGGACTGCGACAAAGGCTCGCCGCTCGAGACGATGTCGTTCTATCCGCCGGCCGTCGCCGCGCAGACCGGCCCGGTGCTGCTGCTCGGAACCAACCGGATCTGGGCCAACAACACGCTCGGGTCCGATCCCAACGCGTGGGTCGCGCGCTCGGCCGACAAGATCACCAACTCGCGCTTCACGACGATCGCCGCCGTCGGCAACGGCAACGGGGTCGTCTGGGGCGGGACGGTCACCGGCAGCGTCTTCTTCTCCTCCGACGGCGGCGCGACGTTCTCGCCGCGATTCACGGGGCTTCCGGCCGCGATCGTCACCAGCATCGTTCCGTTCACCGCCGACGGCCGTGGCGCCTACGTCACCTTCGGAGGATTTCTCGGAGCGCCGTCGCGCCACGTCTTCTACACGACCGACGCGGGAGCGACCTGGACGAACCTCTCCTCGAACCTGCCGGACGTCCCGGTGCTGTCCATGGCGTTCAACCCGGCCAACCCCGACGACCTCTTCGTCGGGACCGACGCGGGCGTCTTTCGCAACCCGGCCGGCAGCTCCGACTGGTTCTCCTTCAACCAGGGGCTCCCGGCAGCGGCGCCGGTCTACGCGCTGGCGTTCTCCGCCTCCGGCGAGCTTCACGCGGGCACCTACGGCCGGGGCGTCTACAAGATCAACCTGGGCGGCGGGACGGGGCCCTGCGTCGCGGCGGCCGGGACGCTGTGCTTGAACGGCGGCCGCTTCAAGGTCGAGGTGACCTGGCGCGTCCCGGCGCAGGGGACTTCCGGCTCCGGCGTTGCCGTTCCGTTGACCGGGGACACGGGCTACTTCTGGTTCTTCAGCTCGAACAACATCGAGCTCGTCGTCAAGGTCGTGGACGGGCGGCCGGTCAACAACCGGTTCTGGGTCTTCTACGGTGCGCTGTCGAACGTGGAGTTCACGATCACCGTCACCGACACGGTGACCGGGACCGTCAAGACGTACTTCAACCCGAGCGGGCAGCTCGCGAGCGTCGCCGACACCAGCGCCTTCCCGGGCCTGAGGACGCCGGAGCCGCCGGCGCTGTCGAGCAGCGCGGGCGGCGACGGGACGCTTCCGCTTCGGCCCCTCTCCGGCGCAGCGGCCGGCGCGGGCACGAGGATCGAGCGGACGGATTCGACGCTGGCCGCTCCAAACCTCACGCCGTTCAAGCCGAGCACCTGGTCCGACAAGATCGTCGTTTCGAGGACGCCCGGGATCTATATCGACAGCTCCTCCCTGACCCCGTCGGACAGCCTCTACGTCTCCTTCGCCGTCGCCAACCTGGGCGACGCCGCGACCGCGGTGCGGTTCTTCGTGGACCTCTACGTCGACGGCGTCTTCTTGCAGCGTTTCTTTGCCGATCCCCCGGTCAATCCGAACTTCTTCGTGGGAGTCCAGGACTACTTCATCGGTTCGCTCTCGTCGGGCAGCCACACCGTGCGGATCTCGGCGGACCCGACCGGGGTCATCGCCGAGTCCAACGAGAACGACAACGACTACACCAAGACGATCCAGGTTGGCGCGTCAGCTCTGCCAAACCTCTTTCCCGTCATGCCCACGGGTTGGTCCGACAAGATCGTCGTCACCCGAACGCCGGGGTCCAGGATCGACGGCACGTCGCTGACGACTTCGGACAGTCTCTATGTCTCCTGGGCCGTCGGGAACGGGGGAGCGGGGCCGACAGCGTCGCGTTTCTTCTCCGATCTCTACCTCGACGGCTCTCTGAAGAACTCCTGGTTCACGGACCCGCCGTTGAACGCCGGCTTCTACACCCACGCCGATGACTACCCGCTTGGGACACTCTCGGCCGGGACGCACACGCTGCGGCTCGTCGCCGACTCGCAGGGGAGCATCGCGGAGTCCAACGAGCTCGACAACGAGTACACCAAGACGTTCAACGTCTCCGCGCCGGCGCCCGTCTGCGTGCCCAACGGGACGACCCTGTGCCTGAACGCCGGCCGGTTCCGGGTCCAGGTCACCTGGCGCGTCCCCGCCCAGGGCACGAGCGGCAACGGCAACGCGGTTTCGCTTACGGGAGACACCGGCTACATGTGGTTCTTCACGGCGAACAACATCGAGCTGGTCATCAAGGTCGTGGACGGCCGCGCCGTCAACGGCAAGTTCTGGGTCTTCTTCGGCGCCCTCTCCAACGTCGAGTTCACCATCACGATCACCGACACCCTGACGGGCGCGGTGAGGACCTATTTCAACCCTTCCGGCCAGCTCGCCAGCGTCGCCGACACCGCCGCCTTCTAGCCCGGCACCCGCGGAGGGTCGGAGGGATCGGCCCTTCGTACCCCTGAGGGCGTCGAGTCCCGAGTCCCGAGCTACAGGGTCTTCGCTGCCGCGGCCGGGTTGGGCTTCTTCGGGAGGGCGGCGATGCGGGCCGCCTCGTCGAACATCGTCATGGCCTTCTGGACCTGGGCGTCGCCCGTGGCGCGGACTTTCCACCCCGACTCCAGTCCCGACTTCACGTTGGAGAAATCGATCTTCAACGCGAGATCGAGGAGGTTCTTGTTCGGCTCCGCGTTCCACTGCCGCTCGAGCTCGTCGGCCGAGGAGAAGTTCGAGGCCTCGGCGAACTTGAAGAAGTCCTCGCGCAGCGCCGGGGTCACGGCCGCATCGGGCTTCAGATCCGGGTGCTTGGGCAGGTACTGGACCGCGAAGTTGAAGAACATGTTGCGGGCCAGCAGCTGCGTGACGAGCTTCGAGTCGAAGTTGTTCTTGACGAGAACGTCCGGCGTGATGCCGCCGGCCGCGAAGACGACCCGGCCCGCGTCGGTGTAGAAGGGCTGGCCGGTCTTCGGGGCCTCGGTCGTCTGCTTGTCCGGGTTGTCGGGATCGTCCGGGTTCACGTAGGCGAGCAGGTCGCTGTAGTCCCTCTGGATCCAGCGGCCCGACGGCGTGTAGTAACGGGCCGTCGTCAGGGCGAGCCCCGCACCGTAGGGGAGCGTGTAGACGCTCTGGACGAGGCCCTTGCCCCACGTGCGCTGGCCGATGATCAGGCCGCGGTCGTGGTCCTGGATGGCGCCCGCCACGATCTCTGAGGCGGAGGCGGAGCCGCGGTTGACGAGGACGACGAGGGGCTTGTTGAAGCTCTGCCCGTCGCCCGGCGCGAAGAAGTCCTGCGCCGAAGAGCTCGTTCGGCCGCGCGTGTAGACGACCTTGGCGCCCTTGGGCAGGAAAATGTCGGCGATGTCCACGGCCTGGTCGAGGACGCCGCCCGGGTTGCCGCGCAGGTCGAGCATCAGCTTTTTCATGCCCTGCTTGTCGAGCTTGTCGATGGCGGCGGTCAGCTCGCGGCTGGAGGTGTGGGTGAAGTCCCGCAGGAAGATGTAGCCGGTGTCCGGCGCGATCATGAAGGCGTAGGGGACGGCCAGCGTCGGGATCTCCGCGCGGGTGATCGTCATCCGGATCGGCTCGTCGATGCCGGCGCGGCGGATGGTGATCGTGACCTGGGTGCCCTTGGGACCGCGGAGCTTGCGGACGACGTCGTCGGTGGAGGCGTCCTCCTTGATCTCCTCGTCCTCGATGTGGGTGATGATGTCGCCGGCCCGGATGCCGAGCTTGTACGCCGGGGTGCCTTCCATGGGCGCGATGACCGTGATCTTGCCCATGCGCTTCTGGATCTGGATGCCCAGCCCGTAGAACGACCCGTGCTGCTTCTCCCGCATGGCGGCGTAGTCGTCCGGCTCCAGGAAGGCCGTGTGGGGGTCGAGCCTGGCCAGCATCCCGTGGATCGAGGCGTAGACGATCTTCTCCGGCGAAACGGGCTCGGGGGCCCAGTCGGAGAGGGTCGTCAGGATGTCGGCGTACTCGTCGAGGGAGGGGGTCTCCCTCTCGGAGGCCGGCAGTTTTTCGCCCAGCGCGCCCCCGACCAGGGTGGCGGCCACGAGGAGACTCAGGACGAGAAGAAGGCGAGAACGCGGCTGGCTCAAGGGGATCCTCCTAAAGATCGCATTGTGACATGTCAATTTACGGAACGGTAGCCCGCTCGGTTTCGTCTGCACCTAAGGGCGGGAGGTACAATCCCACGCCGGAGGAAACATGTTCGGCTCCATCGGAATGCCCGAATTGATCTTGATTTTCATCGTGGCCCTGCTGGTTTTCGGGCCAAAGAAGCTCCCCGAGATCGGCAAGTCCATCGGGAAGGGGCTGGCGGAGTTCAAGCGGGCCTCGGACGACCTGAAGCGGACGATCGAACAGGAGATCGAACAGGGCAAGCACGAGGCCACGGCCGTGAAGGAGCAGTTTACGGGGGCCAGGAAGAGCGTGGAGGAGACCGTCTCCACGGCGTCGGGCTACGCCGCCGAGGGAGGCCCTGCGCCCGCCGCCGCCCCGCCGGCGGCCCCGGAGGCCCCGGCGACCCAGCAGGCTCCGCCTGCCGCGCCGGCGGCCGCGGCGAACGCGCCCGATTCGCGCCCGATCGAGCCCTCTTGAGCCGGTTTCTCCCCGGCCGTCCCCCCCAGCCGCCGCCGGAGGGCGAGGAAGAGCTCGCCCGGATGGGGTTCTTCGAGCACCTGGAGGAATTCCGCAAGCGGCTGATCGTCTCGTTGATCGCCACGTTCGTGGCGTTCCTCGTGTGCTGGAACTGGGCGCCACAGCTCTTCGAGTTCCTGGCCGCTCCGGTGCGCAAGGTGCTTCCGCCCGGTCAGAACCTTTCTTACACGACGCTGACCGAGCCATTCCTGATGTACTTCCGGGTGGCGCTGTTCGCGGGGATGATCCTCGCGTCTCCGGTCATCCTGTCCCAGGTGTGGCTCTTCGTCGCGCCGGCCCTCTACCGCAAGGAAAAACGGTACGTCTTTCCATTCATCTTCGCCGGGGTCTTCTTCTTCCTCTGCGGCTGCGCCTTCGGGTACTACGAGGCCTTCCCGCTGGTGGTGGGGTTCCTCATCGGGGTCGGAAAGAACTTCAACGCCGTGATCACGATCAACGAGTACCTGGGCACGGCGATCAAGATCATCCTCGGCCTGGGCCTCTGCTTCGAGATGCCGATCCTGATCTTCTTCCTCGCCCGGATGGGGGTCGTCTCGGAGCGGTGGCTGCTGGCGAAGTTCAAGTACGCGGTGCTCGTCATCTTCATCATCGCGGCGGTCATCACGCCGACGCCGGACGTGGCGACGCAGTGCGTCTTCGCCGTCCCGATGATCCTGCTCTACCTGCTCGGCGTCGGGGTCGCCTGGATGTTCCG